>CALAGR010000205.1 GCA_937891735.1 uncultured Pseudomonadota bacterium | reverse complement strand
GCCGACCACCGAGTACATGCGGAGCGTGGCGAGGATCGGCAGGCCCATGGCCTCGGCCTTCTCCCGGCTCATCACCACCGCCGCGGCGGCGCCGTCACTGACCTGGGAGCTGGTCGCGGCCGTCACCGAGCCACCCGTCTTGAACGGAGCCCGGAGCTTGGCGAGCCCCTCCAGGGTGCTGCCCGCGCGGGGGCCCTCGTCCACGGAGAACGCGACCTTGGTCGGGCCGTCCCCCCCGAAGACCGTTGCCATCACCGGCGCGATCTCGCTGGTGAAGCGGCCGGCCGCCTGGGCGGCCAGGGCCTTGTCGTGCGAGGCGAGGGCGAACGCGTCCTGATCGGTGCGGGACACCTCGTACCGCTCGGCCACGAGCTCGGCCGTCAGCCCCATGCCCACGTAGGCCTCGGGCCGCTCGATGACGAACTCGGGGTTGGGCAGGATGTGGTGGCCACCCATGGGCAGCAGGCTCATGGACTCGACGCCGCCGGCCACGATGATGTCGGCCCAGCCGGCGCGAATGCGCTCCGCCGCGTTGGCGATGGTCTGGATGCCCGAGCTGCAGAACCGGTTGATCGTCATCGCCGGGACCTCGTCCGGCAGTCCGGCCATGAGGGCCGCGTTGCGGGCGATGTTGAGGCCCTGCTCGGCCTCGGGCGTGGCGCAGCCGATGATCACGTCCTCGACGGCAGCGCCGTCCAGGCCGGGCACGCGGGCGATGGCCGCTGCGATGATCTGGGCCATCAGGTCGTCGGGGCGGGTCTGGGCGAGGGTGCCCTTCTTCGCCTTGCCGATCGCGCTCCGCACTGCGGAGACGATCACGGCGTCACGGGGGGACTTGTCGAAGCTCATCACTCACTCCTTCTCGTCGCTCGGGCCGGGGCCCTCGCTGCGCGCGCCCTCGGGCGCTGCGTGTCGCGCTCGCTTCAGTGGATGGGTACCGATGCTCGTTCTCAGTTCCGGAGGGGCTTGCCCTTCATGAGCATGTGCTGGATCCGGGCCTGGGTCTTCTCCTGGCCGCACAGGCTCACGAAGGCCTCGCGCTCCAGGTCCAGGAAGTGCTGCTCGTCACACAGCGTGCCGGGCGCCACGTCACCGCCGGAGATCACGTGGGCGACCTTGTTGCCGAGGTACGCGTCGTACTCGCTGATCATGCCGGCCTGCACGTAGCCCCAGATGCCCGCCGCGAGCTGCGCCTTGCCGGCTGTGCCCAGGGCCGCGATCTTGCGGCGCCGCGGGGGCACGTAGCCCGAGCGCGACAGCCCCAGGGCCACCTGCTTGGCGTCCCGGATGAGCAGCTCGGCGTTCATCGTCACGCCGTCCGTCGGACGCAGGATGCCCATGTCGCGGGCCTCCTCTGCCGACGCGCTGACCTTCGCCATGCCGATGTAGGAGAAGATCTGCTGCAGGATCGCGCTGGTCTCCATGGTCACGCCGGCGGGGATGGTGCCCAGCAGCCTGAACACCATCTCCTTGCAGCCGCCGCCCGCAGGCAGCAGGCCCACGCCCACCTCGACGAGGCCGGAGTACAGCTCGCGGCTGGCCCGGGTGGCCGCCGAGTGCATGGTGACCTCGAGCCCGCCGCCCAGGGTCATGCCATGGGGCGCCGTCACCACCGGCTTGCGGTGATGCTTTGCCCGCATGAGCGTGTTCTGCAGACCCCCGGTGAGCTGCTCGATCTGGTCCCAGTCCTGCTGCATGGCAGCGCCCAGGACCATGAAGATGTTGGCGCCCGCGCTGAAGTGCGCGCCCTGGTTGCCGACCACCAGCGAGTTCCAGTCGCCGCCGTCCAGCTCGTCCAGGGCCTCCCCGTACAGGCCGATGATGTCGGCGTCCAGGGAGTTCATCTTCGTGTGGAACTCGAGGCCGAGCACGCCGTCGCCCAGGTCGATGAGCGTCGCGCCCATGTTCCCCTTCACGATCGCGCCCCGCTCCTTGATGTCCGCCAGGATGATGGCGTTCTTGGGCTGGGTCTCCGGCTTGTAGCCCCCGTCGCCCAGGGCGTCGAACCAGGTCGTGCGACCGTCCGTCCGGCCGTACCAGCCGCCGGCGGCGACGGCCTTGTCGACCACCGCGGGGATCTCGCGGCCCTCGGCGCGCATGCGCGCGACCGACTCGGCGAGGCCGATGGAGTCCCAGGTCTGGAAGGGACCTTGGTCCCAGCCGAAGCCCCACCGCATGGCGCGGTCGATGTTGGACACGTCGTCCGCGATCTCTCCGAGCAGCCGCGCGCTGTACAGCAGCACGTCGGCGGTGGCGTCCCAGGCGAAGTTGCTGGCGACGTCGCCGTGGGCGAGGAAGGCCTTCACCCGCGGGCCGAGTTCCTCGATGTTGCGCACGGCGCCGAGGCTCTCGAAGCGCACGGCCTCCTGGGTCTCGTACTCCAGCGTCTCCAGGTTCAGGGCGAGGATGTCGCGCTTGCCGGCCGCGTTGGTCGTCTTCTTGTAGAAGCCGCCGCGGGTCTTGTCGCCGAGGATGTTCTTGTCGAGCATCGCCTGCAGGAAGGTGGGCAGCTCGAACGCCTCGCGGAAGCTGTCGTCGGGCAGGTTCTCGCGGCAGTTGGCGGCGACGTGGGCGAGGGTGTCGAGGCCGACGAGGTCCGCGGTGCGGAAGACGGCGCTCTTCGGGCGGCCCAGCGGCGTGCCGAAGATCTTGTCCACCTGCGGCACGTTCATGCCGTACTTCGCCATCTTGTGCAGCGTCACCATCATCCCGTAGGTGCCGATGCGGTTGGCCACGAAGTTGGGCGTGTCCTTGCCCACGACGATGCCCTTGCCCAGGCGCTGCTCGCCGAAGTCGGCGAAGGCGGCGAACGTGGCCGGGTCCGTGTCGGGGCCGCTGACCAGCTCCAACAGGTGCATGTAGCGCACCGGGTTGAAGAAGTGGGTCACGAAGAAGTTCTTGCGGAACTCTTCGGGGGTGCCCTCGGTCATCGCGGCGATGGGGATGCCCGACGTGTTGGAGGTCACGACGGTGCCGGGCTTCATGTGCTCCCGGACCGCGGCGAACACGCTGCGCTTGATGTCGAGCCGCTCCGTCACCACCTCGACGATCCAGTCGCACTCGGCGTACCGCGCGAGGTCGGTCTTGAAGGAGCAGGGCTCGATCAGCGCGAGGAGGTCAGGGTGAAGGAGGGCTGCGGGCTTCGCCTTGAGGAGCCCCATGCGCTGCGCGTCGGGGCGCTCCAGGTCGAACATGAGGGAGGGGATGCCAGCGTTCGCCAGATGAGCGGCGATGCCAGAGCCCATGACGCCTGCGCCGAGCACGGCGACCTTCTTGATCTCGAAAGTCATGAAAGACTCCAATGAATGAATGTTCATTCAGCGGTCGGGAAGATACGCCTCGTTTTCGTCGGCTGCAATGTCTGAACGCGTGTCGCGCGGCCGGGATTCTCATGACCCGGATGGGACGTTTTCCAACTTGTGGTGACAGAACCTCCCGGAGGCCACACACTGACGGATGGAGGGACTCCGTTGTCGGCCTGAGGGGGCCGACGAGGGACAATGAGGGGGGCGACGAGGGACAAGGGGACCACGGTCCCTGGGAAGGTGTTCGTGCACGTCATCCTTCTGGACGCTGAATACGACCTGCGGCGCTACCCGTTCGCGGCGGAGTCGCCCGCGTTCCTCCTGCCGATGCTGAATCAGCCCCTGATCGACCGCACGGTGCGCTGGCTCGCCGCATTCGGCCTCAACGAGGTGACCCTCGTCACGAACCGGAACGTGGCGGAAGACTTCGACCTCGCCAAGTCGGTCGTCGCCCACAAGCTTCGCCTCGCGGGATCGGTCCACGAGGTGCTGGGAAGGGCGCGGGCGGCGCGACGGCTCGATGAGCCGCTGCTGATGATGCGGGCCAACCTCGATCCCCTGCCGAACCTGCGGGCCCTGATCCGCAGCCACGTGACCGACCGCGCCGCGCTGACCTGGATCCGGGGCACCGCCCTTCAGGGGCCGGGCCGGTACACCTTCGGCCCGCCGGCCCTCGCGTTCGCCGCTCCGGTGTTTTCGCGGCTGCTGCTCAACGACGCACAGCCGCGCCCCCTGGCCCGTCTGCCGCGGCTGTGCCGCCAGCGCGGCCTCGCCTGCGCGGAGTTCGAGCCCGAGCGCGGGGTGGTGGAGATCGACACCAGCTACGCCCTGTATCACGCCAACATCGACGCCCTGGGGTCCAGCCCCCTGACCGCCAAGGCGGCCAACGACATGGGCCTGGAGCGGCGCGGCGAGCGGCTGTGGGTGGCGCCCGAGGTCGAGATCGGCAAGGTGGACATCGACCCCACGGGCGGTCCGGTGATCGTCGGGTGGGGCGCCGAGATCGGCCACGGCGCGATCCTGAGGGGCCCCACCGTCATCGGCGAGGGGGTCAGCATCGGCGCTGGCTCGTGCGTGCACCGGGCGCTGTTGCTCGACAGCACCTGGCTGCCCCGGGAGTCCTTCGTGGCGAACTCGGTGGTGAGTCCGCGCCTGACCGCCCGGGTGGCGGTCTAGAGACCGCGCAGCGCGAGGTAGGCCGCGCGGCGGGCCTGGGGATCCGGCTCGTCCAGGATGAGGTTGGCCACCGCCACCAGGACGTCCGCGGGGCGCCCACTGCGGGTCAGGATCGAGGCGGACGCTGCGCACAGCTCGCCCATGCGGGCGTCGGCGTAGTCCCAGGTCCAGCCGAACGCGTCGGGATCGGGTCGCACCAGGCCTTCGTCCGCGGCCTTCCAGAACAGCGGCGTCCACTCGTTGTACAGCTCGATGCGAGCGAACGGCGTCAGCGAGGGCAGCAGCCATGGGGCGTCGGCGCGGCACGCCAGGACGTTGTCGCGCACCGACTCCGGGGTGGACCATGGATGCAGGGGCACGAGACCGTGTCCCCCCGTGCCCAGGAAGGTCGGCGTCTCCGCCGCGTGCAACGCGCCCAGCAGGCGAGCGGCGGCGCGGTTGTCCTCCGCCGTGAGACCCTTGTTGTAGACCGCCAGGGTGGTCGTGTCGAAGCCCTCGAACCCCACCTGGGCCAGCACCAGCTGCACCCCGTGGGCGCGGGCCCGCGCGATGGAGCGCCGCAGGTCCGCTCCGTGACGGAGCAGCAGCCACGGGATCGTGCGCACGTGAAGCTCGTCGATCACGTCCGTGAGGCCGTGGGCGGCCAGGGCGTCGAGCAGCTCCGGGAGCCAGGGGAGGGGATGCTCGGTCTGCAGCGACAGCCCGCGCGCCCCGGCGGCCAGCAGGACCCGGGCCTGGGCCAGGACGAGGTCGATGCTCGCCGCGCTGCCGTGGCCCCGCCGCTCCTGGAACCGGAACGTACAGAACGTGCAGCCGCCCTCCCGGGCCACGAAGTCCCTGTCCAGCCGCGCCTGGGCGGCGGGGGTCGCCTCGATCTGCGGCGCCCGGGCCAGCACCCCGTCGTAGAAGCCCCCGGGACCCAGCGCGGTGCGATTCCACACGCAGCCCAGCTCGGCCACCACCGACGGCACGCGCAGGTTGCTGGCCGGCGCGCGCGGCGGCCCGAGGTAGTCCCAGTCCAGGTGGGGGGTGAACGGCGTGACCTCCGCGGAGGGGCTGGTCCGGGCGGGCGCCGGGCCGCAGTCCAGGGCTCCGTCCGGCGTGCGGAACCACAGCCCCGGCAGCGAGTTCAGCGGTGCGCCATGCTCGAGTCCCCTCACGAGGGGGGGCAGCGTGCGCCGGGCCGCGCCCACGAGCGCCATCGTCGCGGGACCCCGCAGGACGTGCTGCAGCGCGTTGTGCCCGCCGACGACGACCCGAGCGCTGGTGGCCTCCATGAGGCGCCGCACCATCGCGAAGGGGAAGATCGAATCCAGCAGGAGCAGATCGGCGTCCCCGTAGCGCGCCGCCGCCTCGTCCAGGGCCGACGGGTGCACCAGAGCGCAACGCACCCGGTGGCCCGCGCCCCGCAGGTCGGAGGCGAACAGCGCCCCGGCGAGATGGGGGGCCTGGTGGCGGTGTTCGAGCTCGCATTGCAGCAGGACGACGTGCACGCGGAATTGAGTACCATTCCGCCGTGTCCTGGGTCATGCCGACCGGCACGCCCCACAGAGAGCAGCAGCACCGATGACTGACCCGAAGCACTCCAGCGAGCCGCGGGATCCGGGCCGCGTGGGCGTCCTGATGGGCGGCCTGAGCAGCGAACGCGCCATCAGCTTCAAGTCCGGACACGCGGTGGCCGAGGCGCTCCGTGAGAAGGGCTACGACGTCGTCGAGATCGACGTGGGCCGCGACATCGACCAGGTCCTGCGCGCGGAGCGGGTGGACACGGCGTTTCCGGTCCTGCACGGCAAGTGGGGCGAGGACGGCTGCATCCAGGGGCTGCTGGAGTGCATGGGCATTCCCTACGCCGGCCCGTCGGTCTTCGGCGCCGCCCTCACGATGGACAAGGAGACGACCTTGCGCCTGCTCGAGGGCAACGGCGTTCCCGTGCCCCGCGGCATCGTCTGGCATCGTGGCGCGGGCCCCTGCGACGCCAGCAGCGTGCCGGTGGAGGGCCCCTGGGTCGTCAAGCCGGTCCGGGAGGGCAGCAGCTTCGGCGTGACGCGGGTCACGGATCCGGCGCTCCTGGGCCAGGCGGTGGAGCAGGCGCTGGCCCTCGACCAGCGGGCCCTCATCGAGGAACTGCTGGACGGACCGGAGCTCACCGTGGGTGTGCTGGCCGGCGAGGCCCTGCCGGTGGTGGAGATCGCCCCCAAGGACGGCTGGTTCGACTTCGAGCGCAAGTACACCAAGGGCATGACCGAGTACTTCGTGCCCGCCCGCATCGACGAGGCCCTCACGCAGCAGGTGCAGCGGATCAGCCTGGAGGCCGCGCGGCTGACGGGGTGTCTGTCCTCGTGCCGCGTGGACGTGATGGCCGGGGGAGGCCGCGGTCCGCGGGTGTTGGAGGTCAACACGATCCCCGGAATGACCGGCACGTCGCTCCTGCCCATGGCTGCTGCGGCGGTGGGAGTGGACTTTCCGACCCTGTGCGAGCGGCTGCTGAAGGCGGCGTCGGTACGAAACTGAATGGTGGCCCGCAGCGATGACCCGGCGCAGGGTTTTTCCGACCGGATGGTCCGTCGGCGACGACACCCTGGAGCGCGAAACGCCATGCTTCTCTGTGCTACCCTCGCGAGCGTCCTCGCTGCGGGCGGGGGAGGCAAATGCACGCAGACGCAGGGACACGCGAGGGCGGCTTGACCGGAGGTTCTTCCTTGCAGCCGAAGGCAGAGCTCATCTTCCTCTCGGGAGAGCGGAAAGCTGATCGGTTCTCCCTGGAGCAGGGACGGACCGTGATCGGCCGTCAGGTCGGCGATCTCATCGTCGCCGACAAGGAGGTCTCCTCCATCCACGCGATCATCAGCTACGAGCGTGGCGGGTGGTACATGATGGACCTCGGTTCGACGAACGGCGTGTTCGTGGACGAGCAGGTGAAGCTCGAGGCCCGTCTGAGGCACAACACCGAGCTGCGCGTGGGCCAGACCCGCATGCGGTTCGAGGTGCAGGGCGGCGACGAGTCCGAGGTGGGGGGCCCGCCGGACCTGCTCGCGGAAGGCTCCAACTCCGATCTCACGCTGCCCCACGTCCCGCGGGGCGGCACGCTGACCGGTCAGCAGGCCCAGGCGGTTCGGCAGGCCCTCGGGTCCATCGACCAGATCGAAGACATCATCAACGAGCCGCTCCCCTACGAGGAGGAGCAGACCGACGAGTTCGGTGGTGGGCTCATGGCGGGCCTGAACGACTCGCCGCCGGTGCAGGTCAGCCTGGAGATCCTCGAAGGCGCGGACAAGGGCGCGATTCGCCGGTTCAGCCAGGAGTCGATCCTCATCGGGCGCCTGAACACTGACCTGGTCGTCCGGGACAGCGACGTGTCGCGCCGGCACTCCATCGTCGAGGTGTTCGACGCGTCACAGGTCTACTTGCGGGACCTCAACAGCACCAACGGCACCTTCGTGAACGGGCGGCGCATCAGCTCCGTCCGGCTGCGCAACGGCGACCAGATCCGGCTGGGCCGTTGCCTGCTGCGCTTCAACGCGCGCCCCACCTACCAAGCCTAGTTTCCCGCCCAGGGGCTTCCGATCCGCCCGATCTCTGCGTCGAGCGTCGGTTTCGCTTGTGCGGCGTACACGTGTACGCCTCCGCGCTCTCCCTGGCTCTCCTTGACCTCGGACGCCTCGGCCGCCCCTGGGCTGGGAAACGGCCTCAGCCACCCCCGCCAGCCTCCGCTGGCGCGCACGTCGCTGCCGATCAGCGCCATGAGCGCGCCGGCGAACAGCACCGTCAACGCCTGGTTGAAGAACACCCAGTCCGACCAGGACGACCGGTGCATCGGCGCGTGGGCGTACCAGAGCACCGACGGCAGCAGCGCCAGCGCGCTGCCCAGGACGAGCTTCCAGCGGGGGCGGCCCTCGCCCACTCCCAGCAGCACGAACAGCGACAGCAGCGTCCAGTAGTAGCGCGAGGCCACCGACAGCACGAAGAACGCCACCAGCATGAGGAGCGTGGCGTCCAGCTCGTCGCGTCGACGCAGGGCCATCCCCAGCAGCAGCACGAGCACGGCGCCCACGGCGATGCGCTCCGGGGTCCGCCGCTGCAGGTTCCCGGGCCGCGACTCCTCCTTCGGCACGGCGTGGCCGAGGCCCCGGCCGGTGAGGGCGTGGGCCAGACCGACCCGGGCGTTGCCGAAGCGATGGTGCTGGTTGTGCACGTGGATCTTGTCGGCGAACTCGGGCCACGCATCCAGCCCCCGCGGACCGATGGAGCCCAGCACCCCCGCCAGCACCAGGGCCGCCAGAAAGCCCCCCGCCAGGCGCAGGGTGCCCGCCGGCAGGCGGCGGTGATCGACCAGCTGCAGCGTCGTCCAGGCCAGGGCCCCTCCCAGGAACACCACCGGGAAGACCCGCATGGCCGTCGCGATCCCCAGCAGGAAGCCCAGCCAACCGCGCCGACCGGTGGCCGCGGCGGCCGCTGCCAGGCACAACACCGCGAACCAGTCGTATTGGATGAGCGTGCCCAGGAACCGCCCGCCGGTCGCCGGGAACAGCCAGAACGCGAGCAGGAACAGGCCCGTCCTGACCCCGCCGAAGACCCGTAGAAAGACCCACAGCACGGCGGCCAGCCCCGCCACATCCACCGCCTTGAGGAGCCGACGGTGCGCGCCGCTCTGCACCGACAGGGCGTTGGTGAGCCAGCCTGCGACGGTGTTCCATGCAGGGGTGGCGTTGTAGCCCCGGTCCCGAAGCACATCG
This sequence comes from uncultured Pseudomonadota bacterium, assembly GCA_937891735.1. Lineage (GTDB taxonomy): Bacteria > Myxococcota_A > UBA796 > UBA9615 > UBA9615 > JAGSHC01. Next base: position 13,052 of record CALAGR010000205.1, on the reverse strand, counting down.
AACCAGTAGATCGTGCTCAGCTCGGGACGCAGGGAGTCCAGGTCTGCCTGGAACTCGGCCCACCGCGCGTCCGTCCACGCCGGGGAGCGCTCGATGGTGTCCAGGACCTCGGGGCCGACCCGCTCGTAGGTGTGCAGGTCCCGGATCACGTCGGGGTTGGCGAGGGGCCCCCCGCGGTCCCGCTCCGAGGCCACGGTCTGCTCGTAGATCGTGAAGTAGCCGAGCTCGGCGAAGTACTTGCTGCCCAGGTAGTAGTGAAACCACGTCCAGGCCGCCACCTCCTTGTGGGCGAGCCCGTGAGGCGGCGCGAGCACGACCGTCAGCAGCAGGGCGGCGGACGCCAGCCCCACCAGGATCCGTTGACGGCGCCCCGGGGGTCGCTCAGTCGGAGATGTCTCCAACACTTCGCTGGCTCCACCACGCCTGCCACTGGGCGACCTCGGAGGCGCTCGGCGGGGCCATGGGATCCGTGCCCAGGGGGCGGAACGAGACCCCCGTGATCTTCTCGAGGGCGACGGACGCAGCGATCTGCAGGAACTCCTCGTGCTCGCCGAGCACGCCGATCAGCGCGTCGATCCCGCCGATGGAGCCGATGTTTCCCAGCGCCTCGATGATGTGCATGCGCACGAAGTGGCTGCGACCGTGGTGGTAGTTGGCGGGCAGGTTCAGGGCCTTGCTCAGGGCCACGCTGCTCTTGCGGCTGCCGATGAGGGCCAGCGCGTCCGCCGACGAGGCCCGAACCGTCATCGCCCGGTCGAACAGCGCCTTCTCCAGGGCTGGAACGGTGTCCTTGTCGCCGATGAGGCTCAGGCCCGACACGGCCCCCAGGCGCGTGATGATCCGGGGCGACTCGAGCCCCGCAGACAGGGTGCGAATGGCCGATGCCCCGCCGATGCGACCCAGGGCCCGCGCCGCGATCCAGTTGGCCTGGTCGTCGGACCGCGCGTCGCGGTAGGTGGCCACCAGGGCCGGCACGGCCAGGCTGCCCGAGGCGACCACCTCGTCGAAGAGCGCCTGGGCCTCCAGCTCGGGGAGCAGCGGGTTGGCGATGAGGGCGAGCTTTTCGTGGAAGGGATCGCGGTTGGGCACCTCCACCCGGAGCGCCGGCGGAGCCTCTTCCATGCGCAGCTCCGGAGGGACCTCCTCGGCGTCCTGCGCGAGGGCAGGCCCCGCGGCGAGGAGAAGGGCCATCACGGCGAGCCGGATCCTGGTCGTGCTCTGCATCCGGGGCACCATACTGTCGGCCCTCACCGAGGTCCAGCGTCCAGGGGCGGCGACGCGGTATGGTCCGGCCGCCGCCGGGTGCCCGGCGCGCTCCCAGGAGTCCAGATGCTGACAAAGGTCGTCGTCGCCAACCGGGGGGAGATCGCGCTGCGCGTGATGCGCGCCTGCCATGATCTCGGCATCGCCACCGTGGCGATCTTCAGCGAGGCGGACCGCGAGGCGCTGCATGTGCGCGCGGCCGACGAAGCGGTTTGTGTGGGCCCCGCGCCCAGCGCCGAGTCCTACCTGCGACAGGACCGGATCCTGGAGGTCGCCCGCCAGACCGGCGCGGACGCGATCCACCCTGGCTACGGCTTCCTGTCCGAGAACTCCGACTTCGCCCGGCGCGTGGAGGAGGCCGGGCTGGTCTTCGTGGGCCCGCCCGCGAGCGCCATGGACGTGATGGGCGACAAGCTGTCGGCCCGCCGCGCCATGGAGGCCGCTGGCGTGCCCGTCGTGCCCGGCACCACCGAGCCGCTGGGCGACCTCCAGGAGGGCATCCGCGTCGCCGCCGAGATCGGGTACCCCGTGATGATCAAGGCGAGCGCGGGGGGTGGCGGCAAGGGCATGCGGCGGGTGGACCGCCCGGAGGATCTCGCCGGCGCGCTGCGGGCCGCCCGGTCCGAGGCCGGCAGCTCCTTCGGCAAGGACGAGGTCTACATCGAGAAGTTCGTGGTGAACCCGCGGCACGTGGAGGTGCAGGTCTTCAGCGACGCGCACGGCAGCCACCTGCACCTGTTCGAGCGCGACTGCTCCATCCAGCGGCGCAACCAGAAGCTCGTGGAGGAGAGCCCCTGTCCGGTGCTGCGGCCCGAGGTCCGGGACCGCATGACGACGGTGGCGACCCGCGCCGCTGCGGCCATCGGCTACGTGGGCGCGGGCACCGTGGAGTTCCTGTACGACCACGCCAACGAGAGCTTCTACTTCCTGGAGATGAACACGCGGCTGCAGGTGGAGCACCCCGTCACGGAGATGACGACCGGCGTGGACCTCGTGCAGGCCCAGCTGATCGTGGCAGGGGGCGCGCCCGCGCCGTTCGAGCAGGCGGACCTGCGGCAGAGCGGCCATGCGATCGAGGTGCGGATCTGCGCCGAGGATCCGGCGGACGGGTTCCGGCCCGCGCCGGGAAGGATCGCGGCGCTGCGGGTCCCCACGGGGCCCTGGGTGAGGGTCGATGCGGCGTGGTATCCCGGCTACGAGGTGCCGATCCACTACGACCCGATGCTCGCAAAGCTCATCGTGTGGGGTCGGGACCGGGACGCGGCGATCCGCGCCATGCGGCGGGCCCTGTCGGAGTTCGCCCTCACCGGCATCCGCCACAACCTGGCGTTCTTCCGGGCGGTGATGAACCACGCCCCCTTCATCGCCGGCGAGGCCGACACGGGCTACATCGCGCGGCACCTGGGGGTGGACCTGCTGCTCGACGAGGGCAACGCCGACGACGCCGAGGTGGCCATGTTCGCCGCGGCCATCGCGGCCCATGAGGACCGCAAGGCCAAGCGCGAACACACCGGCGCCGAAGCCACCACCGCGGGCAACGCCTGGGCGATGGCGGGGCGGCTGCGCACCCTGGGAGGACGCTGAGATGGCCTGGGAGATCTCTGTCGGAGAGCAGGTGCGGCGCATCGACGTCGAAGAGACCGACGGCGGGTACCGGCTCACCGTGGACGGCCAGCGGATCGACGTCGCGGCGAGCTTCCCCCAGCCCGGCGTGCTGCGCATGGTCCATGACGGGCGCAGCCACTCCATCGACGTGCGCTCCATCGCGGTGGGCCAGGAGGTGGTGCTCGGCGGGGTGCGCTACGACGTGGAGGTCATCGACGAGCGGGACAAGGCCATGCGGCTCCTGCACGAGGTGGCCGGCGGGGCGGGGGCAGGCGAGGTCATCAGCACCTCCATGCCGGGCAAGGTCGTCGCCCTCCTGGTGGCGGTGGGCGACGTGATCGAGCCAGGGCAGGGCGTCATCGTCATCGAAGCCATGAAGATGGAGAACGAGCTCAAGGCCGCCCACGCCGGCGTCGTGGAGCGCGTGGCGGTGGCCGTGGGGGATGCGGTGGAGGCGGGCGCAGAGCTCGTGATCATCGCGCCACCGGGTGAGTGACGGCCTGATCGTCGCTCTCGACGGCGACCTGTGGATCCTCAACAAGCCCGCGGGCCTGCTCGTGCATCCGGGGCAAGACCCGTCCCTGCCCGACCTCATGGCTGCGGCCATCGCAGCCGGGGCCCCGCCGGGCCTCGCGCCGTGCCATCGGCTCGATCTGGAGACCTCGGGGCTCGTGCTCGCCTCGCCGGATCCGGCGCTGCGCGGACAGATCGGGCGCTGGCTGGCGGAGGGCCAGGTGGTCAAGCGCTACCGGGCGCTCGTCCATGGCCGCACCCACAAGAAGGGCACCGTCTCCCGGGCCCTGCCGGACGAGCGGCGCGGACGCGCGCTGACCGCGACCACGCGGTTTCGGAGGCTGGAGTGGCTGGGGCCCTTCACGCTGGTCTCGGCGCGGCCGGAGACCGGGCGCAAGCACCAGATCCGCCGCCACCTGCAGAGCATCGGCCACGCGATCATCGGGGATGTGCGGTATCCGCCGAAGCACCCGCGCAACGTGCCTGCCTTCCCGGGGCGTCTGTGGCTGCACGCCGCGAGCATCGAGCTGCCGGATCGGCGGTTCTTCGAGGCTCCGCTGGCGCCCGAGCTCGCCGCCCACCTGTCGGTGCTGCGGGCCCTGAACCCCGCGCCGTAGGAGCGGCTCAGCCTCGACCGAAGGCATCCAGCAGCGTCACCGCCGCGCGGGGAGCCGTCGTCTGCCCCGCGATCACCTGGGCCTCCAGGGCATCGAGCCGGGACTGCACCGCCGGATCCGCCTTGAACGACGCCACCAGGCGCTCCTCGATCATCGCCCACATCCAGCGCCGCAGCTGCTCGGTGCGCACCGCCTGCAGGCGCCCGGTGGCGGTCAGCGCCGCGCGGTGGTCCAGCACGGCCTGCCACAGCGCGTCGAGCCCTTCGCCCGTCAGCCCGCTGACCTTGAGGGTCCTGGGGGTCCACTCGGGGAACCGCGGGCGCAGGTAGCGCAGGGCCGCTTGCAGCTCGCCCAGGGCCAGGTTCGCCTGCCCGATGGCGTCGCCGTCGGCCTTGTTCACGGCGAGCACGTCGGCCAGCTCCAGCACCCCCTTCTTGATGCCCTGCAGCTCGTCGCCGCTGTTGGGCAGGGACAGCACCACGAAGTGATCGACCATGTCGGCCACCGCGGTCTCGCTCTGGCCCACCCCCACCGTCTCCACCAGCACCACGTCGAAGCCCGCGGCCTCGCACAGCAGCATGGTCTCCCGGGTGCGGCGCGTGACCCCCCCCAGGCTCGCCGCGGTGGGTGAGGGCCGGATGAAGGCCTCGGGGCGCATCGACAAGCGCGCCATCCGGGTCTTGTCCCCGAGGATGCTGCCGCCGCTGACCGTGCTCGACGGGTCCACGGCCAGCACCGCCAGCCGGTGTCCGCGCTCGATGAGGGCCAGACCCAGCGCATCGAGCAGGGTGGACTTGCCGACCCCCGGCGTGCCCGTGATCCCCACCCGGATCGCTCCGCCGGTGTGGGGCAGGACCCGCTCGAGCAGCGCCTCGGCGACGGCCGCGTCCGCGTCCCTACGGCTCTCCACGAGCGTGATGGCGCGGGCCAGCACGGCGCGATCGCCGGCCAGGACGCCGTGCACGTACTCGGGCAGGGTCAGGCGGGGGCGGGCCACAGCGCGTCCAGGACCTCGTTGGCGGCTTCGCTGATCACGGTGCCGGGGCCGAAGATCGCCGCCGCGCCGGCGGTCCGCAGGGCCTCGTGATCCTGGGGAGGCACGACGCCGCCGACCACCACGAGGATGTCCTGCCGGCCGTGGCTGTCCAGGGCCTTGCGCAGCGCCGGGACCAGGGTCAGGTGCCCCGCGGCGAGGGAGCTCGCGCCCACGGCGTGCACGTCGTTCTCCACGGCCTGGCGCGCCGTCTCCTCCGGGGTGGCGAACAGCGGGCCCACGTCCACGTCGAAGCCGAGATCCGCGAACGCCGTGGCGATCACCTTCTGGCCGCGGTCGTGTCCGTCCTGGCCCATCTTGGCCACGAGGATCCGGGGGCGACGGCCCTCCTCCACCTCGAACGCGGCGACGCGCTCGCGCACGCGCTGAACTCCCTGATCGTCGGTACCCACCTCGCCACTGTAGACGCCGGAGATGGAGCGGATCACGGCCTGGTGTCGCCCGAAGGCCTGCTCGAGGGCGAGGCTCATCTCGCCGACCGTCGCTCCGGCCCGGGCCGCGTCGATGGCGCAGGCGAGCAGGTTGCCGTCGCCGGACCGCGCGCAGGACAGCAGCGCCCCCAGCGCAGCGTCCGTCGCGTCCTGGTCGCGCTCGGCCTTCAGGATCCGCAGGCGCTCCAGCTGGGCGGCCCGCACGGCCTCGTTGTCCACGCGCAGCACCGGGATATCCTCCGCCTCGTCCAGGCGGTGCTTGTTGATGCCGACGATGGTCTGCCGCCCCGAGTCGATCCGGGCCTGGGCCCGGGCCGCGGACTCCTCGATCCGCATCTTCGGCACGCCCGCCTCGATGGCCTTGACCATGCCGCCGAGCTCCTCGATCTCGGCGATGTGGGCGAGGGCGCGCTCCGCGATGTCGTGGGTCAGGCGCTCGACGTACCAGCTGCCGCCCCAGGGATCGGCCACCGCGCAGGAGCCGCTCTCCTGCTGCAGCTGCAGCTGGGTGTTCCGGGCGATGCGGGCCGAGAAGTCCGTGGGCAGCGCCAGGGCCTCATCGAGGGAGTTGGTGTGCAGCGACTGGGTGTGCCCGTGCACCGCGGCCATGGCCTCGACACAGGTCCGGGCCACGTTGTTGTAGACGTCCTGGGCGGTCAGCGACCAGCCCGAGGTCTGGCAGTGGGTGCGCAGCTTGAGGGACTTGCTGTTCTTGGGGCCGAACGGCTGCAGCAGCCGCGCCCACAGCAGTCGCGCGGCCCGCAGCTTGGCCACCTCCATGAAGTAGTCCATGCCGATGGCGAAGAAGAACGACAGCCGGGGGGCGAAGGCGTCGATGTCCAGGCCCGCGGCGATGCCCGTGCGGATGTACTCCAGGCCGTCCGCCAGGGTGTAGGCGAGCTCCAGGTCCGGCGTCGCTCCGGCCTCCTGCATGTGGTAGCCGGAGATGGAGATCGAGTTGTACCGGGGCATGCGCTGGGACGTGAACCGGAAGATGTCCGCGATGATCCGCATGCTCGGGGCCGGCGGATAGATGTACGTGTTGCGGACCATGAACTCCTTGAGCACGTCGTTCTGGATGGTCCCCGCGAGGCGCTCGGGCGGGACCCCCTGCTCCTCGGCGGCCACCACGTACAGGGCCATGATCGGCAGCACGGCGCCGTTCATGGTCATCGACACGCTCATCTGGTCCAGCGGAATGCCGTCGAACAGGACCCGCATGTCGGCGATGGAGTCGATGGCCACGCCGGCCATGCCCACGTCTCCCACGACCCGCGGGTGATCGCTGTCGTAGCCCCGGTGGGTGGCCAGGTCGAAGGCGATGGACAGGCCCTTCTGCCCCGCCGCGAGGTTGCGGCGGTAGAAGGCGTTGGACTGCTCCGCGGTGGAGAAGCCCGCGTACTGCCGCACCGTCCAGGGGCGAGTCGCGTACATCGTGCTGTAGGGCCCGCGCACGTAGGGCGGCAGGCCCGGCATGCCGGACACGTGGGGCACGCCGTCCAGGTCGGCGGGGCCGTAGATCGCCTTGCGCTCGATGCCCTCGGGGGTCGGGCGGCTCGCCGCTGTGGTGCTCTCGAGGGCCTCGGGCAGGGCCACGTCGTCCCAGCCCAGGCGGGTCAGATCGGGGATGGGCATCAGCGTGCTCCCTTCGCGAGCAGCCCCGCCAGCAGGGCGTGCAGGTCTGCGCCCACGTGCAGGAACCCGCCCACGCCGGCGCTGCGCCAGGCCTGGGCCAGCTCCGGTGGAGGTCGGCCCGCGAGCAGGACCGGACCCCGCGCCGCGAGGGCCCTGGCGAGGGCGGGCACCGCCTCCGGATAGCGCGCGTCCGAGCCGACGATGCAGGCCACGGTTGCTCCGCTGGCCTGCAGCCGCGCCAGCAGCGCGTCGGGATCGCCCTCCTCGTCCACCTGGACCGCAAACCCGCCCGCCGCGAAGGCGTTCTCGACCCACTGGGCGCGGGCGTTCCACTCCGCCCGCGGGCCCACGGTGGCGACGAACACGGTGGCCGGAGATCGCGCGGCGGCCGCCCGCAGCCCCTCGAACTCCTCGGCGTCCCGGCGAACCGGCAACGGATCGATGCGCAGCCCCGCCGTGGTGTCGGTGCTGACCGCGGGCGGAGCCGGACGGGCGGGCACCACCTCGGAGGGGTTGGCGAACTCGGTGACCCCGGTCAGGGGTGCGGCGCGGCGGGCCACCGCGTCCCGTCGGAGCGCCCAGGCGGCGTCAAGACGCTCCCGCAGCCAGCCGGACGTCAGCGCCTGCGCCGCCCCGCCAACGGACTCGATGGCCTGCATCTCCGCCCAGGCCCCCCGGGCGAGCTGGTCCGTGAGCTGCTCCAGGTACCAGGAGCCGCCGGCCGGATCGAGCACGTCCCCCAGGTGGGCCTCCTCGCCGAGCACGTGGTGGGTGTTGCGGGCGACCCGTCGCCCCAGGCGGTCCGGCGTGCCCAGCACCAGGTCGAAGGGCGCGGCGGTGATCGCGTCGGCGCCTCCGAGGACGCCGGCGAAGACCTGGCCGGTGCCCCGCAGCATGTTCACCCAGCAGTCGTTCCGGGTCGCGCCTCCCGCGGCTGCGTCGGCGTGCACGAACGGCGCCGCGGGCCGTGGGACGCCGCACGCGATCAGCAGCCGGCTCCAGGCGACGCGCAGCGCCCGCACCGCGGCGATGCCCACGAACAGGTCCGACCCCAGGGGCAGGTGCAGCTCGATCCGGGGGGCCACCTCGGCCGGGTCCAGCCCCCGCGCCTGCAGCCCCCGCAGGATCCACGCGCCGTTGGCGAGCAGCCAGCCCAGGGCGTGCACCGCGTGGCCGCCGGCTCCCAGCACGGGCTCGGCGCTCAAGGTGATGGGGCGGGCCCTGGGCAGCGAGTCCAGGCAGTGGCGGACGGTCGAGGCGAGCCGGTCCCCGAGCAGCTCCAGGTCCCCCGGCACGACGCCGTCGGTGGCGAGCGTGCGCAGCGGATCGGCGCGCATCGACAGGGGCAGGGCGGCGGGATCCAGCCCCGCGCGCTCCACCCAGCGCACGACGGTGGCCAGCCGGCCGCCGGCATCCGAGCAGCCGTCCAGGCCGAGGTACCGCAGCGCCTTCAGATCGATGTCCGCGAACGCGGCGGCGAGGCTGTCCACGCTCGTGACGTTCGAGGCCCGCAGGTCCACCCAGAGCCCGTCCACACCTCCGAGCACGTCATCGCCCAGCGCCCGGTGGAGGCGGCGAGGATCCGCGTCGGCGTGGTGCTGCAGGGCGATCCAGGGGCGGGGAGCCGGCAGCGTGTCGCCGGGGTCGGCGCCGCGACGCCAGGGCAGGGACCCCGCGGCGCCCGTCGCGTCCGACGGATCTGCGGCGCTGTAGACCACCTTGCGGGGCAGGCCCTCCCGGGACGGCACGCCCAGGGAGGCGGGATCGCGTCCCTTCTGCTCGGACCGGACCAGATCGTTCCAGGCGGCCTCGCCGACGGGCGGGAAGGTCGCAGGATCGGCGGCAGGGGACGTCACGGTCATCGGGGCTCCAGGGCGGTCGTCACGCGAACCAGGCGGGTCCACCACGTACCCCGCCGAGTGGCCGCACCTGCAGGCTCAGGTCCCGCTCGACCACGAGCAGGCCGCGGTTGGGGATCTCCTCCCACACGTCGTCGGCGCTGGTCGGATCGCTCGCGATCAGCAGGTGCGTGTGCTGCACCCCGTCCTGGCGCGCGCCGAAGCAGACCTTGTTCATCACGGGGCAGATGTCGAAGTCCGCGCAGCGACGCTTCTGGGTCGAGAACGACAGCCCGCCGTTGAAGCGCGCGGCCAGCATCACCGTGCCGTTGGTGAGCACGAAGTTCATCATCGCTTCGCGCTCGTCGGCGCCCGTCTGCTCGGACAGATCCCGCAGCCAGCCCAGCAGCTCACCGAGGCGGGCCCAGATCGTGGGGGGCACCGCGGCCTCGTCGTCCTCGACGTCGAAACCCGCCCGCTCCAGCTCGCTCAGGACCAGGAAGAAGAACGTCTCGCTGTCGGTGGTGCCCCCGATCTGCGGCAGGAACCGGGGGTTGATCCGCGCGCGCAGCTGCTCGCGGATCTGATCGAAGCCGAAGATCGTTCCGTTGTGGCAGAAGGTCCAGCCGTTCCACGAGAAGGGATGCGTGTTCTGCTCCGACAGCTCGCCGACCGTCGCCTTGCGCACGTGGGCGATCACGGCGTGGGACGTCAGGAAGCTGCTGACCCGGCGAAAGCGGTCGTCGGTGAAGGCCGACTCCATGGACTTGATCACGTGGGGCTCGCGCTGGGCGGTCAGGTAGTAGGCGATGCCCCACCCGTGCGGATGCTTGCGTGACTGGATCTGCAGCGCGTTCTCGGCCTTCACGAGGCTGCGCTGGACCTTGAGGTCGACCCGACTGCGGAACGCGAAGATCCGGCACATGACTGGCTCGGTCACCTTTCCCGTGGACGGGGAACCGTGCCTGCGTCGGGTGCCCAGCGCAAGAAGATCCCTATACTCCCCGCGATGCTCTCCCTGGGCCCCTTCGAGATCGTGGTCATCCTCGCCGTGGCGCTCATCTTCGTCGGCCCGGACCGGCTTCCGGAGGTCGCGCGCCAGGTCGGCAAGGTGGTCGGTCAGATCCGCCGGACGACGGACGAGCTGCGTCGCACGCTGGATCAGGAGATCCGCGAAGACGAGCGCGACCAGCGCCTCGCCGAATACAAGGAGCGCCAGAAGAAGGCCCAGGCGGAGCGCGAGCGCGCCCTGGTGGGCACCGGTGAGGGAGCGACCGACCTGGTCGGAGCGCCCGCCGAAGCCGCGCTGGACGCCGAGGCCGCGGCCAGCCCGCCCGAAGACATCGTGGACCTCGGTCCCGCCGCGGTGATCCCGCCGGCGGCCGGAGAGGACCCGTGACCGGCAAGCCGGCCCTGCCCGCGCCCGGGGACGCCCCCGAAGAGGAGGTGGAGTCCTATCGGATGACGCTGCTGGAGCATCTGTGGGAGCTGCGCACCCGCATGATCCGCTCGATGGTGGCGCTGTTCGTGGCGTGCGGCGTGATGCTGCCCTTCGGCTCCGAGTTCAACCGTCTGCTCCGGGCCCCGGCGGAGCCCTACTTCCCCGCAGGCAGCAGCTTCTCGTCGATCTCGCCCCTCGAGATCTTCATGACGAACCTGAAGATGTCGCTGTTCGCGGCGGTCTTCCTCGCCGCGCCGGTCATCTTCTTCCAGGCCTGGAAGTTCGTGGCGCCGGGCTTGTACAAGTCCGAGCGCAGCCTCGTCGTGCCATTCGTCGTCTTCTCGACGCTCTTCTTCACCGGCGGCGCGGCCTTCTGCTACGCCTATGTGCTGCCTTTCGCGATGCAGTTCCTGCTGGGGTTCAGCGGCGACGGCATCAACTCGGCGATCAGCGTCGCGGCGTATCTGTCCGACGCATCGAAGATGATGTTCGCGTTCGGCGGAGTGTTCGAGCTGCCCCTGGGCATCTTCTTCCTCGCGCGCGCGGGCGTCATCACCGCGGAGCAGCTCGCCGGGTTCCGCAAGTACGCGGTGATCCTGACCTTCATCCTGTCGGCGTTGCTGACTCCGCCTGATCCGATCACCCAGCTCGGCCTCGCGATCCCGCTGCTCGTCCTGTACGAGATCGGCGTCATCGTGGCCCGGATCTGGGGACGCAAGAAGCCGGCCCCACCGGACCCGGAGTCCCCCGGAGGGGCCTGATCGCCCCCAGGCCCGCCGGCCGTCGCTCCACCCCGCGTTGCGGCCGACGCGAAATCGATGCATGGTCCTCCGACCATGGCCAATCCATTCCGCATCTACAACACGCTCTCACGCACCGTGGAAGAGTTCGTTCCCCAGACCCCCGGCAAGGTCGGGCTCTACGTGTGCGGGATGACCGTGTACGACCGCGCGCACGTCGGGCACGCCCGGGCGTTCGTGGTGTTCGACGCGTTCGTGCGGTACCTGCGGTTCCAGGGATGGGACGTGACGTTCGTGCGGAACTTCACGGACATCGACGACAAGATCATCCGCCGGGCGGGGGAGCTGGGCGAGGATCCGGCGGCCCTGGCGAACCGGATGATCGAGGCGTTCCGGGAGGACGTGGAGGCCCTGGGCCTGGCCCACCCGGACCATGAGCCCCGGGTGTCGGAGTCGATCGACTCGATCGTGGCGCTCATCGCCACCCTCGTGGACGGCGGACACGCCTACGAGTCCGAGGGCTCGGTGTGGTTCGAGGTCAAGAACTTCGCCGAGTACGGCCAGCTCTCGGGGCAGAAGGTGGACGAGCTGCGCAGCCCGGACGAGGTGCCCGGCAAGCGCCACCCCGCCGACTTCGCCCTGTGGAAGGCGACCCGCCCGGGGGAGCCGGCCTGGGAGAGTCCCTGGGGTCCGGGGCGGCCGGGCTGGCACATCGAGTGCTCGGCGATGAGCTGCGGCGCGCTGGGTCAGACCCTGGACATCCACGGTGGTGGGCTGGACCTGGTGTTTCCCCACCACGAAAACGAGATCGCGCAGTCCGAGGCGGCCCACGGCGTGCCCTACGCGCGCTACTGGATGCACAACGGGCTCCTCACGATGACCGGCGGCCAGAAGATGGGCAAGAGCCTGGGCAACGCGTTCGACGTGCGGGGCGCGCTCACCGAGTTCCCGGCCGAGGCGCTGCGCCTGTACTACCTGCAGAACCGCTATCGCTCGCCGCTGCCCTGGTCCATCGACGCCCTGCCCGAGGCGCTGGGCATGCTGTCCCGCCTGTACGACGCCCGCGAGGCGGCCGAGGCCATGGGCGGCGAGGGCGACGCCGACAAGATCGCGGCCGAGATGGGCAAGAACGCCCAGGAGGTGCTGGCTCTGGGGCGCACCTTCGAGCTGCGCTTCTGCGGGGCCCTCGACGACGACTTCAACACCGCCGAGGCGCTGGCGCACGCGTTCTTCCTGTGCAGGGCCGTCAACCGGTTCGCCGACCACAAGAAGGCGAAGAAGCGCGGGGGACCGGTGGTCGCTCCGGCCCTCGCCGCGTTCGCCCTGCTGGGGGACGCCCTCGGGCTCGTCGCCAGCCCGGTGGCGGCGTTCCACGAAGAGGTCAAGACGAAGCGCCTGGCCGCGATGGGGCTGGAGCGCGCAGATGTCGAGGCCATGCTGCAGGCGCGGGTCGCCGCGCGCGCCGACAAGGACTGGGCCCGCTCGGATGCGCTCCGTGACGAGCTCGAGGGCAAGGGCATCGTCGTGATGGACACGCCCCAGGGCGTGATGTGGCGCGTGCGTTGCGTCGCGCCGGCGGACTGCTGACCGGCGGCGTTCAGCCCCCGAAGATCCCCGCCCAGATCGACTTCGCCGTGTCGCCGATGGGCCCGTCGAAGAACCGCAGGATGTACACGAGGGTCAGCCCCACCGCGGCGTAGCTCGCGAGGCGGGTCAGGGCCGAGGTCCAGACCGCGCGGCGCTGCCAGCTCGCCCGCTCGTTGCGGCCGGCACGACGTGCCTGGCCCGGGGCGGTGCGTGGCGGGGGCGGCGGGCGCGTCCGTTTCTTCTCCGGGGGCGGCGTCGGTTGATCCCACTTGTGCGCGCCCGGGGGGGCCCGACTCGGGGTCGAGGGTGGCCCCAGGCTGGGCATGGG
>CALAGR010000204.1 GCA_937891735.1 uncultured Pseudomonadota bacterium | reverse complement strand
GACCAGGCCGAGGAGCCCGCCGTCCCCGACGCCATCGACGCCGGCGACGAGCCGGACGAGGAGGGCTGAGATGGCCGCGACCTCCGCCCGCGTGCGCTACTTCCTCCAGACCGACGCCGTCCAGGACCACGTCGACCGCCGGCACCTCCGGCACGGCGACGTGGCCGCCCGGCTCGGGATCTCCAAGGGCTACTGGTCCCAGCTCGTCCACCGTCACCGACCGCTGACCGCGCAGATGCGGTCGCGGGTGCTCGCCAGCCGCGTGTTCCGCGGGCTGCCCGAGCGCGACCTGTGGGAGCGAGTTGAGGGAGGTGCGGCATGAGGCCCGCCGTGACCAACGCCGCGCCAGCCAGCCCCGCTGGCGAGGTCCGCGTCAACCTGACCATGCCGATCACCAGGTTCGGATTCGGTCCGTTCAGCGTGGACCCCGTCGAGCAGCTGATCGGCGCGAAGCTGGCGGACCTGCTGGAGTCGCTGATGACCGGCCCGGTGTACCGGCGGCCCTCGGCGGCCGGTCCCGCCGTCGAGGTCTACCCGCTGGCGCTGCCAGACGGCGAAGGCGCGACGGTCCCGCTCGGGCAGTTCGGGGAGATTGGCTTTGCCGCTGAGCGCGGGCTGCTGGTGCTCACGGTGCCGTGGGGCATGGCGAGCTGGCTGCGCCAGAAGTTCGGGGATGCCCTGGTGCGCGGGCCGCAGGAGGGGCTGAGCCTCGACGGCACCGCGCGCGTGGCGACGGCGTGGGTGCGGCTGCGCCCCGGGATGCGGGCGAGCTTTGCGCTGGGGGCGTTGGGCGAGGTCGGGGTGGAGGCGGCAAGATGAGCAGCCTTTGCGGTGCCAGAAACTATCCGGCAAATGCCGTGTATCCGCGTTCACCCCCAACCAAAGGTGTTGGCCTCGGGGTCAGCACCGAGGTGCAATGCTATGTTCTGCCGGATCTGAGGAGGTTGACCGCCCATGCTCCGTTTTCGCCTGGCCCTCGCAAGCGCCGTTCTTGCGGTCGCGCTCACGCCGCAAGAGGCGCTTGCATCAATCGGGGACGATATCGAAGCGGCGTCGGACCTCGCTGGCCGCATCAACAGGCAGCTTGACACTGAGCTGTTTTGCACCGGAACCGATGTGGCCGCGCTCGACTCGTGGGCCGCAGAGATCGCAGATCTCCGGCCCGTGATGGAGAAGTGGGAGACGAAGAAGGGATCGAGCGCCAGATGGGGAGATCCAACCCGAGAAGCACTTGCCGGGCTTGAGCGCTCCGCGTCCCTGCTGGCTTCGGCTAAGCGCGACTTTGACGCGTGCCTCGACTGGGCGGACGTGAGTTCGGCCTGGGATGGTGCCATGACACCTGAAGATCTCGTCAAGCTCGCAACCAGCCCTGGAAGCCGCACGAAGCAGGTTCCCTACGAGCTGGCTCGTTTTGGCGGCGCTGCGTCAAGGGTCTGTGCGGAGCGGCTGACCAGCTACCTCGCCGAGACTGAGGAGGGGTTCCTGGGAGCCCCCCTCCCGGACCCCCGCGGCGAGCTGGATCGTCTCGCGAAACTGACTGAGTGTGCTGCAAAGGCAGGAGGAGTGCCCGGCGCTGCGGCCAGGCGGGATCTCATCAACGCCGATCTGGCCCTCCAGGCCGCGATTGCCGAAACGGTACCCGGTGAGATCGCTACAAAGCTCACGGCGGCACTTACGGCGATGCCGGACGAGATGGAGGGGAGCCGGTCGGCACTGATCGAGACCGCGCTCGCGCATCTCCGCGCTGCTGTCGATGAAGCCATCGCCGGGAGCGCCAAAACTCCCCCCACCCCGGAGAGCATCCTATCGATGCTTCGCTTCAAGCAGAAGGTTGCAGCAGTACCCCACGAGAGCGCCGAGGCAATGGCGCTTCAACTTGATCAGCGCATCAAGGCACTTCAGGCGCAGTGGGACAAGATCGAAACTGCAGCTGCCTCGGCACCGGGCCTCAAGTACGACCCGTCCACGAAGGTCCTGGAGGCGGCTATCGCCTACGCGAAAAAGAACCGCTCAGCGAGCATCGACTCGTTTCGCCGCGAGTGGTTCCGTCGCGTCGGAGTTCACGAGAACACTGTCGAGTTCATGGTCGCGACTCCCTTTTTCAACGTGGCCGTCAACGCCTTGTCCAAGGCAAGGAGCTACGAGGACCTTAGCCTCAGCGCGGCCAAGCGATACGCCGACGAGTTCCGCAACAAGTTCGCCTTCATCGCGAACTTCGTTGTGACGTCCTCAAGCCAGGCGCGCGACTACAAGACCCTCGTGAAGGTGGGTGACACGGTGGTCAAGCCGGTGAAGGAGGATCACGACACTTGTAGTCGCGTCGAGGCCGGACTGCTCTGCTCCATCACTGGGTACTTCCCAATGGAGCAGATTCCAGCAGACTCAAAGGTCACCCTGGTGCTGCTCCGTGGCAGCTTCGGAAGGGAGGTTACTACCACTTTCGATCTGAAGCAGCTCAGATAGTGGGAGCGCGAGGCGGCGTCGATACGGCTACGCCGCCCTCCACCCCCGCACCAGCCAGTCCGTCTCCTCCTCCCCGAGTGAGGCCAGCCAGTTCGAAACTCGTCCACTTAGGCCGACCATCGATCAGAAGAGCCCGCTCGGAGCGATCCGGGCGGGCTCTTCTGCTTGGACAGGACGCCCACATGGTGCCTCAATCGGGGGGGTGCCAGTTGGCGGTCTCGGGTCTCCACGTGGACTGTCCCACCGCTGCCCGAACCGCCGGATCGGCGAAGTCCACCACAAACTGCAGGACCGCCGCGAAGCTGGCGGGCAGCTGCTCTTCCAGGGCCTGCCTTCTACGCCACGCGCCCCAGCGGGCCTGGGCGAGCTCCGCGAAGGCTGGGAGCGCGGCGCGCAGTTCGATGAGATCGACTCCGCGGTAGTCGGCGACGGCGGAGATTGCGCGCTGAAGGTCGTGACCGCTCACCGTCTGCTTCTGGGAGAGGGAGAAGATGTCCGAGAAGTCCCGCCAACGCGTGTTCGCCGTGCCCCGCTGGATGGCGGTGACGATCTTCTCCGCGAGCACCATGTGCAGTGGGGATCCGCGCAAAGCGAGGGGTGCCTGATCGAGCAGGCGGGGGAGGTGGATGTCGTCGGGACCTGGCCAGAGGGGGTCGCCGACGTTGACATCGACGTGTAGGTCGAGCCGCGCGCTAGCCAGTGCCACCGGAAGGCTGACTCGAACTCCCGGATACACATCCTCCGTTCGGATCGCCCGGGCCGGCCGGGTGCTGGGCGTGAACTGGAGTCCGTCGTCGGCAGGAATCCGAGCCACTGAACCGATGAGGTTCCCGATCGCCTCGAGCTCCCCCGGAACCCCCAGGGCGAGGAAGTCCAGGTCCTTCGTCGGGCGGCGGGCTCCGAAGGCCGCCAGCAGCATCCCGCCCTTCAGCACCAGCTGGTTCCGAACCGGCGAGCGACTCAGACGCAGGAGGAACCCCTCCAGTGCGTAGACCTGGATCAGCTCGGCCGTGGAGCGGCCGGACCGGCGGCCGAGCTGCCTGAGATCCAGGTACGCAGCGCCCGCTGCGGTAGCTCGGGTCGGTCGGTCCGTCACAGGAGGACCTCCAGGGCCTGTCGGATCACGCCCTCCGTCCTCGGGAACTGACGAGCCACGGCCAGGAGGTCGGCGGGCTGGGAGCCACGCCTTCGGAGCCACCGCTTCAACGAAGCATGGGCGAGGTCGGCTCCCTCGAGGTGGCGAATGCGGAACACATCGACGAGGGTCCGTTCCGGGGAGTACAGACCGATCTGTCTCCCGCCGTCGAGCGTCACCTGACCCCGTCCCAGGGCGAACGTCTCGTCGGCGAATCGATGCCAGATGACTGGGGTGCGCAGTTTCGGCGGTCGGCGACTCCTGGGAAGGGCGACATCGAAGCGGCTCGGGATTCGATCCGTCAGGTCATGTCGGGCGAGCGCAGACAGCAGGCAGAGCGTGGCGTCCGGCGCGGCGGCGGCGATGAGGCTGAGGTCCTCGTCGGTGGAGAACGCGTCGGCTTGCTGGTAGATGCCCCGGCCCTGGCGCTCGAGGCGGCCTTCGGCGACGAGGCGTCGAACGTGGTGCTCCGACAGTCCGGCCGCCAGTCCTTCCCGGTAGCTGAAGGTGCTGGGCAGGATCGAGAGGATCTTCGAGGTCGAGGGAGGGGGCACGTTGGAGTCCAGGCGACGGTTCTCGACAAGAGTAGCCAGTAAGGTATTACCTGGCCACAATTGTCGATACGCGGGAAGTAGCCCGAAGCGGTCCGAGCCAGCCCTTCAGCGACCCGGAGCCCCAACGAGGGGGCATCTTGATCCCGCTGGGCTCGCCCCGAAAAGTTCGATAATCATCCTGTAAGGCCGACCATACCGGACGGCCCCCCTTCGGAGACACCTCCGGAGGGGGGTTCGTCAC
>CALAGR010000203.1 GCA_937891735.1 uncultured Pseudomonadota bacterium | reverse complement strand
GAGCGGCTCGACCTGCTCGATGAGCTGCTCCAGCTCCTGCCGGTCGGCCTCGAAGACGTCGCCCATGGCCGAGGTCCGCGAACGCACGCCACGCAGGGCTGAGTACTCCTCGATCTCGGCCCACACCGCACGCTGATCCCCGTCGTGCGTCCCGGTCCGACGCAGGCTGGCCGAGACCCGCGCGGACTTGGACGACCGCATGGAGCTGGGCATGGCGCGGTTCGCGGTGCGGAAGCGGCCGTCGACGGAGCGGGCCCACCGCCCGGCCTCACAGCACGAAACGGGGATGACGGTCTCGGCCCCCGCCGGCACGAGGATGGACGAGTTCACGACACGGGACTGCTTGCCGCCGAGGATCTCCTCCCCGTCGAGCAGGAACGCGGGGAAGGGCGAGCGGTTGTCCACCACCAGCGAGCGGACCCGACCGGCCTCGTCGAGCTCGCGCACCTGCAAGAGATCGGCGATGCCGGGCGTGGCGAGGCTCGTGAAGCGGGCCTCCGACGAGCTGCCGGTGAGGGGGATGAGGGTCAGCAGCCCCACGGTGCGCGGGGGACCGGGGACCAACGGGGCGATGGAGTCAATGAGGGCCTGAGGTTGCATGGTGCTCCTTGGGTTCAGACACAAGGACTCCGAAATCGGCGAAACCTGACAGCCGCTTCCCGAGAATCTCACGCGGCGGGGCCAGAGGAGACGAGGCGCCGGCGCGTTTTGCCGGGGCTCCAAGCGGCCGCAGAGAGCGGAGGAGGACGCGCTCCCAACACTCACACAATCTCCTTCAGCCTCCGGATCGCCTGCGCCTCAATTTGCCGCACCCGCTCCCGAGTCAGGCCGAGCGCCTCCCCCACCTCGGCCAACGTCCGGGGTGGGTCGCTAGAGCGCCGGAGGCGAAGGACCCGCTGCTGTCGCTCGGGCAGCGCCCCTATCAGGTGCTCGAGCAACACGTCCAGCCCGCCGGCGTGAGGAGCCGGGTCCATCATGTGCCCAGGCTGGTCGTCCCAGTAGCCGTCGCCGCTGTTCGCGCTCAGTCCCGACCCCGCGAAGCTGTCGGAGAGCCCCATGACTAGCAGACGCAGCCCCTCCGCCTCCAGCGCGCGGGCGCAGTCACGCACCGCCTCGATCATGTGGTGTCGGTCGTTCCCCACGAACGACTCGCCGTCGCGCTCCACCACGAGTCGATAGCCACGGAACAGTCGGCGCCTCCCCGTTTCGACGGTTCCAAGGCTGAACCTCGCCAGCGCCGTTGTGCCATCGGGAGCGCTCAGGACACAGCGCCCTTCCTTCGTCGGTCTCATGTGGTCCCAGGACATCGGTCTCCCCCAGTCGGTGTCGTCACGCCCTCCGGACGCGCTCGCAGCGACAATCTCAATATCCTCCGGGCGGACCCCCATGGGGGTCGTCCTGGCCGGCCGACCAGCCCGAATCGCCCGGAGTCCGGGGCGGTGGCGGCGCCCCCCGCAGCCAGATGAGGCGAGGCAGCGGCGCGTTTTCGGCGGCGATGGCGTTGGCCTCACGCTCCAGCGGGTTACGCGCCCAGAGGGCGTAGAAGCGCGGCCGTCTCCGGTGGATCAGGAGCTCGAGGAGGGCGCTCCCTCCGTAGTGCACGCCCAGGAAGAGGGCGACCCCGAGCGGCGAGAACCGACGCATCTGGTCCTGGTGCGCCAGCTCGTGCCGCAGGGCGAACCCGTCGCGGGGGTTCGTGAGAAAGACCACGCCGGGCAGCGCGAGTCCGGCAGCGCCGAGGTGGATTCGGCGAACGGGCACGACGACGGTCGGCACAAAGAGCACCCACAGGTGCAGAGCCAAGGGCACGCAGGCCACGATCAGCAGCTCCTCAACGAGAGTCATCCCGCCTCCGACCAGGGCTCACTGGCTCCCTCCGAGGACGACCAACGGCCTGCCAGGCGAGGTGATCAGAGCCACCCCGTCACCCCGGTCCCGTCGATCGTCGAACCGATCTCGTCCACGTTCGACATGGCGTACGCGAGCAGACGCTCGAGGTCCGCCGCGGTCGCGAAGTCGGCCTCCAGGCGCGCCGCGATGTGCCACCACCCGGAGCCGGCGACGGCGCACTCCTCGACGGTGTCGAGCCGGAACCCCTCGTTCCGCCACGCGGGCAGGATGAGCTCCTCCAGGACCGCCTCGAGCTGTTCACGCAGCTCTTCGATCTGCTCGGCGGTGTGCGCGTCGGCTGGCGCGGAGTACAGCCCCACGTCGAAGCAGAGGACGCGGTGGTCCGGCACAACCGCGGCTACCTCCTCGCCATCAGGGTTCCGGATCGAGTGCCAGCCGAGCGAGTTCGTAGTGACGATGAGCCCCTCGGGAAGGCACGCGCGGACATCGTCCAGGCTCACTTCGGGGCCAGAGAGCTCCAACGGCTCGTCGCCCGTTCGGAGGGGCAGCGCGGGGGTCTGTGAATCGGTCATGGCGGGGAATTCCTCGACGGGGTGGAGTCGTGCGAACGAAGCAATTCGAGTCGAGCTCGGTCGCTCGAGCGGCGGCATCGCAGGGGCGATTGGCGCCCGAGGGCGCGTGGGTTCTCATTCCGGTAGACCGTCA
>CALAGR010000202.1 GCA_937891735.1 uncultured Pseudomonadota bacterium | reverse complement strand
GCCATGAACACCTACGACGTGCCCATGTACCCGGGCACCTACGATGTGTCCTTCGATTGGTACGGCACGCCCGCCGCGACCAGCGGATCCTGGCCCGACCCGATTCTCGGGGCCACCCCGGTGGCGACGGCGTTGACCATCCCCGCGGGCGGAGGCACCGCCAACATCCAGCCAGATCCGCGTCGCCTCACGGGCCTGCTGGAGTGGGACGGCGGCCCGATGCTGTCGAGCGGGTCGGCCGGCTGGCAGCTCCTGCTGGTGGACCCGTACACCGCCGCGTCCTGGGCCGCGCCCCGGGAGACGGCCAACTTCCCGGTCAACACCTACGACATGCCGGTGTACGACGGGGTGGTGCACGTCTACTTCCAGTGGACGGGCAACCCGGGCTCCGGCACGTCGGCCTGGATGGACCCGATCTACGGCGCGATCCTGCTGCAGAGCTGCGCGCTGATCCAGTAGCGCGCAGGACCCTGGCGGGACGCTGCGCTGGTTCGCTACCGTGCGCGGCATGAACCGGACCATCCCCCTCCTGCTCGCTTCGCTGTTGGCCCTGTCGGGCTGCCACGGCACGTTGACCCTCATCGGGTACGACGACGACGACGACAGCGGCGACGACGACGACATCACCGGTGACGACGACGACACGGGCGACGACGACACCGTTGACGACGACGACACCGGTGACGACGACACCGGCGACGACGACACCGGCGACGACGACGACACCGTGCCCGCCGGGACCTGCGCGCCGGACTGGGACCTGGACTGCGGCGACAACGCCACCGACCACTACAACAACGGCGGCGACGGCAGCACCAACTCGGTGACGGAGTACAGCTGCTTCGACGCCGTCTGGGACGGGCCCGAATACACCTACACCTACGTCGCCGAGCGGTCCGGGCCGCACACCGTGTCGCTGCTCGGCTTCGACGGCGACCTCGATCTGTTCGTGCTGACGAGCCCCGGTGGGGTCTGCGCGGGGCAGAACTGCTCGTCCTTCTCGGGCAACCCGCCGGGCAACGGCGAGGAACTGGTGTTCGAGGCGGTGGCGGGGGAGTCCTACTACATCGTGATCGACGGCTTCGGCGGCACGGTCTCGGACTACGACGTGCGGTTGGAGTGCCCCGGGGGTGACGGCGACGACGACGACTCCACCTCGCCCACCGCCTGCGGCGTCAACATCCTCGTCAAACCCCACCAGGCGAACGACGCCAACCTGTGGACCCTGGGCGCGTCGGGCTTCTCGGGTCCGGTGGCGATGGATCCGCCGGGCGGCGGCACCGTGTGGGGCGCGGTGGCCGGCGACTTCAACGCCGACGGGGCCATGGACTTCATCACCGAGCGCCAGGACAGCACCGGGCTCTTCGCCCACCTGTGGGCCGGCAACTGCCAGGACGACACCTTCCAGACCACCAACCTGACGGAGAACGGCAACGGCTTCACCTTCGGTGGCCTGGACGACCTGCACGGGTCCGCCGACCTGGACGGCGACGGGGACATCGACGTCCTGGGCATCGAGTTCAACAGCGGCGCGGGGCGGGTGTGGCTCAACTCCGGCTCCGGGACTTCCTGGACCGCGGCCCCCAACGCCTTCGACCTGGGCTCCTGGGATCCCGACGACACCGACAGCGCCCACTTCTCCGTATCCATGCCGCCGGCGGATCTGGACGGCAACTCCATCCCCGACCTGGTCGAGTGCAGCAACCCGTTCAGCTCGCCCACGACGTGCACGCTGCACACGGGCGCGGGGGACGGCACCTTCGTGCAGGGCCCGCAGTTCACCCTGGACCGGGTCGTCAACGGCGTCACGGTGGGCGACTTCAACGGCGACGGCGCGCCGGATCTGGTGGGCGGGCTCGACGACGACGGCGACGCGGGCCAGGTCTGGATCTGGCTGGGCAACCCCCTCGGTCCGGCCGCGCTGCCCTTCGGTCCTGGCGTGCCGCTCTTCGACGTCAACACCCCCGACTCCACCGGCGGCAGCAACGACGCGCCGGGCTATGGCTGGCCCTTCGCCTCCGACGTGGACGACGACGGCGACCTGGACATCGTCGTGGCCGTCATGGAGCCCTTCAACAGCACCAACCACACGCTGTATCTGGCCACCAACGACGGCCTGGGCAACTTCACCGTGTCCACCATCGGCCCGACCCAGGCCACCTGGGGGGGAGGCGACGTCTTCATGCAGTCCTCGGTGGGCGTGCAGGTGCGGCCGTGAGCTCCCCCGAAGGCGACGTGATCCTCAGCGTCGCGCCCCAGGGGTTCATGTGGACCACCCAGGACCCGTTCCTGTTCTGCGTGCACCACGACGACGCCTACCCCGAGGGGGACGCGGCGATGGCGCCCAAGGCCTCCCTCGCGGGCCGCAACATCGGCTCCGACTTCGAGGGCATCGACGGCTGGCGCATGTACCACGGCTCCACGGTGCCGGGCTTTCCGTCGCATCCGCACCGCGGCTTCGAGACCGTCACCCTGGTCCGCCAGGGGCTCGCTGACCACCACGACTCCATGGGCGCGGCGGGTCGCTTCGGTGGCGGCGACGCCCAGTGGATGACCGCGGGCGCCGGCGTGCAGCACTCCGAGATGTTCCCGCTGGTGCACCAGGACAAGCCCAACCCCCTGGAGCTGTTCCAGATCTGGCTCAACCTGCCCGCCCGCAACAAGATGGTCCCCGCCCACTACAAGATGCTGTGGCGCGAGCAGATCCCCACGGTGCATACGACGGACGCGGACGGACGCGGAGTCGAGGTCACCGTGGTCGCGGGCCCCCTGCACGACGCGACGCCGCCGTCCCCCCCGCCCCACTCCTGGGCGTCCGAGGCCGGCAGCGACGTCGCCATCTGGACGATCTCGCTGGAGCCGGGCGCGCGGTGGACCGTGCCCGCGGCCCCCCAGGGCGTGAACCGGACCCTGTACGTGTTCGAAGGCAGCCTGCAGATCGCTGGACGCAGCATCGGCGCGGTGACCGGCGTGCGGGTGCGGCCGGACGTGGACCTGCCGATCCAGGGCGGCGCCGCCACCACCCAGGTGCTGTTGCTGCAGGGGCGGCCCATCGGGGAGCCCGTCGCGCAATACGGGCCCTTCGTGATGAACACCCAGGCCGAGATCCACAGGGCCTTCTACGACTACCAGCGCACCGCGTTCGGGGGCTGGCCCTGGCCGACCTCGGATCCCGTGCACGGCCGGGAGCAGGGTCGCTTCGCCCGGCACGCCGACGGAGCCGTGGACCGCCCCGCCTGACAGACTCAAGGCCGGGCGCCGTTCTCCGATGAGAGCTGCAGGGGTGCGCTCCCCTCGGAGTTGAATGGGCCTTCGCGCTCGCATCGTTCTGTTCGTCCTCGCCACGGTGCTCATCGCGCACGTGGGCTGGGGCCTGTTCTTCAGCACCAGGGAGGCCCGGCTGCTGAGGCTCGACGCCGAACACCAGGGTCAGGACGTGCTGCGCGCCCTCGCCGCGCCCTGCTCGGTGCCCCTCGCCACCCGCCAGGTCGAAGAGCTCGACTCCATCCTCGCCAGCTTCGCCCTGGAGGAGCACTGGGGCCTGCTGGACCTCATCGAGGTCGCGATCCTGGACGCCGAGGGGGTGGTGGTGGCCCACTCGGATCCGCGGATCTTCGGCACCGTGGCGGAGGGCGGGTTCGCGGCACATGCGGTGCGCTCCCCGGTGCCCGAGGTGGACGAGATCCAGACCGCGCAGGGCCCGGGTCTGCAGCTGTCCTTCCCCATCGTGTCGGGGCTGCGCTGGGGCACGGCCACCGCCGTGCTGTCCTTGAGCCGGGTGGATGCGCGGGTGCGGGAGCTGCGCACGGCCATGATCGTGTTCGGGGTGCTGCGCGCCTCGGTCCTCGCTGCGGTGCTGTACGCGCTGCTCGCGGTGCTGGCCCTGCGCCCCCTGGACGAGCTCAGCGCCGCTGTGCGCCGCCTGTCCGAGGGCGATCTGAACGCGCGCGCGCCGACGTCGCCGCGATCCGACGAGATCGCGGTGCTCACGGCCGGCTTCAACGAGATGGCCGACACCATCCAGCGCCACACCCGGGAGCTGGAGGGCGAGGTCGCCTCCCGCACCCAGGACCTGCAGGACGCGAACGAAGAGCTCGAGCGCCTGGCGCGGACCGACGGCCTGACGGGCCTCGCCAACCACCGCTCGATGCAGGAGCGCCTCGCCGAGGAGGTGGCCCGGGCCAACCGGTACGAGCTGCCCCTGTCGGTCCTGATGATCGACGTGGACCACTTCAAGATCTACAACGACACCAACGGGCACCCGCAAGGAGACACGGTGCTCGCGCGCATCGCCGCGATCCTGCGGGAGCGCCTGCGCGGCTCGGACCTGGCGGCGCGCTACGGGGGCGAGGAGTTCGCGGTGATCCTGCCCTCCACCGACGCCGCCGCGGCGACCATCGTGGCCAACAAGCTCGTGGCCGCGGTGCGCGAGCAGCCCTTCATGGGCGAGGCGAGCCAGCCATCGGGGCAGGTCACGATCTCGGTCGGCGGAGCGGAGCTGGTGCTCTCCTCCGAGACCCCCGCCCAGCTGCTGGTGCGGGCGGACATGCACCTGTACGAAGCGAAGGCCGCGGGACGCGACCGGCTCGTCTTCGGAGGGACGCTCTCGTGAGCCGCGTGGCGCTCCTGCTGGCCGTGCTCGTCCTGGCGGGGTGTGTGGAGCCCGAGCCCGCGCCGCGGCTCGCCACGGGGCAGAGCGAGGCGGAGATCGCCCTGGTCCTGCGGCGCGGGCAGCAGGCGCTGGAGGCGGCGGGTATCGAGGAGCTGACCTGGGGCCTCGTGCCCTACCTGGACAAGGACACGCTCGAGGCGCGCTACGGCCC
Source organism: uncultured Pseudomonadota bacterium (assembly GCA_937891735.1). Lineage (GTDB taxonomy): Bacteria > Myxococcota_A > UBA796 > UBA9615 > UBA9615 > JAGSHC01. Next base: position 8,004 of record CALAGR010000202.1, on the reverse strand, counting down.
GATCCTGAACAAGGTCGCCGCCGATCTGGGCGTGCCCATCCGCATCGTGGTCGGCGAGGACTACCTGGACATGGAGCAGCAGGTGATCCGGGGACAGGTGGATCTGGCGAACCTGCCCCCGTACTCCTACATCCGCGCGAAGGCCGCGCAGCCCGGCCTGCAGTTGTTCGCCTCCCACGTCTCCGGCGGGAGCCCCACCTACGCCTGCTACGTGATCGTGCGGGACGACGATCCCGCCCGGACCCTGCCCGACCTCGTGGGGCGCACCTTCGGCTTCGTGGATCGCAGCTCGGCGTCAGGCTGGCTCGTGCCCGCGGCCCGGCTGCTGGACGTGGGCGTGCATCCCCTCCTGGGCGTGCGCGCGACGTTCCTGGGGGCTCACGAGCGGGTCTTCGAGGCCCTGGTGGATGGGAGGATCGACGCCGGCGCCACCTACGCCGGGGCCCTGGCGGAGGCGCGGATCCGCCGTCCCGACGCGCCTCGGGTGCGGGTGATCGCGAAGGGGGAGCGCATGCCCCACGACGCGTACCTGGCGCGAAGCGGCTTTCCTGCCGAGGCGACCCGAGCCATCGGACAGGCGCTGACCGAGATCTCCACGCGCAACCCCGAGGGCCGACGGATCCTCGCGAAGATCTCCCGCCTCAACGGCTTCCTGCTCGTGGACGACTCCCACTACGACGTCGTGCGGGAGGTGGAGGCGCGGGTGATCCAGGCGGTCAGCGACCGTCGAAGCACCACTGGACAAGATCCACCGTCACCGTGACGGTCTCGCACGTCGGGACCGAGACGGACTCCCAGGGAGACTCGCAGGTGTCCGTGGCGTGGCTCGCGCGCCACTCCCAGGAGCCGGGCGTGACCGCGAACGCCACGCACCCCTCGCTCAGGGGGGACTCCAGGGGGGCGGTGTCTTCGGGGCCTTCCCGGAGCCAGCCCGAGCCCTCGGCGCCGGCGTCGCCGTAGTCCGCGCAGACCACGAGGGTGCCTTCCCCCGCGCAAGCGGAGTCGTCGTCGTCCGATCGGACGGGGGCGCAGGCGGCCATGGCCAGCGCGACACAGAGGAGAACGAGTCGGTTCATGGAGCGTGTCTAGCACCGCTCGGCGCTGTCAGATCGTGTCGATCACCACGTCGCGCAGATACCAGCCGCTGTCCAGCCGCCGGGTGGGGATCGCCGGGTCGTCCACGCCCATCTCGATCGTGTACGTGCCGGGGCCCGGGGGGGCGAAGGCGTGCTCCCACAGCGTCCAGGTCGCGTTGGTCAGGTGCTCGTAGGTGTCCACCGGGACGGGGCCCTCGCCCCAGTCGATCGTGAGCCGGTCCGTGGTCTGGGAGCCGCCCCACAGCAGCCCCACGATCCGGTAGAGCAGCGCGCCATCGGCGGTGCGCCACCGCTCGACCCGGATTGGCATGGCGGCCTGCTGGATGTCCGCCGGCGCGTACTCCCGGGCCAGCTGCGGGATCCCGTCCTGGTGGGTGCGCACCGCGAACTCCATCATCTGCGAGGTCGCGGGCTCGTCGTCGTCCACCAGCTCGATGGAGTCCACCCACTTGATGCAGGTGCAGCCGAACCAGCCCGGCACGAGCAGGCGCACCGGGAAGCCGTGATCGGCGGGCAGCTCCGCGCCGTTCATGCCCGTGGCCAGGAACATGCCCGTCTGCGCTACCTGCTCCAGGGTGAAGATCCAGGACGCGCCGGGGGTGCTGAAGTCCGATGTGCCGCTGTATTCATCGAACCCGCTGACCTTGACCCGCGTCGCCGACCCGAGCAGCTCCACCTGGTCGAGCACGTCGGCGAGGGACACGCCGGTCCAGCGCGCCGCCGACAGGAGCCCGAAGCGCCCCGCCGCGCCGTTGCCCGAGCACTCCATCAGGTGCGTGCCCTGGTCCGTCGCCATGTCCTGGATCGTGTCCAGCTCCAGGCTCGCGGGGGCCGCCACGAGGCCCTGGATGCTCACCGTCCAGTCCGCCGTGACGAGCAGGTCCGACTCCCGGGTGCGCACGTAGAACTCCTCGTTTCCCAGCAGCAGCGCGTCTTCGGTGAGCCCCGACAGATCGACGTAGCGGCGCCCATCCAGACCGTCTCCGTACGTCTCGTCCAGCGTGCGCGTCGGGTCGGGCCCCAGGGCGGCGAGGCCCAGATACTCGCCGCCGGCGAACGGTCCCGTGCCGACGCTGTCGTCGTCGTCGCCTCCGGAGCTGTCGTCGTCGTCGCCTCCGGAGCTGTCGTCGTCGTCCGGGGACGTGCAGCCCAGCGCCAGGCTTCCGGCGCCCGCTCCGAGCCCCCTGAGGATCCAACGTCGAGACAGGGTCATGCATCCTCCTGGGCCGGGCTGCTTCCCCCGGCCGCCCGCGGGCCTCATGATAGGCGCCATGCGCGACTCCGCTGAGACCCTGCTCGCCTCCGGGATCCAGCTCGCGGGCTGGATCCGCGCCGGCGAGGTCACCTCCGTCGCGGTGGTGGACGCGCACATCGCGCAGGTGGAGCGGGTCAACCCCGTCATCAACGCCGTGGTGCACGACCGGTTCGACGCCGCCCGCACCGAGGCCCAGGCCGCGGACGCGCGCCTCGCCGCCGAGGGACCCACGGCCCTGCCGCCGCTGCACGGGGTGCCCTGCACCATCAAGGAGTGCTTCGGCGTGCAGGGCATGTCGTGGACCTCGGGCCACGTCGCGCGCAGGGACGTGCGCGCCGACACCGACGCGGTGGGCGTCGCTCGCTTGCGGCAGGCCGGCGCCGTCGTGCTGGGCGTGACCAACGTGTCCGAGCTGTGCATGTGGCTCGAGACCAGCAACCGCGTGTACGGCCGCACCAACAACCCGTACCACCCCGCGCACATCGTGGGCGGCAGCTCGGGTGGGGAGGGGGCGATCATCGGATCCGGCGCGTCCCCCTTCGGCCTGGGCGCCGATGTGGGCGGCTCGATCCGCATGCCGGCGTTCTTCAACGGCGTGTTCGGGCACAAGCCGTCCGGCGGCCTCGTGCCCAACAGCGGGCAGTTCCCCATCGCCCACGGCGACGCGCTGCGCTACCTCACCACCGGGCCCCTGAGCCGGCGGGCCGAGGACCTGATGCCGCTGCTGCGGATCCTGGCGGGCCCCGACGGGCACGACACAGGCTGCGAGGCGTACCACCTCGGGGACCCCGCTACCGTCGATCTGTCGTCGCTGCGGGTGCTCGATCTGGCCGACGATGGCAGGACGCGGGTGCACCCAGAGCTCCGGGGGGCCCAGCGCAGCGTGGCGGATCACCTGGAGTCTCTCGGGGCGCGCATCGAACGGGAGCCCATCGCTGAGCTCCGGCACGGCGTCGAGATCTGGTCGGCGATGCTGGACGCCGCCGGGGGCACGAAGTTCGGGGTGATGCTGGGGGACGGAACGCAGGTGAGCCTGGCTCGGCACCTGCTGCTGTGGGCCCTGGGTCGCTCGCCCCACACCCTGCCGGCGCTGGGGCTCGCGGGTCTGGAGCGGCTGTCCGGCATCACCTCGGGCCAGCTCGGCAAGTTCGTGGCCATGGGCCACGCCCTGCGGGCGGAGCTGGAGCGGCGCCTGGGCGAGCACGGGGTGATGCTGTACCCCAGCTACCCCGTGCCGGCCCCGAAGCACTACCGCCCGCTGCTGCGCCCGCTGCGCTTCGGCTACACCGCGCTCCTCAACGTGATGCAGCTGCCCGTGACCCAGGTGCCCCTGGGGTTGTCGACCGCGGGGCTGCCCCTGGGCGTCCAGGTCGGCGCCGCCCACGGCAACGACCACGTCACCATCGCGGTGGCGCTGGAGCTCGAGCGCGCGTTCGGGGGGTGGGTGCAGCCAGCGAGGGCCTAGGCCACGCTGCTACCCTGGCGGGCAGGAGGTCCGGGAGGGATGCCCAGAGTCCGGCTGTACCGAGGACGAACCCACCTGTACGACAGGCGGTTGGACCAGGATGACGTGGTCATCGGTCGATCCGCGGAGGCGGAGATCCCCCTGGACAGCCCTGCGTCCTCGCGCCGGCACGTGCGCCTCTTCCGCAAGGGCTTCACCTGGTACGCCGAGCACCTGGGCAACAAGAACCCGGCGATGCTCAACAAGCGCCCCTTCACGATGCAGAAGCTGCAGCACGGCGACACGATCACCATCGCCGAGCACGCGCTGCTGTTCGAGTACCCCCGGGACGAGCAGCAACGGGATCGGGAGGTGGCTTCCGGGCGCGCCGGCGCGGCCTTCCGCATGGACTCGACCCAGCTCGACGATGCGATGAAGAGCGGCGGCCATGACCAGCGCAAGGTCGAGCGCATGCGCCGGGACGTGGCCGAGAACTCGACCATGGCGGTCAGCCCTGACCAGCTCGAAGAGCTCATCAAGCAGATGGAGAAGCGCCGGGCGGCGATGCTGGTGCTCGCCGCGGAGGGGCAGCGCCGGGAGTACTCCCTGGAGGGGGTGCGCTCCTTGAGCATCGGCTGGACGGACAGCTGCGGCGCGCGGTTGCCGGGGTTTCGCCTGTTCGGCAAGGTCGGCGCCGCCCTGAGCACCCTGTCCAACGGCAGACACACCATCGTGCCCGCCACGGGCCTGGTGAAGGTGTTCGTGGGGGACAGCCGGGTCGAGACGGACCGGGTCCTGCGGGACAAGGAGATCATCACGCTCCAGCACGCCTTCGGCTTCGGCAAGGTCAAGCTGCGGTACGAGGCGGCGATGGCCCTCGGTCCCAAGAAACCCTCCACCGGCGGCGCGGGACGGTCCATCGGGCCGCGCTGAGACTGGGGACACGGTGCGTCTCGCGGTCATCGGGGATGTTCATCACCACTGGGGACCCCGCGACGTCGAGATGATCGATGGGGCCGGCTACGACCTCGTGCTGTTCGTCGGCGACCTCGCGGGGCTGCGCCTCAAGGGAACGCTCGCCGTGGCCCGGGTCATCGCGCAGCTGCGCACCCCGGTGCTGGTGATGCCCGGCAACCACGACGCGCCCAACGCGATGCAGCTCCTCGGCGAGATGTGGGGCAGCAGGGCCTTGATCCGCCTCGGTGAGCGCGGCACCGGTCCCCGTCGGGACGCGATCGCCGACGCCCTGGGGCCGGGGGTGCTGGCGGGCTACTCGGTCCACGATCTGGGGTCGGACCTGCAGATGGTGGCGGCCCGGCCCCACTCCATGGGGGGCCCGAGCCTGTCCTTCGCGCCGTTCCTCGCGGCGCGCTACGGGGTCGCCTCGCTGCAGGACTCCGCGGACAAGCTGATCGCGCTGGTGGACGGGTGCACCGCGCCGAACCTGCTGTTTCTGGGCCACAACGGCCCCACGGGGCTCGGGGACCGGCGCGACGCCTTGTGGGGCTGCGACTTCCGGAGCGAGCAGGGGGACTTCGGGGATCCGGACCTCGAGGCCGCCATCGCGCACGCGGTCGGCGCGGGGCGCAGGGTGGTGGGCGTCGTGGCCGGGCACATGCACCACCGGCTGCGGGGCGGCGGCCACCGCGCGTGGCGAGCGGAGCAGCAGGGCACCCTGTTCGTCAACGCGGCGCGGGTGCCGCGGATCTGGACCGACCGCGTTGGCGTCGAGCGACGCCACCACGTGGCGATCCGCTGGACGGACGGCGTGTTGACCGCGCAGGAGGAGATCTGGTGAGCCGCAAATCCGGGCCGAGTCTGTGGTGCATGCTTCCCCAGGGGCCGGTGCTGCGCCCCGGTCAACGCTTCGCGGGCTTCGCGCGGGAGGCGCCCAGCGGCGCCCGCTACAGCCTCGACGAGGCGCTGCGGGCGGAGGTCCCCCTCCTGCCGGTGATGCCGTTCGGGCTGACCTACGAGCTCGACCTCGTGTTCATGACGCAGCACCCGTCCTGGAACATGCACGAGTACGCGCTGATCCGGACCAGCGCGGGGCTGCTGTGGCTGCTCAAGGACGCCCGCGAGGGCACGATGGAGCAGACGATCATCGCGGACGTGGCGGACATCGAGGACTGGATGCCCGAGGTGCCGGTGCAGCGCCGGCGCCAGGCCTTCGCCGTGTCCGAAGACATCGGTCCGGACCGGGTGGCCGTCGGCATCGATTACGTCAACTGGGACGGCGAGCCGACCCAGGTGGAGTTCAGGGGCCCCTTTCCCCGGGCGCGGCAGCGCAAGCGCAACGGCTCCACCATGGGCCACAGCGTCAACCAGCTCATGGCGGTGCTCGATCTGAGCCACCAGAACCTGGCCGCGTCGGGCTCGGTGACCATCGGGGGGCAGGCTCAGAAGCTCGCCCGGATCTTCGGGGTCGGCGTGCGCGCGGCCCTGCAGCAGACCCAGGGCGGCCTCGTGACCGGGTCCTGGCTGCAGTCGGCGACAGAGGTCGGGTTTCGCGCGGACTTCTCCGTGCCCTCGGGGCGGGTGGTGTCGCGGCCCTGGTCCCTGCAGGAGGTCCCGCCCAGCGCCGGCGGGCCAGTCGATGCGCTCCCCTCGGTCTACGCCACCCAGGACGACGCGGATCGGCAGATCGGGTTCCGCTTCCTGCGGACGGCGGACGGGGCGCTGGAGCTGCGCCAGCTGTGGTCGTGGCAGAAGGGCCAGGCCGCGGCGGGCTTCTCGATGGAGCTGAGCCCGGCCCTGCCGGATCTGCGCCGCCGGTTCGCCGGGGACGTGACGTGCCGCTGGGTGGGGGACGTGGCGGGCCAGCTGTCCCACGCCCGGGGCACCTTGACGGCGCGCTGGACCGACGATGGACCGGAGGTGGAGCTGCGGCCGGAGGCGCCGTGGTGGATCTGGGACCGTCCGATGCTGAGCACCCTGCGGCCTGAAGGGGGCGGCGTCCGGGTCCGCGTCGAGCGGATCCCCACCGTCGGGGAGCCCCCCTCCCACGCCCGATGCATCAAAAAGCGACCCGCCATCGAATGAACCCCGGTCGTGGTCCGTCCCTGCCAGCAGCCCGGCCTTGTTGTCCCGCCGGCGCGCGAGGAGCCCCACGATGTCCCCACGACCCCGCCTTGCCCTCATTGCCTTTGCCGCCTTCCTCTCTTTGACCCTTGGAGCGCTCGTCGCCCCGCCCGCATCCGCTTCGGAGGTGGTGGCGTTTCCTGACGACGAACCCGCCACCACCGAGCAGCAGCCAGGCGAGGCCAACGCCGACGCAGAGGTCGCTCCGGCCGTGCGGGTGAAGCGTCGCCGCACCTTGATGGGCGACCTGAACAGCCGCTGGTTCCATGTGGGGGGCGGCGCGGGGGTGCTCGCCGATCCCTACAGCCAGCAGGGCAGCGTGGCGGGCCGGTTCATCCTGGGCGGCGGCGCGTACACCATCGGGCTGTACGGCGGCGGCGGCATGGAGGTGACGGGCTCCGCCATCAGCACGCCGAGCGTGTCGGCGGTGGCCAACCTGGGCGTCGCGATCCCCGTCCCGGTGGTGCATCCCCTGGTGGGACTGCGCGGGATCCTGGGCCTGCACCCCACCAAGCCCGCCCTGGGCGGAGGCGCCGCCAGCCCCCTCGCCCCCCACGTGGGCGCCGGCCTGCAGGCGGGCTTCATCATCCGCGAGTTCGACGGCCGACCCGGGCTGCGGCTCATGATCGACACGGGCTTCGAGTACCGCATCGACGAGCAGACCTTCCTGCCTGACGCGTTCGTGACCCTCGCCGCCGTCTTCTAAGGAACTCCCTCAGGTCGGAGGAAAGCGCCGCCAGAGCAGGTCTGGGGCGTTGGGGCGTCGCTCCGCGAGCCGCGCCACCGCCTCGTCGAGCGCCGACTTGCGCAGGCCCAGCCCCACCACCGGCACGTCGGCCACCAGCCGCACGAGCAGGCCGTCCTCGAGCCATCCCGACCACACCACCTGCACGTCGTCGTCCAGGCCCAGGGTCTCGGGATCCACGTCTGCGGGCAGGGCGGCGAGCACCCGCTCCGCTCCGGCCTCGGCCCGGGGGCCAAGCAGCGGGGTGTTGATCCGGCTGTGAGCCGCGTGCAGGGCCGCCCGCCCCGGTCCTTCGGCGGGCAGCGACGCCAGCGCACCAGCCAGGGTCAGGCTCTGCTCCGCCGCCCCCAGGCGCTGCCGCAGCCGCGCCCGCACCGCGGCG
>CALAGR010000201.1 GCA_937891735.1 uncultured Pseudomonadota bacterium | reverse complement strand
CTGCGACGATCTCAACTCGACGATCAGCCCGGACGCGGACGAAAACTGTGACAACGGTGGTGACGAGGACTGCGACGGTCTGATCGACGAGGCTGATCCTGACTGCGCGGAGGGGGATGACGACGACGCTGGGGATGACGATGACAGCGGGGGTGATGACGATGACTCGGCCGGAGACGACGACGATTCGGGCGACGACGACGACTCGGGGGATGACGATGATTCCGCCGCCTGTGCCGATGCCGACTCGGATGGATTCGAGGACGAAGCGTGCGGTGGGGCGGACTGCAACGACGGTGACGGCGGAGTGAACCCTGGTGCCGAGGAACTCTGCGGAAACGCGGTGGATGACGACTGCGATGGCAACGCGGACGGGGAGGGCTGCACGGATGCTGACGGATGGCTCTTGCTCCGTGAGGAGGCGCTCGATTCCATTCCTGTCGACGCTGTTGTTCAGACGAACTGGGGGCCAGTTCTTGTCGGTGGCCGCGATGCGGTTTGTGTCAGCGCTGGTGGCAGTCATTACCTCGCGCTTCCGCACGGTTCGGCGGCGTCCGCGGGCCGTGTCGCTGTCCAGGTCGACACCTATGCAAACTCGACGGCCCTCGACACAGGTTTCTACGCCGCTCGACCTTCAAACAGCAGTTCGTACTTCAAGCTGAGGCTGTGGCAGACCCAAGGTTCGACGAAGCTCATCCAGTACAATAACAATCTTGGGGGCGAGGACGAACTGCACTCGACGAGCGTGCCCCCTGCCCAGACGTGGCACACACTTCGGCTGGAGTTCGACAGGACAAACGGGGATGTGGCGGCCGAGATTGACGGAGTCGGATGGTGGTCAGGTAGCGCGTTTCTCGCCAGCCTCGTCGGGACCGAAGTCGTCCTGTACGGCTATGGCGGTGATACAGGGTCGAACCATGTTTGCTTCACGAACCTGTCGATCTGGTCGGGCGGGACGGTGGGGCCGTAGACGCCGCACGGCACCTCCGATGGGGTGAACTGGCCTCGAAGATGCCGATAGCCTGGGAGCCGCTCCGCTGGCTCGCTACGAGGCCGCAGGCATCGTCCTGAGCGGCGAGGTCTTGAAGGTGACTGGGGCGATCTGCCGGTAGCCGGGATCTCAATTCCACCCAGGATCGTCCGTCGTCCGACTGATCCGGTCGACCCAGCGGTCCAGCCGGTCCTCAAGCCAGGACGGAGGTGCCGCGTTCTGCGGCATCCGTACCTGCTCGGCCAACCAGCCGTCCCTTCGCAAGCGCAGCCAGACGGTCGCCGTGCGCTCCTTGTTGCCCACGCGCCAGGTACAGCGGTACATCGCAGCCACACCGTCCTGCGCCTGCTCGGGGAAGCTCGTGTCGGTTGCGATGCAGAGCCCATCTTTCCGCGCCAGGTCGGACATTTCGGTGGGCGACGTCACCGCATGCACCGCGAGCGGCGGCTCACCGTCGATGAGGACGTCCCCTGTTGGCACCTCGAACGAGCGGTACTGATGCGGGTCCCACAAGAGGGCGTCGGCACCACCCATCGCGGCGTGGAAGTCAGCGACCTCTCTGCGAGAAGTGAAGCGGTCCGGCGAGGGCTTGGCACCCCGGTACCGCCGTGCGAAGTAGATGTCGGCCAGGTACTCGTGAAGGAGGAACTCCTCCGTAGGGTCAGCCAGCAGGGAGTAGGAGGCGTGCCAGAGCAGCCCAGGACGCCGGAGGCAGATGAGGACGTCGTGGCGCAAGAAGGGCAGGTGTCGCAACAGCTTGAGGACCTCCCCGTCAACGGTCTTGAACACCTGCCGCACCCTGTTGGGATCTGAAGTTGACAGGGCGCGGGGGTCGAGCTTCTTGAGGGCCTTGAGCATCCACGGCTCCGGGGGAAGCCCGACCAGGGGCAAGACGTCCCGACGGGGATGCTTGAGCGCCGCCCGCAGGCGATCACAGGCCAGGTCGTGCTCGCAGCTATCCGCGAGGGCGTGCGCCAGCAGCCCACCGAGGCTTGGGATCTCGCGGACGACATCGAGGGCCTCGGGCACCTCGCACAGCATCTGCAGGGCCAGCCAGCACGCAGGGTCATCGAGCGCCATCAGGGCAGCGCGGACGGGCTCTGGGATACGCGCCAGGAGCGCCTGCAGCGGGATGTTCCACCCGACATCGTCACTGCCAGCGCGCTCGTCTTCTTCAGCAGGGGCTTCAGCCCACCGCACGTCGATGGCCGGGTCCCAGGGCTGCCACCGACCCGTCCCGACGCGGTGGAAGGCACTGGGGCGCGGCCAGACACGAAGCACCTCGGTGACCTGGACGCCGTCGAGGTCGTAGGCCCGGTGGGCCTGCGGCTCGATGGGGCAGTCCGAGATGGCGGCGAGAGTGGACATGCTTCGACCCTTGAACGGAGGGGGGTCAGATCCTGGCCCGGTTTGGGGAACGGCCACGTTGTAGGTAGCTGTCGGCGCCCCGATAGACTGCGTGCATCGGGACATCCCCCGGCTTCGAGGAGTGATATGTCACGGACCCCAACCGCGTACCTCCGCGAGGTACCTCTCTACAGGCAGGGCGACGGCGACGCGCTCTGCGCCTACTACTGCGTCTGGATGATGCGGGTGGCCCACGGGGGACTCGCTGCCTACTGCGCGTGGAGCGACGAGTCGATCACCAAGAAGTGGGCGAACTCGGGGATGAACGTAGAGGCGACGACGAGAGCCTTGGTGGAGAAGGACAAGATCGCAACGCAGACCAAAGATGAGGCCACTGCCGCGGAGGTCTGGCGCAAGGTCGTCGCCGCGGTGCACGAGGGCCGGCCGTCCGTCCTCCGCCTTCCCGAGAAGTCGATCATGCACCCCGAGGGGCACTATGTCGTCGTACGCGGAGCCTGCTGCGATGCCGGCGGCGTACCGGACGACGCCGACCTCCTGATCGTCAATGACCCTGCGACTGGCGAGCGGCGTCTCTCGTACTTGGAGTTCCGCAAGGCGGCTACTGGCGGGGGGAAGGCGGCGTGCGCCTGGCTCATGAACAAGCCGGTCGGCAAGCCGCATCTCCGACTCCCCCCAGACGACGGCTAGCACGGCGAGACGAGCCTGACGGCCGCCGCAGCCGCGACCAGGGCAGCCCTTGCCCCAGCCAGTGTCCAGGGCTGGGTGCCGGCCACCTGATGCGTCTGTCGCACGCTGAACTCGATGCCCATCTCCAAGGCCACCAGCCGGAGCCACGTCAGCTTCTCCTCGCGCGTCGGCTCGATCAACTCG
>CALAGR010000200.1 GCA_937891735.1 uncultured Pseudomonadota bacterium | reverse complement strand
GCCCCCCTCAGGATCGAGGAGACCTCGGACCCCGACCTGGTCAAGCGGCTCCTCCGGAACGCCTTGTTCCACGCGATTGAGATCGTCTTCGATTCCACGACGAGCCAGATGGAGCGCTTCCTGGACCCCGATGAGATCCGGCTTGTGAGGGAGCAGTCCCTGGAACTCCGCGCTGCCAGGAGCCCCTGAAGCGGGTGCGTTCAGTGATCGTTGTCATCGGCAGTGTGCCGCTGGGCCCCATGCTGAGAGAGCCCCCGGGCGTCCGAGGGCGCCCGCGGAGATCGCAACTCCCTGCGAACCCGCAGGCGGGAGGTTCGCATGCGATTCCACCGCCGTGTCCTGCTCGTCCTGCTGCCCGCGCTTGCGCTGATCGCCTGCGCCGCCCCCGACCAGCTGGTCGTGCCCATCGGGGTCTTCGTCTCTGGAGCGCCCGACGGCGCGGTGGTGTCGGTCCAGGCGCCGGTCGTGACGACACCCACGACCACGTGGGGCAAGGAGGTCACCTACACCTGGCACGTCGACTTCACGTCCGTTCAGGAGATCCCGGTCGACGAAATCGTCATCGACGTCCCGGATCTGGAAGGCCACTTCGTGGTGCCGCTCGAACCTGAGGAAATCGCCGCCGGTTCGATCGACGTGCCGATGTGGGTGGGGTCGCAGGAGGCTGGTGAGACCGTCTGCCAGCGCGACTACCGCGGCATCGGGACCTGCTACACGCCGATGACGCAAGGGACGACGGACCTCGGCTTCGCGGCGGGGAACGAGCCCGATCCGGCCGCGCCGGAGGGCGGCATCGGGCTGTCGGCGGGGTCGGTCGTCGAGATCGCAGTGGTGGGATCGCCGCCGACCAGCGGGGCCTGCGCCGAGACGTGGATGCCCGCGTCGTGCGCCTGCACCGTGGAGGCCTGCTGCCCGAGCACCGAACAATGCTGGTACGAGGTGAACGGCAGCACCTGGTTCCCCTGCGACGGTGCTGACTGCATGGGGACGATCCAGGCGGTGGCTGCCTTCTGCGGCTGCAGCTTCGACGAGGGTTGACGCGCGGGGGTTCGGCTCGTGAGTCCTCGACTTCGGGCTTGAGGTCGAGCTCGATCCGCTCACCCGGTCCCCCAAGAAGAGCCGCGAGCCCCTCAGCTCGGCCTCGAGGAACTGCCCCGGCGGCGAGCTGTGGCACGGCGGGCAGTGTAGAGGGCCGCGGGCTCAGCACCCGTCGCCGCGCCACAGGCGGCGACGGCCCCGCTACTCGTCCGGCTCGAAGAGGGCCTCGATCTGCTGTTCGAAGAGGCGGGCGATCTTGAACGCGAGGGGGAGGCTGGGGTCGTAGCGCTCCTTCTCGATCGCGATGACCGTCTGCCGGGAGACGTCCAGCCGCGCCGCCAGATCGGACTGGGACCAGCCCCGCTCGGCGCGCAGCACCCGCAAGCGGTTCTTCACTGGTACCGCCGCGCGCTGAGCCAGCCCGAGCCAAGGATGAGCCAGACGTAGGCGGTGCCGAGCGTGGACGTGTCGAGGGCGGGCACGGACTCCGGCGCCACCGTCTGCCAGACGAGGAAGACCGCGACCGCGGACAGGGTGACGTTCTGGGTGATCAGGGCCGAATCGGCGCGGATCCGTCGTTCCAGCTCGTCGGCGTCATCGCGCGTCCGCCACGACAGCCACCCCGCGACCAGCATCGGCACGACGAACAGGGCGGCGAAGATCGCGTGCATCAGGTCGGGGTCCACGCCGCCTCCGGATCTCCTCAGCAGCAGCATCACGGGCAACGCGAAGATGACGGCGATGACTGCGCCAAGGAGCAGGATCTGGTGGCGGCGGCGATCGGCTTCAGGGGTTCGGGGCATGACGTTCTCCTCAGCCCCATCCATCGGGGCCAGCCAGGAAAATGTAAAGCGACCATTACCTTGAGTCAATGCTCCTTTACAAAATGTCTGCCTCGCTTGACTCGATGGGGGACCCGGCGGGGCGACTCAGCCAATGAGCCGCGACCGGTCAGCCGGACCGCGCTCGTGCGTGCCGGGGTGCCCGAGAGCCCCAATGACCGTGCCGGTCTTTCGCCCAACACGAAGGTCTCTGCTCTCAACGACCCCGGCCCAGCAGCTCTGGATGGGTCACGAGGTACCCATGCACGGCGTCCGCCGCCACCCGGTGGGCGATCTCGTTTGGATGCTGATCCGTCTCGTGCACCCACAGCTCGGGACCGTGGAACCGGCTGTAGGCCTCCCGCAGGTCGAGCAACGGGATGCCGCGCTGCTCGGCGTGTCGCTGCACGACCTCATGGATGGAGGCGAACGGATAGTCGCCATCCAGCTCCACGAAGAAGGGGAACACCACCATCAACAGGGGGATGCCGCGCGCCTCCAGCTGGGCCTGGATTTCGTTGAGCGCGCCCGTGGTCAGCTCCCACTTCCAGGAGTGCTCGTGAAAGGACGCGACGCAGTCCGTGACGTACTGACGAGCCCGGGCAGTGGTGAGGTAACGCTGTCGCGCCCAGCCCCACAGCTGGCTGTGGGCAGAGAGCCGATCGTGCTGTTGGTACAGGTTCCTGTAGTCCGTCAGGAACTCGACCATGGCGACGGGGCCGCGGACGTTCTGCTCCACGTCGTTGAGCACGAAGAAGAGGATGACCAGGTCGGGGTCGTAGGCGAGGCCGCGGGCTTGCAGCGTCGATGCCTGCCAGAACGTGTTCACCCCCGGCCGCGCCGTGTTGATGGTCTCGACCCTCCGGCTCGGGTCGTGAGCGCCCAACGAACCCTGCAGCAGGTCGAGGACCCTGTCGCCCTGGTGCACGCCCTGGCCCCAGAGGTAGCTGTCGCCCAGCCCGAGGATCCGGAGGGTCCCCTCCTCCTTGACGACGTCGTGCTCCTGGTCCCGCCACCCCGCGGAGTTGTGCGCGTGCGACACCTCGTGGCCCGGGTCGAAGTAGCCGCGCGGGTCGGACGCGTAGGTCGAGATGATGGTGGAGAAGGGGACAAAGCCCTCCTCGGTTGGCTCCAGCCCGTCCGCGATGGGTGCAGCTCCCTCCGGACACTCCTGACCGGTATGGCAGCCGGGAATGACCCGGTCGACCCGCGGAGCCGGGTAGTGCCCCTCGATCCCAAAGGCGCGGAACACGCCCTCGATCACGAGGAGCGTGCCGAGCGTCGAAGCCAGCGACAGGAGCAGGAGCGGGGCGATTCTGCGGGCCATGGGCAACGTCGGGTCTGGCCCCTACTCGTCGAGCCAGGCGTTTGCCACCGCGTTGACCAGGCCCCCCGGATCCGCCCACGTGGCGTTGGTCATCACCGTGAAGCACAGGTCGCTGTCCGGCAGCATGCGGAAGGCCGTCTTGCTCTTCTGCTGGGAGCCCGTGTGGCTGATCCGGCGCTCGCCGTTCCAGGTGCCGACCCCGAAGCCCAGGCCGTAGTCGGGGCTCGCCCCGCCGGTGCCCCACAAGATCTCGTCGCGGTCCGCCACGTCCATCAGCGCGTCCCCCAGCAGCCCCGCGCAGTACCGCGTCAGGTCCTCGCCGCTGGACAGGAAGCCGCCGCCGGGCAGCTTCCAGCTGACGTCGTTGTCCCCGTCCCGCCCGATCACGCCGTTGTTCCTGACGTAGCCGACGGCCCGGTGCGGCAGCTCCTCCCACTGGAAGTCCGGGCCCATGGTGTCCATGCCCAGCACGTCCGAGATCCCGGCGTCCACCACGTCCCCCAGGCGCTGTCCGTACAGCTCCTCCAGCACCACCCCCGCCAGGTTGAAGCCGAACGTCGAGTAGCTCGACTCGGTGCCCGGCAACGCCACCAGCGGCGCGTCCTTGAAGTAGTCGATCGCCCAGGCGATGCCTGTGTTCTCGAAGGGGTCGTCGGTCAGCGACACGGGCGGCACCGGGTAGACCAGCCCGTTGCTGTAGTGCTGGATCCCCGCGGTGTGGGTCAGCAGCTGTTGCAGGCTCAGCGTGGTGCCGACCGGCGTCGCCTCCGCGCACGCCGACGCCTCGCAGTCCCCCGGCAGGTACCGGTCCGGCACCACGTACCCCGGCACCGTGCCCTGCACCTCCGTGTCCAGCGCCACGACCCCGGCCGCCAGCCCCTGCACCGCCGCGACCCCCACCACGCTCTTGCTCAGGGACGCCCAGCGGAACAGCGTGCCGGACGGATCGACCGGGATCTGCGCCTCCACGTCCTCGTACCCGAAGCCGCGCAGGTACACGATCTGCTGCCCTCGGGCGACGCCCACCACCAGGCCGGTGAGCTCGGCGGCGTCGATCATCGCCTGCACCGCCTCGTCCACCGCGGGCGCATCCTGTAGCGCGAGGGTGACCACCGGGGGTGCGGGCGTCGCTTCATCCGGCGGGACGATCATGTCCCCGGTCGGACAGGCGACACACAGCAGCAGCAGGGCGCAGAGCAGCGTCTTCATGAGCGCAGGATCCCCTCCATGGCGTCGAACGCCTCGTTCACGAGCAGGATCAGCGAAGCCGCCTCGTCCATCGTCCAGCGCAGCTTCGCGGTGTGCATGGCGGCGATGCCCACGGACGCTGCGAGGGCCGGCCTCATGTCCTGGCCCGGATCGACCTGAAGGCGCGCGGCCAGCGCGTCGATGATCGTCGCCTCGAACTCCGGCAGCAGGACCGTGCGCTCGTAGTCGCCGGCCCGGGGGGACGAAGCCACGATCACCTTCACGAAGCGATGCCGCTCCCGATCCGCCTCCATCATCGTGGCGATCCCGAGGGCCAGGGCCCGCGCCGTGTCGAGCAGCGACTCGTCCGGGGGCCGCTCGCGCAGCAGCTCCTGCACCGCGCCGAGCTGGGCGCGCCAGTCGCCGAGCAGCACCGCCTCCTTGCTGTCGAAGTAGCGGAAGAACGTGCGCGCCGACACGCCCACGACCTCGGCGATGTCCTCCACCGTCGTCTGCTCGTACCCTCGCTCCCGGAACAGGCGATGCGCCGCCTCCTCCAGCTCCCGCAGGGTCCGCTCCTTCTTGCGTTCGCGCAGGCCGCTCATGGACGAATCATAGGCATCCGCGAGAAAATGTCTTGACTGAAAAATGTCAGTGGTGACACTTCACTCATGTCGACCCGCATCAAGCGCCTTGCCCTCTTCACTGGAGTTGTCCTCATGAGCCTCCTTGTGGCCGGATTTGCTGCCCTGCGCGCCTCAGCCTTCGGTGCGCCCGCGACGGGAGAGCGCCTCGAGCGCATGCAGGCGAGCCCCCAGTACGGGACCAAGGCCTTCGAAAACCCCATGAAGACGACGATGGCGGTCGAGAAGAACCCCCTCGGCTCAGCGTGGGAGTGGATCAGCAACGACGCCCAGGTGGTGCCCGAGGTGGAGCTGCCCGTGGCCACGCCCGGCCCCCTCGCCCCCGTGGGCGACGACGGCCTGCGGGTCACCTGGATGGGCCACAGCTCCATGCTCATCGAGATCGACGGGCACCTCATCCTGACGGATCCGGTCTGGGGGCCCCGCGCGTCCCCCTTCAGCTGGATGGGTCCGGCGCGCTTTCACGCCACCCCCGTGGAGATCGAGGACCTGCCGAAGCTCGACGCGGTCGTGCTGTCCCACGATCACTACGACCACCTGGACTACCCCTCGATCCTGCGCCTGGCCGCCCTGGACACCACCTTCGTCGTGCCCCTGGGCCTGGGGGCGCACCTGGAGTCCTGGGGCGTGCCCCCCGAGCGCATCACCGAGCTGGACTGGTGGCAGGAGATGACCGTCGGCGGGCTGCGGCTCGTCAGCACCCCCGCCCGCCACTTCTCGGGGCGCGGGGTCACCGACCGCAACAGCACGCTGTGGAGCAGCTGGGCGATCATCGGACCGACGCACCGGGCCTGGTTCAGCGGCGACACCGGCCCCGCGCCCTTCTTCGACGACATCGGCAGCAAGCTCGGCCCGTTCGATGTGTCGATGATCGAGATCGGCGCCTACCACCCGAGCTGGGGCACGATCCACCTGGGTCCCGAGGCGGCCGTCGGCGTGCACCAGCAGGTCCGGGCCAAGGTGATGATCCCGGTGCATTGGGGCACGTTCAACCTCGCCCTGCACGCCTGGGACGCGCCGATCATCGAGCTGTCCGAGTTCGCCGCTCAGGCCGGAGTGACCCTGGGCGTGCCCATCGTGGGAGGCACCGTCGATGTCGCCGCGCCCTTCGTCGATCCGTTCTGGCTCGACCGGATCGGGAGCGTGCTAGACCCGCTCCGTGACCACTCTCCCTGATCGATCGCCCCCCTCCAACCTGCGCTTCGTCGCCACCTGCACCCGTGGGGTGGAGGACGTGCTGGTGGCCGAGCTGCAGGGGATCCTCGGCCCCGATGTCGGCCTGACCCCGGACCGCGGGGCGGTGCGCTGGCGCGGCGACCTCGAGTCCGGCTACCGGGCCTGCCTGTGGAGCCGCGTGGCGTCCCGGGTGCTGCTCGCCGTGCGTCGGTTCGAGTGCAAGGACGCGCGGGATCTGTACACCGGCGTGCAGACGGTGGACTGGCTGGTGCACCTGGAGCCGGACTCGACCTTCGCGGTGGACTTCGTCGGCACCTCGGACACGATCCGCAACAGCCAGTTCGGCGCCATGAAGGTCAAGGACGCCATCGTGGACCAGATCCGCGGGCGCACCGGCAACCGTCCCTCGGTGGATCTGGGGCGCCCCCAGGTCCGTATCAACGTGCACCTGCGGGCCGACGGCGCCACGGTGGCCATCGACCTGTCCGGCGCGCCGCTGCACCAGCGCGGCCACGGCCGGACCGGCGGCGAGGCCCCCCTCAAGGAGAACCTCGCCGCGGCGGTGCTGCTGCTGTCCAACTGGCCCCAGCTGGCCGAGGCCGGGGCGCCCCTGGTGGATCCCATGTGCGGCTCGGGCACCTTCCTCATCGAGGGGGCGGGCATCGCGCTGGACCGGGCCCCGGGGCTGCGTCGCGTGACCTGGGGCTTCACCTTCTGGCCGCCGCACCAGCCCGCGGTGTGGAAGGGGCTCATCGCCGAGGCCGAGGCGCGCTTCGCGGCCGCCGCGGACCGACCGCTCACCCTCATCGGCGCCGACAACGACCTCCGCATGGTCGAGCTCACCCAGCAGAACGCGGACCGGGCCGAGGTGACCCTCACCGTGCGCCACGAGGAACTGGCCGAGTCCTGGCCCCCGGAGGACCAGCGCGACGAGCTGCCCCGGGGCCTGGTGGTGACCAACCCGCCCTACGGCGAGCGCCTCGGCACCGAGGACGAGTCCCTGGAGATCGGCCGCACGCTGGGCCAGGTGCTGCGCCGTCGGTACCTGGGCTGGTTCGCCGTGGTGCTGGCGGGCAGTCGTCCCCTGGCGGCGGGCATCGGGCTCCGGGCGCGCAAGCACGTGCTGTTCAACGGGCCCATCGAGTGCCGCCTGCTGGCCATCGACATCTCGGACACGCCGGTGGCGGGCGCAGGGCCGGGCTGGGAGCGCCCGCTGACGGAGACCGAGCTGAGCGAAGCCGCGCGGGGGTTGCTGGCGGCGGCCTGGGACCGGCGCCGACGGGAGCCGCGGGTGGCCAGCGCGGGCGAGCTGCAGGCCCTGATCCAGGACGACGAGGAGGTCGATCTGGCCCCCGCGTTCGAGGAACTCGAGACGCGCGGCTGGCTCGTGTGCGACGACGCCGGCCGGTGGACCCTGACCCCCGCCGGGATCCCCGGCGCGCGACGGGTGACGCACGAGCTGCTGCGCGACGGGTTCGGCGTGGGCCTCGTGCGCAACGCCAGCAGCCCCACGTTCTCGGAGTTCTGTCGCCGGGTGAACGGCGCCGACGGCTTCGCCTTCAACATGGTGGATGCGCCCCAGCTCGAGCGGCTGCTCGAGGTCGTGGAGCTGTCGCCGGTGGAGTCCTTCGTGGATCTGGGCTGCGCGGTGGGCGCGCTCACCGAGCGGATCGCGGACGCCACGGGCGCGGAGGGCGTGGGCATCGACTTCGCGGCGCCGGCGGTGGACCTGGCCATGCGGTCGGCGGGCGCCAAGGAGGGCAAGGTGAGCTTCGCGGTGGGGGATCTGGACGCCCTGACCCTGCCGCCGGCGAGCTTCGATGTGGCCGTCTCCATCGACACGCTGTACTTCGTCAAGGACGTGCAGAAGACCGTCGCCGACATCATCGCGCTGCTCTGCCCGGGGGGGCGCTTCGCTGCGTTCTACTCGGTGAGCCGCACCCCGGAAGAGCCCGACAGCGCGCTGGACGTCGATCACACGCCCCTGGCGCTGG
>CALAGR010000199.1 GCA_937891735.1 uncultured Pseudomonadota bacterium | reverse complement strand
GCGGCCTCGTGCTCGCGCTGGTGCTGGCCGCGCTCTGGACCGACCGCGCGCGGGCACAGCGCCGCACGCCGGCCCTGCTGGCGGGGCTCGCTCCCGGGGTGCTGGGGGTGATCGGGACGTCGCTGTGGCTGCACGGCGCGCTCCTGCCGCCCACCACGGCGGGCCTGGACCTCGCGTTCCTGCCCCGCAACCTGCCGGCCTACGCGCTGTGGCTGCTGCTGCTGTATCCGGGTCTGCTGCTCAGCCCGCGCCGGGCCGGACCGCTGCGGACCGAGGCCACTGCCGTGCTCGTGTCGAGCCTGCTGCTGTTCGGCGCGTTCGAGCACCGCTACACCGGGCTGGGGGGCGGTGCCCTGGTGGTGGGGCTCCGGTTCTTCCTGCCGGCCACGGTGGTGCTCCTGCCGGGCTACGCCCACCTGCTGGAGGCGGCGTCGACAGGGTTGCCCCGCCGTGCCGTGCGGCCGCTGGCGTGGCTGGGGGGCGCTGCGCTGCTGGTGGGGGCCCTGGGCCTGCAGGTCCCCCACGCCGCCCTGCAGCGCGCCCAGCAGATCCGCATGCAGGCCGTAGCCGAGGGGCTCACCGGCGATCCGCTCCTGTGCACCAACGACGCCCGCGAGCTCCTGCTCGTGCCGCCCGGACCTGTGGTGCCCTGGTTCCGGTTGCCGGCCCTGACCGCTGCGCTGTCCGCACGACCCGACGTCCAGGTGCTGACCATGTCCCGCGCGGACCGACCCGGCGGCGCGGACGAAGCGGTGGCCCTGCGGACCTTTGCAGAGGCCCGCTGGACGCTGACCCAGATCGCGCACGTCCCGGCGGAGGGCGCCGCCCCGGAGGTCACGCTCTGGCAGGGCCGGGCATCCAGCCCCTGAGTCTGAGGCAGGGCGCGGATCCGGTCAGCGGCGCACGTCCACCGCCGGCTCGAGGCGACCGATGCCGAGCTCCATCGCCCGGTCCACGAACTCCAGGGCATCGCGGATCCGTGGAGCGGCGGACGGGCCCCGCGGCGTGCGCTCGGGATCGAGCACCACCCTCGCGTAGCCCCCCACCGGGCCCGGACCCAGGCTGAAGATCGCGTCCGTGGGCTCGTCGTCCACCGCGAAGCGCCAGCCCTCGGGCCCGCAGACCAGACCGCGCAGCACGTCTTGGTCGATCTTCTTGCCCAGCATGGCCGCGCCGCCCCCTCGGCGCTCCGCGTCGCCGCTGCGCACCAGCAAGCGCTCCAGGTCCTCGCCGCGCCAAGGCAGGTCTTCGCCCTCGGCCATGGCCAGGTGCAGCAGGTACATCGGCAGCTCCGGGAGCCCCCGGCACAGGATCATCAGGGCCGCCCCGAACCGGGGGTTGAGCTCCGTGGGCAGGAAGCCATCGGCCGTCAGCACCCCGTCGATCGTGAACACGCCGCGGTAGCCCACCGACTGCGCCAGCGCCGCGCCCACCCGCCGGGCGAGCGCCCGCATGGCTTCCCGGTCCGCGGGCGGCGGGTCCCAGAAGGTGGCCGCCTGGGCGTAGTGAAAGCGCGCCGCGCCAGGACGCCGAAGCACCACCATCTCGCACGGACGCACGGCCAGCACCCCATCCGGCAGCACGATGCCGTGGATGCTGCACGGGATCCCCTCGAGGAACGGCATCACCCGGACCGCGTCGCAGTGCGCGGCGAAGAACGCGGCGGCGTCGGCAGCCTGTTCGTCCGTGCGCACCCACCGCACGCCCCAGGCGGCGCCGTTGAAGCCCTCCTTGTCGTCGCCGCTCCAGACCGTCCCCGCGCCCCGATCCAGGAGGAACGCCGCCGCGGCGAGGGACGCACGGGTTGGCCAGGCCGTCTTTGACGGGGCCCTGGTCACTCCCGCGGCGTCCCAGAAGGCGTCGATTCGCACCTTGTCTTCGAGGGCCTGCCAGGACGCCGGCCGCGCCCCGTACATGCGCCTCCCCGCCACCGGGCGCCCGTCGGAGAACATCGCGCCGATCACCTTCGCGACCCCGTGTGGATCGAACTGATCGAGCGCAGCCACCGCGTGGGCAGGCAGGTCGGCCAGCAGCTCCTGCCCCGAGCGGATGGCGGCCATGAGGTCGTCGCCGCGGTTGTCCAGGGCGAGCTGGGGGACCTGCTCCGGGTCCGGAAGCGCACCCGCCCCCCGGGCTGCCCCGATGGCAAACACCCGGGAGGCGCCGAGCTCCAACAGCTGCTCCGCCATGAGCGCGGCAGGCACCAGGACATCCATGGCCACCACCCAGGGCCGGCCCTGGATGACGGACTCCACGAGCTGACGGTAGTACGCGGCGTCGGGCATCGCCCCCGGACTCTGCCAGCCTCGTGCCGTCAGCGCCCGGGGACGCTGGGCGTCAGGGGGTCAACAGGGACCAGGTGAAGCCGCCGCACCCGCCGGTCGTCGGATCCGTGGAGTCCGCGGCGGGCGTATCCAGGGCCGACTGCTCGGTGGCGGCGCCGTACACGGTCTGGCACACGTACCAGGCGTCCATGTACCAGGTCCAGTCGAGCCGGCTCCAGAGGCTGGGGTTGAGCGAGTTGCTGGCGTCGTTCTGGGCGATGACCCAGTTCCCGGCGTTGTCGAACTGCGTGATGTTGTAGATCGAGCTGCCGAAGCTGGACGTCTGGGTCCAGGCGTAGTCCGTGATGGTGTGCTCGGTGGCCCACTCGTCCACGTTCACGCCGCCGATCTCGATGGCCGCCGCGGTGGTGTCCAACGTGGACCAGGCGAAGCCGCCGCAGCCGCCGTTGAGGTTGCTCTGGTCCGCCGGGACCGCGGACACGGCCGCGCCCTCGGACGCGGCGTTGTAGGCCGTCTGGCAGTAGTACAGCTGCCCGGTCGCCTCGAACCACTCGAACTTGCTCCACAGGCCCGGGTCGTACTGGTTGGACGCGGCGTTCTTGGCGACCAGCCAGCCCCCCGCGGCGTCGCTCTGGGTGATGTCGAACCGCGACGTGCCCCAGCTCGACCAGAGCAGCCACGCGTGGTCGGTGACGGCGTGGAAGCCCGCCGTGTCGTCCCAGATGCCGAACACGGGCAGCGGGACCACGCCAGCGGCGCTGTCGTCGTCGTCGCCCGCCGAGTCGTCGTCGTCACCGGTCGTGTCGTCGTCGTCGCCGGTCGTGTCGTCGTCGTCACCCGCCGAGTCGTCGTCGTCAGCCGTCGTGTCGTCGTCGTCGCCAGTCGTGTCGTCATCGTCGGCCGTCGTGTCGTCGTCGTCGGCCGTCGTGTCGTCGTCGTCGGCCGTCGTGTCGTCGTCGTCGGCCGTCGTGTCGTCGTCGTCAGCCGTCGTGTCGTCGTCGTCGGCCGAGTCGTCGTCGTCCCCGCTGGGGCAACCCGGCAGGGGGAACAGGAGGAGGCCCATCAGGGCGAGGAGCAGTGCGTTGCGGTTCATGGAGTGACCCTCTCGGTGTGGAGGGCACTGGATCACGCGCTCGGGCCAGGAGGAACGAGCGGACGGGATTCCGGTGCCGGGAATCGTCGACATCTCGTCCGCGGTCGGATCTCCCGACTGACGGCCCTAATCCCCACCGCCTTCCCAGGACGATCCCAGTGGCGTGTGGTGAGGCATGACCGATCACGGTGGCGGCCCCGTGCCGGGTTTTCACCGGCTTTCCCGAGTCCGCGGACGAACAGGAGCGGACTGTTGTTCAAGCCCCCTGAGCTGTCAAGGGCGCGCCGCCGGTCCGGCGCAGGGCCCGCTCCAGCGCCGCGCACGCCAGCCGGTTGGTCGCCTCCTGCGGACCCTCGACCTGGGGGGACCCGGGCCCGTGACCACGCCAGCGAAGCCGCGCCGCGGCCCCCGCGATCAGCTCGTCCGCGCCGTCGGTGTCGCCGGCCTCCCGATAGACGCGGGCCTGGGCGAGCTCCAGGTGCCCCCGGCAGATCGACGCGAAGGCCGCCCCCGAGGGGTCCTTGATCGCCGCGTCGCAGCGGCTCAGCAGGACATCCGCCTCCACCACCTCGTCGCGGTCCGCCAGCAGCGTGGCCATCGTCCCGTGCCCCGTGGCCTGCATCCACCCGCTCTCGTCGGCGGCGAAGAGCTCCTGGGCACGCCCAAGGGCCTGCTGCGCGTCCTCCCAGCGCTCCTGCAGCTGCAGCACCGCGCCGAGGGTGCGCCAGCCGGCACCGTGGTAGTACGGCGACGCGTAGCGCTCCAGCAGGACGACGCTCTCCTGCAGATCGGTGACGGCCTCCGCCTCCCGACCCACCAGCGCGCGGCACACCCCCCGGTTCATCTGGAAGATCCCCACCGCCCGGCGATCCCCCAGCCGCCGCTGCATGCGAAGACAGCGCGCGAACAGCCGCTCGGCGTCCTCGGTGCGCCCCACCTGCATGGCCAGCAGCCCGAGGTTTCCGGTCACCGCGGCCTGACCGCGCCGGTTGCCCAGATCCCGATGCAGCTCAAGGGCCTGCTCGAAGAGCTCCGTCGCCCTTCCGTGCTGCATCGTCTGGGCGGCCGCGATCGCGAGCGTCTGCAGGATCGTGGCGCACTGGGGCAGCAGCCCCAGCTCTTCGTGGGCACGCAACGCCCGCACCAGGAGCTCGCGGGAGCGGTCGAACTGGTCCGGATCGAACGACAGCGCGCGCCCCAGGACGAAGAGCGCCCCGGCCTGCAGGCGTCGGTCGCCCACCGCGTCGGCGATGCCGCGCAGCTCCCCCGCGATCTCGTTGGCCCGCCCGATGTGGCCCCGGTCCAGCGCGAGCCAGGCCAGGTCCTCCAGCACCAGCCCCGCCAGCCGCCGGTCCGCGGAGGCCTCGGCCAACCCCAGCGCCTGGTCCAGGTCGGTCTGTGCGTCGTCGAACCGCGCCCGGACCCGACGCATGTGCCCCCGGGCCTGATGCAGCTGGGCGCGCACCACGGCATGCACCCGCTCGTGGGCCGCGTCCGCCGCCGACACCGTGCGCTCGAGCAGATCCACGTGCCCGTCCAGGGGCCCGATGAGGCGCAGCACCGGCGCCATGACGAGCACGGCCCGGGCCGACCACTCGGGCCCCCGGTCCAGGTAGCGGTCACAGATGGCGTTGAGGTTGTCGAGCTCCCAAAGCAGCTGGCGGCGGGCCCGACGCCCCTCCCGCCCGTCGAGGCGCTCGAGCTGTCGCTCCCCCCACGCCAGGAAGTACTGGGCGTGACGCTGCTCCGCGGCGGACCGGGCGGCCCCCTCCAGCTGGGACGCGGCAAAGACCCGAATGCTCTCGTACAGCCGAAACCGGATCGCTCCGCCCAGCTCGCGCACCTGCTCCGCCCGGATCAGCGACTTGTCCCGCAGGATCTCGATGGCGTCCAACGCCCACAGGTCCCCGTCGTCCAGCTCCAGGATCTCCTCGACGGACTCCAGGTCGAAGGTGCCCCGGAACACCGAGCACTGGGCCAGCGCGGCCTGCTCCGCCGGCTCGAGCAGGTTCCAGGACCACTCGATGGTCGCCTGCAGGGTCGCCTGCCGATCCCCCTTCTGCCCCTTGCCCCGCAGCAGCTTGAAGCGCTCGGACAGCCGCTCCAGGATCTGCTCGGGGGTGAGCACGGTCACCCGCGCCGCCGCAAGCTCCACCGCCAGGGGGATCCCGTCGAGCTGGCGCACGATCCGGGAGATGAACGGCGCGACCCCGGGGGTGATCGCGAAGTCGGGCCGGACCGCCCGCGCCCGCTCCCGAAACAGCTGCACCGCCTCGGGCTCCGTCAGGGGTCCCAGCTCCAGGATCACCTCTCCCGTCGCCCGCAGCCGCTCCCGGGAGGTCACGAGGAACAGCGCCTCCGAGGCGAACTCCATCCAGCGCTCCAGGGCACGACGCGTCGGCTCCAGCACCTGCTCGACGTTGTCCAGCACGAGCAGCACGCGGCCCCGTCCGGCGATGGCGAAGCCCACCTGGTCCACGGCCGCCTGATCGCCCCGGGCGTCTCCCATGGGCACCCCCAGCGGCTCTGCGATGGCCTCCAGCACCCCTGTGAGGTCCCTCGCTCCCGCCAGGTCGCAGAACCAGATCCCGCCGGCGGCCAGCCAGGGCTCCATGCCCTGCCGCGCGAAGTGGCGCACCAGCCGGGTCTTGCCGGTGCCGCCGGACCCCACGACACAGACCAGCCGGGAGCCGTCGGTGAGGGCCCGCAGCTGCTCCAGGTCCGCCTCCCGCCCGATGAACGAGCTGCCCTCGCTGCCCAGATTCGTCCGCACCACGAGGCCCTGGGACCCGGTCCCGGCGAAGCCCGTGGCCTGCCCCGCGGTGGCTCCGACGGCGGTGATCTGCATCGAGCCCAGCTCGGCCACGGCCGCTGGGGCGTTGCCGAGCAGGGTCGCGTCCACCCAGGAGCGCAGGCTCGGCCCGGCAGGCTGCACCCGCAGCAGCGCCCGGAGGTCGGCGGCGAGGTCCCGGGCCCGGTCGTACCGGTTGGCCGGCTCCCGACGCAGGCAGCGGTGCAGGATGGCGCCGATGCCCGCCACCTCTGCGTCCGGTCGGGCGAGGAAGGCAGGATCCGCCAGCGCGTCCTCCACCGACACCAGCGCCATGATCAGGGCGATGACGCTCGGGCGCAGGAACGGTCGCTCCCCCACCGCGAGCTCGTACAGCACGATCCCGAAGGAGAACAGGTCCGAGCGCGGGTCCAGGTCCTCGCCGGAGGCCTGCTCCGGGGACATGTAGGCCGGCGTGCCCCGCACCACCCCGCTGCGGGTCAGCGCGTCCTCCCCCTCGGTGGCCCGGGCCAGACCGAAGTCCATGACCTTGACCCCGCCCTGCCGGGTCACGAGCACGTTGGCGGGCTTCAGGTCCCGATGCACCAGGGCGACGGGCCGGCCCTGCACCGCCAGCTCGTGGGCGTGCACCAGGCCGTCGATGATCTGGATGGCCGCGTCCAGCACCACGGTGGGCGGCAGGTTCGGATGGTCCCGCAGGATGTCGTCGAGGGGCCAGCCGTCCACCAGCTCCATGGCGATCCAGGGCTGGTCATCCGTGACGCCGAAGTCGTACACGTCCACCACGTTCGGATGCCGCAGCAGGCCGCACACCCGGGCCTCACGCACGAACCCCTCCAGCGCGGCCTCACGGTCGGCGCTGTCCTGGGCCTTGATGACCTTGAGGGCCACCTCCTTGCGGAAGCCCGAGGGCCCGGTGAGCGTGGCCCGGTAGACCTTGCCCATGCCGCCCTGGCCGAGCAGCGAGGTCAGCTCGTAGCGACCGAAGGTCCTGGGGAGCTCGTCTACTCCACCAGTTCGCACCAGGACTCCTGGGAGGAAATGCCCTCAGTCCGGTATGGGGTGTCGACGCCATACTCGTGGGCCATCACCCACTCCTGGCCGAACGACCAGCCGTTCTGGGGGACGGTGTGCCCGGACTCGTGCCGGCAGCGCACGGCGAAGTGGCCGTCCAGGCGCAGGCCGCCCTGCAGCGTGTCCGTGGTCTCGTTGAAGTCGATGATCGTGAAGCCCTGGGGCCACACGTCGCTCGCGCCCCCCGAGGTCATCAGCACCGGCGTCTGCTCCGCGGGGGACTCGTACAGCAGGAACGGACCGCCATCCATGGGCACGTCGAGCTCGGCTCCACCGCTGAACTCCACCGCCGAGGCCAGGGTGTCGGCGCGGGACATCAGCACCTGGGAGGTCCACAGGGCGCCGCCGCTGAAGCCCATGACGCTCAGCTTCCTGATGTCGCCGCCCAGCCGGTCCACCGCGCAGGTGCGCAGGTCGTCGAACAGCACGAGGTCGGGATCCGGGTCCCCCATGATCCCCCACAGGGACACCTCGCCCACCAGCGGCATGGCCAGGGGGCGCGACTCGGGGGCGATCACGATGGCGGGCAGCGAGTCGGCGAGGCCCTGCAGGTTCAGGCCGTTGACCGTGGACTCCACGGGGTTGTCCGCGGGGGTCATCAGGCCGTGGAAGAAGAACACGATGGGCATGCCCTCGGTGTCCCCATCGGGGAACAGCACCGCGACCTTGCGCTCGAAGCCGTCGCTGGAGAAGGTCGAGATCCCGGACGCGTTGGTGCCGGGGCACTCCCCGTCGCTCAGCTCCGCGAGCCCGGCGGGCTGGGGCACGTCGGGGGTGCTGTCGTCGTCGTCGTCGTTCCCACCGTTCGGAGAGGCGGGGCAGCCGACGGCGAGGGCCAAGAGCGGGAGCAGCAGCAGGCGAAGGGTCATCGAGGCTCCGGTCAGAGGATCGAGAGCAGGGTGTTCAGCACGGCGTTCGTGTCGTCGACGATGCTGAAGGTCATGTCCTCGGAGAGCAGGCTCAACGACGGGATCCCCGGCGGGTTGATCAGCCCCGTCACCTGCGAGGCACCGTCGGCGAGCACCAGGACGTTCGGCGTGGGGTAGTCGGAGTACCAGTTCGCCACGTCGCTGGCGTTCGCGGGGCCACCCCCGTTGTTCTGGAACAGCACCGTGACCCACAGGATCTCGCCGGACCAGACGCCCTCGCGGATGGGGTTGCCGGCGGACTCGATGAAGCCGTTGTTCGCCCCGTCGAGCCAGTCGGCCATGCTTCGGCAGGGGCCACACCAGCCCGCGGCCACGTCGATCACGATGGGCTTGCCGCCCATGGCGAGGTCGTACAGATCGACCGTGTCGCCGAACTGATCGGTGGCCGACCAGCGGGGGATCTGGGCGCCCACGTTGGTGCCCGTGGTCCACGAGGCGTTGCCCAGCGCGTCCTTGTCCCCGTAGTAGGGCCAGCCGCCGGCGTAGATCCCGCTGTTGGCGTTGGTGGGGTCGGAGCCCTCGGCGACCTCGTCGCCGTCGTCGTAGCCGTCGCCGTCGGTGTCCGCGTCGTAGGGATCCGTGCCGAGGTCCTGCTCTTCCCCGTCGGTCAGACCGTCGCCATCGCTGTCGGCGCTCGCGTCGTCGTCGTCGCCCACCGCGTCGTCGTCGTCGTCACCCACCGCGTCGTCGTCGTCACCGCTGCTGTGGCCTCGGCCCCCCCGGGGGGTGCACCCCGCAGCCAGCAAGGTGAGGCAGAGCAGGGCGAACAGGAGCAGACGGTTGCGCATCGGGCCTCCAGGAGGCGGCGAAGATAGCGCAGCGGCGCGCCACGAATGTCAGGACTTCGTGCGCCCTACTCGACTTCCTGGCGGATCCACGCGGTCGCTGCGCGCAGCACGTCGGCTCCGGCCCCCGGCTCATTGGCGCGCTCGCTCAGGTGCCGCTTGAACCGTCGGGCCCCGGGCTGGCCCGCGAACAGCCCCAGCATGTGCCGGGTGATCCGGTGCAGGCCCCCGCCGCCCGCGATCTGCTCGGCGGCGTACTCGGCCATCTGCTCCGCCACCTCGTGCCGGGTGGATCGGGGCGCGTCGACGTCGCCAAAGACGAGCCGATCCGCGTCGGCGAAGATCCAGGGCTCGTCGTAGGCCGCCCGCCCGATCATCACGGCGTCCACGCGCTGCAGGTGCTCGGAGGCGGCGGACAGGGTTCGGACGCCGCCGTTGATCTCGATGTCGAGCTTCGGGAAGTCGCCCTTGAGCCGGTACACGTCGGCGTACCGCAGGGGCGGGACGGTGCGGTTCTCCTTGGGGCTGAGGCCCTGGAGCCAGGCCTTGCGCGCGTGCACCGTGAACCGATCACAGCCCGCCTGCGCGACGATGGTCACGAACCGCGCCATGTCCTCGTACCGGTCCAGGTCATCGATGCCCACCCGGTGCTTGACCGTGATGGGCACGGACACCGCTGACCGCATCGCCGCCACGCAGTCAGCCACCCGCTCCGGCTGGGCCATCAACGCGGCTCCGAAGCAGCCGTTCTGCACCCGGTCCGAGGGACAGCCCACGTTCAGGTTCACCTCGTCGTACCCCAGGTCCGCGGCGATGCGCGCGCAGTCGGCGAGGGCGCTGGGGTCATCGCCGCCGAGCTGGAGCGCGATGGGGTGCTCGTCGGGGTGGAAGGCGAGGGCGTCCAGCCGGTGGCCCCGCAGGATCGCGCCCGTCGTCACCATCTCCGTGTACAGCAGCGTGTGCCGGGTGATCCGGCGCATGAAGTACCGGTAGTGCCGATCCGTGCACTTCATCATCGGAGCGACAGACAGCGGCCGCAGGGTGCCCCGCGGGGTGGAGTCACCGATCATTGAACCTGCCAAATCCCAGAACGACGAAGCGCCGGAGATCTCGCGATCCCCGGCGCCTGCAGTCGGTTCGTCGTGCTTACTCGACCTCGCTCAGGACCCGGTTCATCACGGCGGTGGTGTCGTCCACGATGACCATCTCCATGGTCTCGAGATCCACCAGGGACAGGCTCGGGATGCCCGGGGCGTTGATCCAGTTGATGAGGTCGGAGCCCTCGTCAGCCAGCACGGGCACGTTCTCCGTCGGGTAGTTGTTGTACCAGTCCTCGACCGTCTCGAACGTGGCGGGGCTGCCCTGTCCATCCTGGAACAGCGACGTGTTCCAGCGGACCGAGGCATCCCAGACCCCTTCCCGGATCGGAATGAACGCGTCGGGCACGAACCCGTTGTTCGCGCCGTCGAGCCAGGCCGCCATCGAGTTGCAGGGGCCGCACCAGGTGGCGCCCGTGTCCACGACCAGGTAGCTCGCGGAGCCCTTCATGTTCCAGATGTTGTAGTCCTCGTCGAACTGGTCGACCATCGTGTAGCAGGGGAGCTCGTCGCCCACGGACGCCGTGCCGCCGAAGCGGTCGTCGCAGTCCGAGGTGGCCTCTGCGTTGAACGGCCAGCCGCCCTCGAAGATGCCGTCGTCCTCGTCCGCCGGGTCCGAGCCCTCGGCGACCTCGTCGCCGTCCAGGTAGCCGTCGCCGTCGGTGTCCGCCACGGTCGGGTCGATGCCGAGCTCGACCTCTTCGCCGTCGAGGAGGCCGTCGCCGTCGGTGTCAGCGACCTCGGGATCCGTGCCGAGCTTCTTCTCCTGCTGATCCGTCAGGCCGTCGCCATCGGTGTCACCACAGCCCGTGAGGCCGAGCACCGTGGCAGCGACGAACGAGAGGGCAACCTTGCTGTACTTCATCGGTGGGCACTCCATCTGGCCTTGGGGCCACTCTTGTGGGAATCGCGCGCGCAACGGTCCGTGCTTACGGGAAGGCGCCGCTCTTGTAACCATCGCAAGCAGCTTCGGGGTGGTTTTTCGATCCCCGGATCCGACGCGGCCACGATTTTGCACCAGATCGCCCGGCGCCGCAGTCAGTTTTGAGTCAACAAACCGACAAGGGGTCCGCGCGGGTCCGACCCTGCAGATTGACAACCGCGGCTCGCTGCGCGACACCCTGCCCCCAGCCGACAGACGACCGGAGTTCGCATGAGCAAGCAGTTGAAGATCCTCGTGGGCACCGTCACGGGCAACGCCGAGCTGGTCGCCGAGGAGATGCAGTACACGCTGCAGGACGACTTCGGCTGGCAGGTCCAGGTGCTCTCGATGGACGGGCTCGACGCCGAGGCGCTCGCTCCCGACGCGATCTACCTGGTGTGCAGCTCCACCTACGGGGTCGGAGACCTGCCGGACAACGCGCAGGACTTCTTCGACGAGGTGGCCGCGAAGAAGCCGGACCTGAGCTGGCTGCGCTACGGCATCTACTCCCTGGGCGACAGCGTCTACAGCGGCAGCTTCTGCCTGGGCGGCGAGCACTTCGACACGCTGTTCAGCGGACTCGGCGCCACGCGCATCGGCGAGATCGGGCGCCACGACGCCAGCGAGGACGACCTCGCCGAGGACTGTGGCGCCGCCTGGGTCAGGGGCTGGATCGAGCTGACCGGCTGACAGAGCGCCGACGCCGACTCCCGGCGCCGGTCGCTCCGAGCTGCTCAGCGACGGCGGCGGACCGCCAGCGCGGGGATCATCAGCAGCAGCACCAGCAGCCCGGGGGCCACAGTGGAGCCGGACACGGAGCTGTTGCAGTCGCAGCCTCCGGTCCCGGGGGTGCTGTCGTCGTCGTCGTCGCCAGCGATGGGCGCATCGGGCGCGATGTAGATCCACGGGTCCGCCCAGTCGGAGGAGGCGCCGTTCTCGTCGAACGCGCGGGCAGACCAGTACAGGATGCCCTCGACCGCCGGATCCACGACCCAGCCGGTCGTGTCGCCGCCGCCGATGACGCTCGCCACGCCACCGATCACGTCGTCCAGGCCGATGTCACGCGCCAGCACGAACGCGACGTAGACCACGTCACCCTCGGGGTCCACAGGCGTCTCGACGACCAGCCGCGGGGTGGAGTCCGGGTCCGAGGTCCCATCCAGGGGGGCGGAGAGCACCGGCACCGGGGGGGCGTCGTTCGGGCCGCGCACGAAGAACGTGATCGTGTCGGGGGCCGAGGACACGCCGCCGCCGTCCGTCGCCCGCACCCGGGCGAAGATCCAGCGGTTCTGGGGCAGGGTCACGCCGTCCGCGCCCAGGTCCCACACGATCTGGCCGCTGCCGGTGGCCTCGAAGCCCGCCGACCGGTAGCCGGGGCTGTCGAAGGTGGCCACGACGTCGATCTCGAACAGGTAGGTGAGCTCGGTGCCCTCGGGATCCCACCCCTCGCTCGCGATGAGGTCGGGGTTCTGGTTCTCGATCGACGAGTCGCCGAGGGGCCACAGGAAGGCGACCCCCTGGGGCGTCTCATCGGTCCCGTCCGCGAAGAAGTACGCCGGCTCGGTCCACTGCCCGACCAGGCCGTGCTCGTCCCACGGAAGCACCACCCAGCTGTAGATCGTGTCCTCGGTGAGGCTGACGTCCACCATCCACGTCGCGTTGACGTCGCCGGCGCTGGTGGTGACGCCGGAGGCGGATGCCACCATGTTCTCGCCCGCCTCGTCCCAGACCTCGACGTCGTACGAAACGGCGTCGTTGTCCACGTCCTCGGCGATGGTCCACTCCAGGATCGGTGTCAGGCTGCCCGTGGACTCGCCGTCGATCGGCCAGACCAGGGTCACGTCGCCAGGCGCCTCGTTCTCCGTGTTGACGAAGAAGGCCTCGGCCGCCGACCAGGGACCGGAGATGTTGCCGTCGCTGGCCCGCGCGCGCCACCAGTACACGGTGTCCTCGTTCAGCGGGACATCCACCTTCCAGAAGCTCTGGCCCGAGGCGTCCTCGCCCACCCCGGCGACCGTCGTCACCAGCGTCGAGAGCGACACATCGGAGAACACCTTGAACTCGTACGTCAGGTAGTCACCGTTGGGGTCGATGGCGTTGGCCACGGTCAGGTCGGGCCGATCCGAATCGACCTCTTCGCCGTCGATGGGGAAGATCGCCGTCAGGGCGCCCGGGCCGTCGTAGCTGAAGGGGTCCTGGTCGAGCCCGAACTCCTCGACGTTGGTCAGTCCGTCCAGGTCGAAGTCCAGGTTGCCGTCGCTGGGGTCGTTGGGGTTGAGGCCGTTGGCCGACTCCCAGTCGTCCGCGATGCCGTCACCGTCCGTGTCCGCCGAGAGCACGTTGAGGGTGTAGACCTGTCCGTCCACGCCGCCCTCGCCGTCGTTGACGGAGATGACCACGGTGTACGGGCCCGCGAGGGACTGGGCGTAGGTCCCGGTGAACTCGATGAGGCCGGTCGCGGAGTTGATCGTCAGACCCGCCGGCGCCGACGGGGCCACGGTGAACGTCAGGGTGTCATCGCCCGGCTCATCCACCAGCACCTGGTAGGTGTACAGGGTGCCCTGGATGGCGTTCGTGGGCGGGGTGGAGGTGATGACGGGCGCGACGTTGCTGGTCACGACGGTCATCGTCTGCTGCACGGTCCCGCCGTCCTGGTCGTCGATGCTCACGGTCACGTTCCAGGTGCCCTGGTCGATGTACGCGTGGGTGACGCTGGCGCCGGTGTCCGTGTTGCCGTCGCCCCAGGTCCAGGTGGCCACGTGGTCGGGCAGATCCGCCGAGCCCGCGTCGGCGCTGACCACGCTGAACTGCAGGACCTCACCTTCGTCACCCGTGGCCGGAACCACCAGGCTGGTGATGGTGGGCGCGACGTTGCTGATGATCGCCACGTCGCTGACGACCGTCTGGCCGCCCTCGCCGTCGTCCTGCACCGTCATGGTCACCGTGTACGAGCCATCGTCGGTGTAGGTCTTGGTGGCAGTGGCGCCGGCCGCGGTGGTGCCGTCGCCGAAGTTCCACTGGTAGGTCAGCGGGTCGCCCGGCGCATCCGATGCGCTGACGCTGAAGGACAGGGCGTCGCCCTCGTTGCCGCTCGGCACCGTCAGCGACGACACGACCGGGTCGAGGTTGATGATGGTGATGACCGACTGGTTGAAGATGTCGACGCCGTTGTCCCCGTCGGTCACCGTGATCGTGATCTGGTAGGTGCCCTCATCGTCGTAGGCGTGGGTCGTGGCCGAGCTGTTGTTGCCCAGCGGCAGGCTGTACGTGTCGCTGGACCCGTCGCCGTAGTCCCACGTGAAGGTCATCGCGTCGCCGGCGGCGTCCACCGCGTCGGCGCTCATGGTGACGATCTGGCCCTCGCCTCCCGTCGAAGGCACGACCACGTTCGCGATCTGCGGATCGATGTTCGAGACCGGCACCGTCTGGCTGGCCGAGGCGCTGCCCCCGTCGCCGTCCGTGACCAGCAGGGTCACGTTGTAGTTGCCCTGGTCGATGAACACGTGGGACACGGACGCGCCCGTGGTCACCGTGCCGTCGTTGAAGTTCCAGCTGTAGGTCAGCGGGTCCGCCAGCACGTCGGTGGCGGCCGCCTCGAACAGCAGGGTCGAGCCTTCGTCCCCGCTGGCGGGGAAGTTCGTCAGCACGATCACCGGATCCACGTTGGAGATCGAGATGGTGGCCGTCGCGGTGTCCGCGGCGCCATCGGGATCCGTCACGGTCAGGCTGATCGTGTAGCCGCCCTGGTCCGCGTAGATGTGGCTGACGCTGGAGCCGGTGGCGATCTGGGTGCCATCACCGAAGTTCCAGCGGTAGATGAGCGTGTCCGCGCCGATGTCGCTGCCCGTCGCCGACACGCTCACCGGCACGCCCTCGGCCCCGGTGGCCGGCACGTTGACCGAGTCGATGGTCGGCGCGGTGTTGGACACGGTGACGGTAGATGTGGTGGTGACCACGCCTCCGTCTCCGTCCGAGACCGTCAGGGTCACGGTGAAGTTGCCGTTGTTGGCGTAGGTGTGGTTCACCGTGGAGCCGGTGCCCGTGGTGCCGTCGCCGAAGCTCCAGCTGAAGGTCAGCGGGTCCGCGGGAACATCCGTGCCGGTGCCGGTCAGGGTCAGGCTGACGCCTTCGGACCCGGTCGTGGCCCCGCCGATCGACACGCCCGTGGGCGCGACGTTGTTCACCACCACCGTGGTGGCCACGGTGTTCTGGTTGCCCTCGTCGTCCGCGACGAGCAGCCGCGCCACGTAGACGCCGTTGTCGGGGTAGGTGCAGGTGCCGGTGGCGCTGGAGCCCGTGATGTCGTAGACGCCGTCGTCCTCACAGTCCCAGGAATACCCCACGACGGTGCCGTCGAAGTCGCCGGAGCCTCCGCCGTTGACGGTGATGGGCTGGCCCTCGACGCCCGTGTACGGCCCGCCGGTCACGCCGACGGGGATGTCGCCGGGGGCCACGATGGCGCCGTTGCGGGCCGAGAACAGATACCGGCCCAGCTGGGTGCTGCTCACGGAGCTGTTGATGAGGGCGTTCGGTCCGTTGTCGAGGAAGGCGCCGTTGACGTCCGAGCCGGGCAGCTCGAAGAACGTGCCCGGGTTGTTCGTCCCGTTGGAGTAGCCCACCCGGGCCGCGCTGCCGCCGCCCAGGCAGTTGAAGTCGCCGCCGCTCGCCTGGCCCGCTTCCCACTGCACTTGGTCGATGTTCAGCTCGAAGTCGAAGTTGTTGGGCCCGGTGTCGAAGCGCTCGATCAGGACGACCTGGAACGAGTTGCGCACCGTGCGCGCCGCGCTCGCCGAGTAGCAGTTGACGACGTTCCAGGTGGCGCCGAACGCCAGGCGACCGTCCACGACCCCCGGCCCGTACTGGACCGGGTTGCTGGCGGTGCGGGTGTCCACGTCCGCGAAGAACGGGCCGATGATCTGACGCCCCGTCGAGGTGAGATCGAACGGCGTGTACGTCGACAGCGGCGAGTCCAGCGTGACGTTGCCGTTGTTGTTCACGAACAACGTGCCCGTGACGACGCCGAAGAAGTCCACGTCGAAGCCGATGTTGACGACCCCCGTGGAGCCGTCGTCGTTCGCGCTGAGCGTCGAGCTGTTGAACCCTGGCCGCATCGCGCCCGCCTGGGCGGTGGTCGCGGTGAGCAGGAGGCCGAGCGCCGCGATGGGCAGAACGAATCGTGAAGAAGCGAAGATAAGGCGGTTCATGAGTCCCTCAGTCGACTGATCGCGGCCCCCGGATCCGGCGCGAACAAGATCGACGCGCAGACCATGACCGGTTTGCCACTCTGGTGGCCACGGGCAGGTTTGTCCCCAAGCACCGAGGGCCCGCCGAAGCGAGCCCCCGGGTCACACTCCTTGGCTCAGCGGCGGCGGCGCAGCGCCACCACCGGGAACAGGGCCAGCAGCAGGGCGAGGCCCGGCGCCGCACCCGAGCCGGACAGCGAGCTGCTGCAATCGCAGCCGCCGACTCCGTCCGTGCTGTCGTCGTCGTCACCGGGCGAGGCCGGGGCGTCGGGCGCCCTGTAGACCCACGGCTCCGCCCAGTCCGAGGTCGCTCCGTCGATGTCGATGGAGCGCGCGGACCAGTAGTAGTTGCCGTACACCGGCGGGTTCACGATCCAGCGGGTCGTCTCGCCGGCACCCACCACGCTCGCCACGCCGCCGAGCACGTCGGTAAGGCCGATGTCACTGGTGATGATGAACTCGACGAACGCCGTGTCCCCTTCGGGATCGATGGGGGTCTCGACCACCAGCTCGGGGGTCGAATCGGTGCCCTCCAGGCCATCCTCCGGGGAGAGCAGGACGGGGATGTTCGGCGCGTCGTTCTCGCCGCGCACGAAGAACGAGATCGTGTCGGGGGCAGAGGCGAGGCCCGCCTCGTCCACGCCGCGCACCCGGGCGTACACCATGCTGTCCGTGGGCAGGGCGATGCCGGCGACCAGCAGATCCCACGTCACGGTGCCGGCACCGGTGCCCGGCCGCTCCGCGCTCCGGTAGTCCCCGCCGTCGAAGGTCGAGGACGTGTCCACCTCGAACAGGTAGGTCAGGTCCGTGCCCTCGGGATCCCAACCCTCGGTCGCCACCAGCGCCGGGCTGATGATGGCCATCGTCGAGCCGTCGATGGGCGCGATGAACTCGACGCCCACGGGCAGCTCGTTCGTGGCGTCCGAGAAGAAGGTCTCCAGATCGGTCCAGTTGCCCTCGAGGCCGTGCTCGTCCACCGGCAGCACGCGCCAGCTGTACACGGTGTCCTCTTCGAGGGCCGTGTCCACGATCCAGGTGGTCGTGAGGTCGCCAGCGGTGGCGGTCACACCCGTCGCCGAGGCGATCAGGACCTCGCCCGCCGCGTCGAACACCTCCACGTCGTACAGGACCTCGTCCCGATCCACGTCGGTCGCGACGTTCCACTCCAGGGCCGGGGTCAGGGAGCCGGAGGGCTCGCCGCCGATGGGCCACACCAGCGCGGTGTCGTCCGGCATGTCGTTTTCGGCGTTCACGAACATCGAGCCCTTGGCGCTCCAGGCGCCGTTGACGTTGCCGTCATTGGCGCGGGCCCGCCACCAGAAGTCCGTGTTCTCGGTGAGGCTGATGTCCACCTTCCAGAAGGTGGTGCCCGAGGCGTCCTCGCCGATCCCGGTCGCAGTGGTCACGAGGTTCGCCAGGGCCGCGTCGGAGAACACCTTGAACTCGTACACGAGCGCGTCACCGTTCGGGTCCACCGCGTTGTCCACGGTGAGGTCGGGCCGGTCCGTGTCGATCTCCTCGCCGCCGATCGGGAACACGAGCGTCGGGGCGCCGGGGCCGTCGAAGGTCCACGGGTCCTGGTCGAGGCCGAACTCCTGGACGTTCGTCAGCCCGTCCAGATCGAGGTCGAGGTTGCCGTCGTTCGGGTCGTTGGGGTTGAGCCCGTTGGCGGTCTCCCAGTCATCGGCGATGCCGTCACCGTCGCTGTCCGCGGAGAGCACGTTGAGGGTGTAGACCTGTCCATCCACGCCACCCTCACCGTCGCTCACGCCGATGACGATGGTGTAGGGACCGGTGAACGACTGCGCATAGGTGCCGGTGAACTCGATGAGCCCCGTGGCGCTGTTGATGGTCATCCCCGCAGGGGCCGAGGGGGCCAGCGTGAACGTCAGCACGTCGTCGCCGGGCTCGTCCACCACCACCTGGTAGGTGTACAGGATGCCCTGGATGGCGTTGACGGGAGGCGTCGAGGTGATGGTCGGAGCGACGTTCTCGGTCACCACGGTCATCGTCTGAACGACCTGGCCGTTGTCGCCGTCGTCCACGGTCAGCGTGACGGTCCAGGTGCCCTGGTCGATGTACGCGTGCGTCAGGCTGAAGCCCACGTCCGAGGCGCCGTCGCCCCACGTCCAGATGGCGACGTGGTCGGGCAGGTCGTCAATGCCGGCGTCGTCCGTCTCCACCTCGAAGAGCAGCGCCTCGCCCTCGCCGCCGGTGGCCGGCGCCACGAGGCTGGTGATCGTCGGGGCCACGTTGAGGATGTTGGCGACCTGGGAGACGGTCGTCACACCACCCTCGCCGTCGTCCTGGATGGTCACCGACACCGTGAAGTTGCCGCTGTCCGTGTAGGTGTGGGTCGCGGTGTCCCCGGTGGCGGTGGTCCCGTCTCCGAAGTTCCAGGCGTAGGTCAGCGGATCGCCCGGCGCGTCCGTGGCGACGACCGCGAAACTGAGCAGGTCACCCTCGCTGCCGTTGGGCACCGTGAACGACGACACGACCGGGTCGAGGTTGCCGATCGTGATGACGGACTGGTTGAAGATGTCGAAGCCACCGTCGTCGTCGGTCACCACCAGGGTGATGTTGTAGGTGCCTTCATCGTCGTACGAGTGGCTCGTGGCGGAGCTCGCGGCGCCCTGGGCCAGCACGTAGGTGTCGGTGCCGCCGTCGCCGTAGTCCCAGGCGAAGGTGAGGACGTCGCCCGCGGCGTCCACAGCGTCAGCGCTCATCGGGACGATCATGCCCTCGCCCGCGGTCGCGGGGATGAGCACGTTCGCGATCTCCGGGTTCACGTTGGCGATCGGCAGGTTCGCACCCGTGGTGGCGCTGCCGCCGTCTTCGTCCGTGAGCAGCAGGGTCACCGCATAGGTGGCGTTGTCGTCATACACGTGCGTCACGGACCCGCCCGTCGCGGTGGCGCCGTCGCCGAAGCTCCAGGTGAACGTCAGCGTGTCGCTGGCCACGTCGGTGCCAGTCGCGCTGAAGTTCAGCGACACGCCCTCGTCGCCGCCGGTGGGGATGATCGCGCCGGTGATCTGCGGGTTGACGTTGCTGATCGTGACGGTGCCCGTGACCGAGCTGGATCCGCCGTTGATGTCCGTGACCGTCAGCGTGACGATGTACACGCCGTCGTCGGCGAAGGGGTGCTGGACGGTGCCACCGTTGGTGGTGGCGCCGTCACCGAAGTCCCAGGCATAGATCAGGGGATCGTTTCCGATGTCCGTGGCGAAGCCCGTGAAGGACAGGCTGCCGAGCTCGACGCCGGTGCTCGGGATGTTGAACGACACGATGTTCGGCCCGACGTTTCCGACCACCACGGAGGCGGTCGTGGAGCTGTTCCCGCCGTCCTCGTCCGAGGCGGTCAGCGTCACGGTGTAGGTGCCGGCCGCGGTCCAGACGTGGTTGACCGCGGCGCCGGCCGCCGTGGTGCCGTCACCGAAGCTCCACAGGTAGGACACGGTGTCCCCGGCCACGTCGGTCGCGGTGGCCGAGAAGGCCGCCGAGTTGCCCTGGCTGGCCCCCGCCGGGAAGTTGGCGGAGGTGATGAGGGGCGCGACGTTGTCGGTGGCGATGGTCGTCAGCACGACGTTCGTGCTGCCGTCGTTGTCCGTCACCCGCAGGGCGATGGCGTACACGCCGTTGTCGTCGTAGGTGCAGCTCGCCAGGGGCTGGTTGGACACGATCTCGAAGACGCCGTCCTCCTGGCAGTCCCACTCCCACTGCACGATGGTCCCGTCGTAGTCGCCGGAGCCGCCGCCGTTGATGGGAATCGCCACCCCCTCGTCGCCCTCGTACGGCCCGCCGGTCACACCGACGGGGGACGAGTTCACGAGCACGACGAAGATGTCCGTGGCGCACTGGCCTTCGGGGTCACACACCTGGAGCGAGCCGACGATGGTGCCGCTGGTGGCGTAGGTGCACACGATGGTGCTCGTGTTGCTCGCGTAGGTGGTGCCGTCGGAGGTGTCGCAGTCCCACCCGTAGGTCAGCGTTCCGCCGTCCCCGTCGACGGAGCCAGCGCTGCTGATCGTGACAGGCACCGGAGCCGCGTTGATCTGCACCACCGGATACGGCCCGTTGGCTTCCGCGATCGGTCCGGCGTTGGGCACGGTGATGGTCGCGGTGTCCGTGGCGGTGGCGTTCTGGTCATCGGTCACCCGCACGGTCGCGGTGTAGGTGCCGCCCATGGGGTTGGCGGGGCAGCTGAACGCACCGGGCGTGGTGCTCGCGGGCACGAAGGTGCCAGTGCCGTAGCAGTCCCACTCGATGCTGGTGATCGTGCCGTCGGAGTCGCTCGAGCCGATCGAGCTGACCGTGGTGGTGGTCGTCTTGCTGCCGGTGTAGCCGCCGTTCGCCTGGGCGATGGGCGGGTTGTTGCCGGCCACCACCAGGGTCAGCGGGCACGCCGCTGTGGCTCCGGTGTTGTCGGCGATCTGCACCTGCCCGATGTAGGTCTGGCCGAAGTCGCCTGACCCGGGGGTCCAGTTGAGGGTCGTGCTCAGCGGCGACGCGCCCGAGGTGGGGCTCAGGCTCGCCGCGGCGGGGAGGGTCACCAGGCTCGCGGAGACCGTGCCGCCGCCGGGGGCCGCCCCCGTGAAGCTGGTCGAGAACGCGGTACCGACGTTGACGTTGAACGTGGTCGCGCCGGAGCCGGTGCACGTGGGCGGGGGCAGCTCGACCGTGCAGATCGCGGAGCACCCGTCGCCGCCGGCGATGTTCCCGTCGTCGCACTGCTCGGCGCCCTGGACGAGCCCGTTGCCGCAGACCACGCCTTCGCAGACGTCACCCTGGCCGTTGCCGTTGGCGTCGGTCTGATTCGGGTTGTAGGTCAGGGGGCAGTTGTCGAGGTTGGCGCAGATGCCGTCGCCGTCGGCGTCGTTGGAGAAGTCGAGGGGGCAGGCATCGACGTTGTCACAGATGCCGTCGAAGTCGGCGTCCGCGCAGGCGCCGCCGCCGAACGAGAGCTGCGGGAAGGCCGCCCAAGGTGCCTGGACGACGTTCGTGGCCGTGAAGCTGATCGTGTGCGAGCCTGGCGCGAAGCCAGCCGTGAAGGTCTGGTAGTGGTTGACCCCCGGAACGCCCGAGCCGGCGGTCGACCAGGAGCAGGACGCCGAGCCCGGCAGGGCCGTGCGGGTGATCCACCCGGAGAAGGGGTAGGTGAACCCATCGACGATGATGCCACCGATGGGGGACGGACCCTCGGTCGGGCTGTGGTAGGTGCCGGCGTAGAACGTGGTCACGCCGCCGTTGTCCTGCCAGCAGATCTGGACGGTGTGGGCCGAGGCGGTCGCAGGAATCGCGAGCACCACGAGGAGCCCCAGCGTCACAATGACGCGGCGCAGACCGAAGCTGATCGAAGAAACGGGGTTCATGTACATCCTCTTGTGCAGCGGCCCCACCCTGCCCGAGACGCCTTTGTGCGACTGGGCCCGCGACCGCTGCTCCCTCTAGAGTGAGGCAACGAAGATAGCACGCGGGTTGGCGAACGGCAGAGGGTTCAAAACGCGGAATGGATGCGCGGCACCTCATCTGCCCCGGATGGTTCGGACGCCTTCGCGTGCGGCCTGCCGCTCAGCGGTCGGCCGACGGCGCCCCGTCCTTCCAGATGATCGAGGCCCACTCCGGCACCTCGCGCTCGCTGTCGAGCCAGGGCAGGTAGCGGTCATCCCCCTTCACATGCAGGCCCAGGAATGCCCCCGCCCAGGCGTTGGTGACGGGCCACGCGAGGTCCGGATCCAGCCAGCCCTCGCCGCAGCCATCCCCGAAGGTGGGCAGGAACGAGCACAGGTCGCTGTAGGTGAAGTGGCCGGCCCCCTGGAGCATCGCCAGGCCGGCGCCGGGGGTGCCCTCGTACAGGGGGATCGCCTCCTCCTCGACGGGCAGGATCTCGTCTCCGGCACTCGCCATGTACAGGATCGGCACTGGGGTGGCGGCGAGGCTGCCGGCCACCGAGTCGTACCCTCCGGGCGCCATCGGGATCGCGGCGAGGACCCGCTCGTCCCGGAGGTTCCAGGGCGGCGGCGGCGCCTCCGGGGGCAGCTCCTCGAACGGTCCCTGGGTCGCGACCTGACCCGCGAGCATCATCGCCGTCCAGGATCCGAAGCTGTGGCCCACGGCACCGATCCGGGCCGGATCGACGGCGTCGTGCAGCGGATCTGCAGACGTGTCGGAGAGGCGCAGCACCACGTCGATGGCCGCGGAGATGTCCTGGGGTCGGTCCCAGGCGGACTGCCACAGCGGCACGGCCTCCGCGTCGTCGAAGATGGTGTTGCCCGGATGGTCTGGGGCCACGACGACGTACCCATGGGTCGCCAACCACTCGGTGTGGCTCACCGACTGGGCGCGGATCCCGCGACTTCCGTGGGAGAACGCGATGAGCGGCATCGGCGCCTCGGTGAGGTCCGGGGCGGCGTCCACCTCGCTGTGCATGAGCCCGAACGGCGGCGCCTCACCGCTTCCCGTGCCCGCGATGGCCGGGTACCAGACCTCGGCGTCGAAGCCCCGCGACCGGTCCGCGTCCCACACCCAGATGGTCCGGGATCCGACCGCGAAGGGCCCCGGCGCCGTCGGGTCGTGCAGGGGTGGAGGCGGTGAGGGGGTGGGATCGGGCAGCGGCGGCGCGTCCAAGGCGCAGCCGGCCAGGAGCATCGCGGCCAGGATCCCCCCGGACCTCATTGCGCGGGCGGGGCCTGGGGTCGAGCCAGGAGCGATTGCTGGATCTCGCCCGGCAGGTCTGGAGAGAAGCAGCGGCGGCAGCGCGCTTCGTACGCATCCGCCTCGCCGACCAGCACCCGCTCGGTCCGGTTGACGAGCCGCTGGGACCGGTCCGCGGGGTTTCCGCACTGCATGCAGATGGCCAGGTTCTTGGTCACGAACTCGGCCAGGGCCATCAGGGTGGGCACGGGCTCGAACGGCTGGCCCCGGTAGTCCTGGTCGAGGCCGGCGATGATGACCCGGGACCCGGCGTTGGCCAGGCTCTCCGCCACGGGCACCACATCCATCCCGAAGAACTGCACCTCGTCGATGGCGACCACCTGCTTGCCCTGCCCGAGGTGCCAGATCTCCTCAGCCCGCTCGACGAGCTGCGCCTCTAGAGACACGCGCGAGTGGCTGACCACCTCCGTCGCCGAGTAGCGCTGGTCGAGCCTCGGCTTGAAGATCAGGACGTCCTGCCGGGCGTAGCGGGCGCGGACCACGCGACGGATCAGTTCCTCGGTCTTCCCGGAGAACATGCAGCCCGTGACCACCTCGAGCCAACCGGTGCCGCGGACGTGGGTGGGGTGCATGAAGGAAACCGGGTGAGGACGAGCGGCAGCCGCTCAGGGGAGCCGGAAGCGGGCGCGTTCGCTGTTGTCCCACCCGAGGAACACGGTGTCTCCGTCGGTGTCCACCGCGCGGTACTGGGCGAAGTCGCCGAACACGCTCGGGTCCAGGGGGTGCTTCGCCCACGGGTTGTGCATGACCCGCAGCGAGAACACGACCTTGTCGCGCTCCCACTCCTTGTCCACGAGCAGCAGCGCCGACACCTTGTCGAAGTGCTCGTTCACGAACAGGCCGTACTTGGCGCTGCTCCGCTGGTAGGCCTTCATGCGCTCAGTCCGGCCCCCGTGGGTGGTCCAGTTGAACGCGTAGTCCGGCTTGCCGTAGACGTAGTCGTGCAGGAAGGACTCGGGCAGCGCCCAGTCCTCGTTGCTGAACACGGTCGCCACCAGCGGCAGATCTGCGTGGGGACCGGCGTTCGCCTCGTTGACGAGGGTGGTGACGGACTCCCCGACCTTGTCGAGCACCTCGGGTGAGCGCAGGGGCGAGATCCGGAACCGGACCAGATCCCGGCGATCCTCGTTGAGCTTGTCGAGGATCGAGAACTCGAGGTGGATGTTCTCGTCCCGGTACTCGGCGTACTTGCCGTGCCAGGAGCCGTCGTCCAGCGAATCGAGCCACACCTCGAGCGCGCGCTTGATGGGGCGCGGGTCGAAGTCGTAGGGCAGCCACCGCTTCAGGTACACGCTGAAGTAGTAGTGGTGGTGGATCTGGTTCAGCTCGCGCACGAGGTGCCGGTACACGCTCATGGAGCCGCGGATCTGGATCTCCGGCAGGTAGGCCAGGACCCCCAGCCCAAAGGGCTCGGGATCGTCTCCCGACAGCGCCCGCATGGTCCCGCCGGGCACCGTCGCGTGACCCTCCACGCGCACGTCGTGGTACCGCAGGATCTCGTGCACCGCGAGCTCTGCGAAGGCCTGGAAGAACACCTCGTTCTCCAGCGACTGCAGCCTCTCGGCGTACCGCTCCCGAGCGTCCGTGCCGATGTTCTCCCACCAGGTCTCGATCTGGACACGGAACGCGACGATCGCCGGCTCGTCACGCGTGAGCAGGGACACCAGGAAGGATGGGTGAGGTCGCGGCAGTGCGGCCAGCTCCTTCTGGAGCTCCGGTCCGTAGAGGGCGTCCATGTTCAAGGGCCTGCTCCTGGTTACAGCGCGACCGGATGAGTCTAACCCGCCCGCCGCGGGGGAGGCAAAGCCGAGGCCAGGACTGCGGCCGGGATGTCTATACTCGCGGGCCGCACGCATGAACGTAGAAGACCTGGGCCGCAGCATCCTCGATGCCCTGGACGATGGCCTCGTCCAGGGACTGTATCGCTTGGCGTCCGTCGAGCCGGCGTCCGTGCTGGCGGATCTGTCCAGCGGGGACGAGCGGCTCCAGCGGATCGAGGACTCCGGTCTGCTGCCCGTGGAGCTGATCGACTCGGTCGCTCACCGGTACATCAAGGACGCGCGCCGGGCGGCCGCCCTGTCGGGGGCCTCGCTCGGCTTCGGCGGATGGATCGGGCTCCCTCCGGGGTTGATGCACCTGATGGTGCTCCTGCTGCGCCTCGCGCAACGGCTCTCGCTGGCCTACGGGGTCGACTACCGCACCGGAAAGGGTGAGATCGAGCTGTGGAAGGCGCTCGCCGCGGCGGTCGGGGCCAAGGTGGACTGGGAAGGCACCGAAGCCGAGCTCATGCGTCGGCTGCCGGTCGTCGTCACCGGCGTCGGCGCGTTCTCGAACCCGCTGCTGGTCCAGGCGGCCCGC
Source organism: uncultured Pseudomonadota bacterium (assembly GCA_937891735.1). GTDB lineage: Bacteria > Myxococcota_A > UBA796 > UBA9615 > UBA9615 > JAGSHC01. The sequence goes on along the minus strand of CALAGR010000199.1, from coordinate 37,251 downwards.
GCGGTCCTGATGCGCGTGGCCATCATCGGCGGCGCCCGCATCACGCGATTCGTCCCGGTGGTGGGCGCAGGATCGGGGGCCGTGCTCAACTTCCTCGAAGTGCACCGGATCGGAAACCGGCTCAAGCTGACCTTCCGCGCACGACACGCCATCGTGGGCTTCGATCCGGGACAGGCCATCGAGGTGGAGATCCTGCGGGGCTGAGCCGGTTGACCCTTGGATAGACTGCCCGCAACGCGCGCGCTGTTTTTGCTGGAGCTGTGATGTCGGGACTGTTGCTGACCGCTGACCCGTCCGTCTGGACGCTGGTCTTTCGAGCCGACCCCATCGTCAAGTCGGTGATGATCGTGTTGATCGTGATGTCGCTCGTATCGTGGGCGATCATCATTCAGCGCTCGATGCTCCTCAGGCGCGCCTACAAGGACTCGGTGGCGTTCCTCGATCGCTTTCACGCGGCCGTGGCGGCCCGCAGCTCGCTGGATCCGATCCGCGCCGAGTCGGCCGGCGCCTGGAGCGATTCACCGGTCGCGGCGGCGTTCCAGGCGGGCTACGACGAGTGGGGCGAGCTGGTCCGGGACGCCTCCCAGGGCGAGGTGCTGGGCAACGTGCAGCGGGCGCTGCGGCGATCCGCGAGCGAGTCCCTGAACCGCCTGGAGCGCACGATCCCGTTCCTGGCGTCCTGCGGCAGCGCAGCACCGTTCATCGGGCTCTTCGGGACGGTGTGGGGGATCCTGCGGGCCTTCCAGGAGATCGGGAACGACGGCACCACCAGCATCGCGGTGGTCGGGCCATACATCTCCGAGGCCCTCATCGCGACGGCCTTCGGGCTGTTCGCAGCCATCCCCGCGGTGATGTTCTACAACTACTTCGTCAATCGACTGAAGCTGCTGGCGAGCGAGATGAACCACTTCTCGCTGGACTTCCTGAACCTCGTGGAGCGCTCCGAGCGCTCCCGACGCTCGGGCTAGCCGCGATGGGCATGTCCACAGGCGGCGGAGGCGACTGGCGCGAAGAGGAACTCGGCGTGGGCACCGTGCTGTCCGAGATCAACGTCACCCCGTTCGTGGACGTCATGCTCGTGCTGCTGGTCATCTTCATGGTGACCGCGCCCCTGATGACCCAGGGCGTCCAGGTGAACCTTCCGCGGGTCAGCACCGCGAACCTGGAACAACAAGACGAGCAGCCGGTCATTCTCACCGTGACCGCGGCCGGCCAGTGCCACATCATCGACCTGGAGTTCTCCTGCACCGAGCTCGCGGGAAAGCTGCCGGCCATCTACGAGCAGCGGACGGACAAGTCCCTGTTCGTCCGGGGGGACGTGGACACGCCCTACGGCAAGCTCATGGAGGTGCTCGCGGGGGCCAAGCAGGCGGGGATCATCTCCGTGGGCCTGGTCACCGAGCCGGGCGCCCCCTCCGACGAGGACGCAGGAGGGTGAGGACGTGAAGGCGCCTCGCTCCGCGCGAAGGGCGACCGCCCCCACCGGCGTCTACCACGGGCTCCTGCGGGACGAGGGCAGCGGCCTCGGTCGCTACCTCGTGCACTCCTTGATCGCCCATGGGGCCCTGGCGGCGATCCTGCTGGTGGGCTGGGCGGGCGGTGACGATCCGCCGCCGTCGCTGCGTCCCGACGCGTTCTACGTGTCGGCGATCGTGCTGCCAAAGGCCGACGCCCTGCCGGACAAGGCCACCCACGTCGCCAAGCCGAACCCCGGCCAGAGCGGCGCGAAGCCGGCGCCTCCTCCCGAGCCCGACCGGATGGTGCTCAAGGAGAAGACCGAGCCGAAGAAGGGCCCGGAGCAGCCGGTCGAGCCGGTCGAGAAGAAGGAGGAGCCGACGCCGAAGCGGTCCCGCACGGATCTGCTCACGTCCCTGGGCGACGCCAGCGACCAGGACCGGTTCGCCACGGACGTGGACGGCGACGAGGACGCGACGCCCAGCACGCTGGATGCGCGGTTCGGGCGCAAGATGAGCCGGTACGATCGGGACATCCATGATCGGTCCAAGGAGCGGTGGCGCCCTGACCTCGCGCTGGTGCAGCAGGTGTCTGACGGTGTGGAGACGATCGTGACGTTCACCATCGAGGCCAACGGCAGCATCACCGACATCGCCCTGGCGAAGGGCTCGGGCAACTACGCCTTCGACATGAGCTGTGCCGCGGCGATCCAACGGGCAGGGCGGATGCCCCCGCCCCCGAGCGCACCCTGGCCGGTTTCGATATTGTTCCGCCCCGAAGAGCGCAAGTGAGGTGAATTTGGCGACTGAGCGGATCCACAGGCTGTTCCCCGTCGCGCTGCTCACGCTGCTGCTGGCGCCGGGATCCCTGTCGGCGCAGGCTCTTCCTGCAGAGCAGGACCCGGCCGGGCCGGACCGCGTCGGCTCCTTCATCACCATCGTCGGGGGCGCCGACTCTGCGCTGCCCCTCGCCCTGCCTGACTTCCGCGGCGCCGAGGGCACCGACCCGGTCGATGGTGAGGCCCTGCACGCGGTCGTGCAGCGCGATCTGGAGCTGTCGGGCTACTTCGATCTGCTCTCTCCCGACGCGTTCCTGGAGCCCGTCGGGGCCGGCGTCGCCCTCGGCGAGTTCAGCTTCGATCACTGGAAGGTCCCCGGCGCGGTGGCGCTGATCAAGGCGGCCTGGACCCAGGTCGAGGAGCAGCTGCAGGTCGATCTGCACGTCTACAACGTGGACGCGAGCCAGGAGGTGCTGACCCGCACCCTCTCCTGGCGGGCCGACGACCCGCGCACCCTGGGCCACCGGATCTCCAACGCCATCATCGAGTCCCTCACCGGCGAGCGCGGGGTGTTCGACACCCAGATCGTCGCGGTGGCGAACTTCGGTCAGGGCAAGGAGGTCTACGTCTTCGACTACGACGGCTCCAACCCCAAGCCCGTCAGCCGGAACGGCTCGATCAACCTGTCGCCCGCGTGGTCTCCGGCCGGCGACAAGATCAGCTACACGAGCTATCGGGACGACAACCCCGACCTGTGGGTCACCGACCTGCGCACCGGCCGCCATCAGAAGATCAGCTCCTGGCCTGGCATCAACGCAGGGGCCGAGTGGGCGCCCGAGGGCGGCGAGCTGGCGCTGACCCTGAGCAAGGACGGCGACTCGGACATCTACGCCTTGCAGCCCGACGGCTCCATCATCCGCAAGCTCACGCGGCAGTACGGCATCGACGTGTCCCCCACGTATTCGCCCGACGGCAAGACCATCTGCTTCGTGAGCAGCCGCAACGGGAGCCCCCAGCTCTTCCTGATGGACCGCGACGGAGAAAACGTGCGTCGGCTGACCCACCGGGGCGGCCACAACGTCGCGCCGTCGTACTCGCCGGACGGGCGCAAGATCGCGTTCGCAGGGCGGGACGAGGGCCGCTTCGACATCTTCGTGGTGAACTCGGACGGCACGGGCCTCAAGCGCCTGACCCAGACCGCCAGCGACGACGAGGACCCCACCTGGTCCCCCGACGCCAACCACATCCTGTTCACCTCGGCCCGGGATGGTCGGGGCAAGCAGCTGTACCTGATGACGGCGGACGGCTCGAATCAGGTGCGCCTGACGAACGGCAACGGCAGCTACAGCAACCCGCAGTGGGGCCCGGATCCCCTGGGCCGGCGGAGCTTTCAGTAGTCCCGTTTCGGCCGGGGCGTCCCGACGATCCCCCTTCCCGGATCGGCGTCCTCGATCTGGGCACCAACACCCTGTCGATGACCGCGCTCATCGCAGACCCGCGGGAGCCACGGCGCCTGCGGATCGCCGAGGAACTCCAGTTCGTCACGGGTCTGGGCAAGGCCCGGGGACCGGACGGCTCCCTCAGCGAGACGGGCATGGGCCGGGCGTGGTCGGCGCTGCGGCACGCGTCGACGCGGCTCGGGGCCCTGGGCGTGCCGCGGACCGGCATCCGCGGGGCGGCCACCGCAGCCTGCCGTGAAGCGCCCAACGGTCCCGCGTTCCTGCGCCGGATCCGCGACGACCTGGCCCTGCCGTTGACGGTGGTGGCCGGAGCGGAGGAGGCCCGGCTGGTCGCCATCGCCCAGGCCCACAGCTTCCCGGACTCCCTGCCCCTGGTGGCCCTCGACATCGGCGGGGGCAGCACCGAGATCGCGGTCGTCGAGGGCATGCACGGCCCGACCTGGGCCCGCTCGATCCCCTTCGGCGCTACGAAGCTGAGCGAGCGGCTGGGCCGGGACACCACCGAGGAGGCCGCCCGCGCGCTGATCGACGAGGTGCTCGACGGCGAGGAACTGCCCAGCGGTCACGCCATGGTGGCCGTCGCAGGCACGGTCACGGCCACGATCCAGGTGCTGGACGACAGCGCGTTGTGGGATCCGGTGGCGCAGCACGCGCGGCGCCTGACCCGGCAGCAGGCCCTGTCGGTGGCGCGCCGGCTGTTCCACATGTCCTCGGCGGATCGCCACGCCCTGCACAGCCTGCACCCCGGGCGGGCGGACTCCCTGGCCCCGTCGCTGATCTGGCTCACCGAGCTCATGGTCCGCATGGGCGTGGAGGAGGTGACCACCAGCGACCGCGGCGTGCGCTTCGGCCTCCTGTGGGACGCCTGGCCGGGGGTCGTGCTGGCCTGATGGGGCCTACAGGGCGCCGACCGCGAAGTGCACCTGCACGACGTCGCCGAACGCCGCGGTGCCCTGGAAGACGCCGGGCAGCTGCGGGAACTGGGTCGGCCGCACCGCCAGCTCGAGGCGCAGCGGGCCGATCGGCGTGATGCGACGCAGACCGAATCCCACGCTCCACTGCAGCAGCGGCGACACCCCCGAGTCGATGCCGTCGGGCAGATCCCCGTAGATCAGCGCGTTCCCCCCGTCTCCGAACACCACGAGGCGCCACGTGGCCAGCCCTGGGAGCGGCAGCTGGAGCTGGATCGAGCCGCGGTAGAATGCGTTCCCGCCCACGGGCACCTGCCGGGTCGGAAACCCGTCCGCGAGCAGGCCGTCGTTCTCCAGCGTGCCCTCCCGCGTTCCCCAGGGTCCGATCGCATCCAGCCGGTAGCCGCGCACCGTGGACGTGCCCCCGAGCCGGAACCGCCACTCCACGGGAGGCAGGCGCCCGTCGTAGGACCAGGCCACGCCACCGCCCACCTCCAGGCGAAGCCCAAAGCCCTGCTTGTCCAGGGGGATCATGAGCACCGTGCGGCCGCTGAGCCGCCCGAAGGCGGGGGCGCCCGGAACCAGGTTGCTGGGCGTCGTCTCCAGGGTCGCGCTGGCGTACACGCCCTGGGTCGGGTTCAGGCGGTCGTCCCGGAAGTCGAGGATCGCCGACAGGGTCCCCAGCAGCAGGAGCTTGGGGTTCTGGCGGGGCTTGACGGTGGGGATGTCCGCGAGGGGGTTGAGGCGGGCCACCGAATCCACGCGGATCGGCGCGCGCAACTGCACCTCGGCCTGCGCATCGATGGTCACCTTGTTCGACGGCCGCCAGTCCACGCCGAAGGTGATCCCCGACCGGGAGATTCGGTAGGTGGGCTCATCGAGCTCTTCGTTGATGAGGGCCGTCAACGCCGCCCGAAGCGGCAGGCCCGGCAGGTACGGCAGCTCCATTCCGACGGACGCGCGGTACTCGAACAGGGGGATCCGGGCGGTGATGTAGCGCCAGTCCAGGCTCGTCCGGCCCCGGGCCCAGACCGACAGGCCCCGGCCATCCAGGTTGCGCAGCCGGGTCTCCCCGCTCACCCGAGGGCCGTCGTCGGGCCAGGTGAAGCCGCCACCCAGCACGAAGCTGAAGCGCTTGCGCTCGTTGACCAGCACCTCCACGTCCCGCAGGCGCCCGGTCCGCTGCGCCTGCCGGAGCACGACGCCGTCGAACAGGCCGGTGCGGAGCAGGCGGCCCTGGGCTCCTTGCAGCTGGGACCGGGTGAAGAGCGCGCCGGGACGGATCGGGACCTGCCGACGGATGAAGCCCACCTGGGTGTGCTGGTTGTCCCGCACCACGACCTTGCCGAAGTGCACCGCGTCGCCCGGCTGCACGTCGATCCCGAGCCTCACGAGGGTGCCGTCGGTGCTGATCTCCCGCCGGCTCTGCACTCGCGCGTCGATGTAGCCGCGCTCGCCCAGCTCGTCGATCACCTCCTGGACCAGCTCGTCGAAGCGGGCGGGGTTGAACGGCTTGCCCACGAACCGCTTCTTCCACCCCTCCACCGTCGAGCGCCGCTGCTCCGTGTCCGGTTCGTCCTCCTTGGTCCCGGTGAGCAGCCGCTCGATCCGGTCATCCATGGTGAGGCTGTCCACCGTGGTGCGCGGCCCCTCGGTGATGTGCACGTCCAGACACACCCGGCGGCCCTCCGCCACGGGATCCGTCTCCCGGCAGGAGCGCTCCACGAAGCGGGGCTCGGCCGTCGCCGTCGCGGTCAGGAAGCCCCGGGCGCGGTACCAGTCCTTCAGCACCTCCAGCGCCTGCTGCAGCTCGCCGTCGGTGAAGTGGCGTCGATAGATGTCGAACCCCAGGACCACCGCGACCGCAGGGCGATGGCCGATCACCTCGGGGCTCCCGTCGCTGAGCACGCCGATGGCCCGGCGCGCGGAGAGGAATGACCCGCCGGCCCCCTCCTCGGCCTCGAACGACACGTCGATGTCCTTCGCCAACAGGCTCACCTCGGGCCCGGGCGCGACCATGAACCGCAACACCCGCAGATCCTCGACTCGCGGCAAGGTCCACTCCGGCGCCCCCACGGGCGGGACGATCGGCTCATCGACCACGGCCACCTTCACCTCGGCGTGGAAGTACCCGCGACGCCACAGGAAGCGCTCCAGCTGGCGGGCCGCGTCCTCCGCATAGGTGCGCGACACCCGGGCCGCGGTGTTCAGACCCACCACGTCGGACAGGCGCTGATCGGTCCACGCCAGGCGGCGCTCGCCATCGAAGACGAACTCGGCCTCCACGAGGTGTCCCGCGTCCAGCGGGATCCCGATGGACACGCTGTTCGTGTCGGAGTCCTTGCGGACCTCCACCGGCACGCGGGAGCGGCGGCGCGGGCCGGGCAGCCCGAGCAGGCGGGCCTCCACGAAGCCGCGCTTCTGGAGCTGCGCGATGAGGCGATCGAGGGCCTGGTTGAGGTTGTCCTCTCTGTAGAAGCGACCCGCCGCGACCCGATCACCGAGCAGCTGACGCAGTCGCTCCGGTCCGAACCCCGTGTGCTCGCCCAGGAACCGCACCTCCTCGATGCGGTACCGCGGGCCCGCCGCGATGTCGATCCGCACCGCGCGCCCTCCGAGCAGCGTCTTGGCGACCTGTCCGGTGGCGAGCACGTCCAGGAAGCCATGGGCTCGGTAGAAGCCCTCCACGTCCCGCGCGAGCCTCGCTTCGTCGCCGGGCACGTACGGATCGCCCCGCCCCTTCGCGAGGGATGCCCGGACCGCGGACGGCGCGAGGCCCCGGACTCCACGCAGGCGGATCCCGGCCAGGCGGGAGCTGGGCACCAGGGCGAATACGAGGTCGAGCGAGCCGTCGTCGTTCGGGGTGACCCGGGCCTGCACGTCGTCGAACTGACCCAGCCGGAAGAGCAGCTCCACCGAGCGCCGCACGGACTGGGGATTGAAGACATCACCAGCCTTCTGCTCGACGAGGTAGCCGAGCTGGCCGGACGCCGCCCCGCGGGGGGTCTCCAGCCGCACCGCGCGCAGCACTCGACCCGTGAACTGGGTCGGATCCACGTCGGATGCGGCCGCAGGCACGACACAGGAGAGCAGCGCGGCGACCGCCAGGAGCAGCAGCCATGGGAAGCGGTGGCTCATGGATCAGTCGAAGTCGAACTCCAGCTTCACGTCGAGGCCGATGTTGCCGTAGTTCTGCGATGCGTTCTCGTCGTTCACCCAGGAGCCCTCGATGTAGAAGTTCCGAAGGAGGCGCAGCTTCGCCCGCACCGCCCAGAACGCCTGCTGGGCCCCGAGGCCGAGGCCCGCTTCGACGGTCAGCCGGTCCGGGATGAACTCCTTCGTGACGACCGCCCAGAACGTCGTCGAGCCGGTGGTGTCGGTGTAGACGGGCACGATCTCCACCCGGTCAGGCAGCAGGTTGCGCCCACCCCCCGTGACGCTCTGCCCGAAGCTCGCGGCCGCGGTCTCGGTGTAGGTGCCCGCCGCCGCCCCCAGCGCCGCCGCCCCCAGGTCGGCGAGCTCCGCGCGCTCCAGCTCTTCCTGGGTCAGCCCGAACAGCAGGAGGGAGTTGATGTCGGCCTCGCTGAGGTACGGCTCGGAGGTACTGGTCAAGCTCGGGTTGTCGAGGCGACCGGTGGCGTTCAGCGTGATGCGGTAGTCCTCGTCCCGGGTGGCCACGTCGCTGAACATCGTCACCTCGAGCCAGGGGAACCACTCGGTGCCCTCCCGGAACTCGGCGCTGCCCGGCTCGAGCTGGAAGTCCTGCCCCTTGTAGCGAAACGTGCCCGCGTTGAGCTCCACGAGGCCGGTGATGAGGACCTGGTTGGTGTCGCCGCCGACGTGCAGGCCGCGGGCGGTGCCTCGGATGTCCCCGAGGTTGTTGAAGATCCGGGCCATGCCCGGCTCCGAGTCGATCATCAGGTCGAAGTCGAACAGGGGCGCATGCTCGGCCACCGCCACGTTCTCGGTGGCCTTCTCCCGGAAGGTCAGCACCGAGCGCTGCCAGTTCATCGTGTCCCGCAGCACCATCTCGTCGATGTGCACCCGCCCGCCCAAGGTCAGCCCGTCTGGGGCGACCCCCCGCACCCACAGGGACGCCGTGCCCCGGGACGGGGGCAGGAAGCTGGGATACCGGACCGTGCAGTCCACGCACTCGACGTGCAGGTCGTACTGACGCGGGCGATAGCCGCTGCGGTCGAGCCGGATCGTGGAGCCTGCGGCGTGTTCGAGGGTGCCTCCTCCCAGGCGCCCCTCCAGTTCCTCCACCTTGACGACGCGGTCCCGCAGCGAGACCCGGGCACGCTCCAGCTCGATGGCGTGGGGGAAGTAGATCGTCTTGAGCAAGGCGTCGTTGAGCTCCGCCACGCCCTCCATGTCCAGCGATTGCGTGGTGCCTCGCAGGGAGAGCTGCTCGATGGTCAGGGAGCGCGCCTCGGCGCGGTCAAAGACGTCGGCGGCAAGATCGATGAAGGCGATATCCAGCACGCCCGCCACATCGACGTCGAGGGGACCGGACGGCCGGAGCCACCCCTCCACCCCCAGGTCCGTGGCGCCATCGGGCGACGTGAGGTGCACCTCCTCGAAGCGCAGGGCACCGCCCTGGAACGTGATGACGATCGGATCCGCGGCCGTGGCCCGGACCTGGTGGTTGCCGCGAACCAGGGCGAACGTGGGCAGCTCCAGCCTCAGCGTGTGCCATTGGTCCCGCAGGGTTCCCACGCCGCTCAGGGAGCCTGCGAGCCAGGCGGTCACCGGCGCGCTGCGGCCCAGGATCGTCTGGGGCAGCCACGGATCGAGGCTGACGTCCTTCACGGTGCGGATCCCGAAGGAGTAGGGCCAGATCCCCTCCAACGTCATCTCCGCGCCGAGCCGCAGCGCCCCCGCGAGCAGGGTGCCCTCCGCCGTGGCCACGTGGTCCTGGACCCTGACGGTGACGTCCGTGTCCCCCAGGCGCTCCGCTCCCCACGCGCCGTTTCGCAGGCGGAGCCGCCCATCCACCCAGGTGTTCTTGAGGTCGCCGCTCAAGATCGCCACGCCCGACACGCGCCCCGTGAGGGGCCATCCCGCGTCGATCACCGGCGCCAGTTCCTCCGCGCCCATCTCGGGGAGATGAAAGGCGACGTCGACCTCGCCATCCCGCCCGATGGAGCCGCGGGCGAAGAGGGCCAGGCCGGACTCCTTCCGCGCCCATCCCTCGGTGATGTACAGGTCGCCGTCCTTCATCTGCACCGCCATGTCCAGCGAACGGAAGCGCTCCCAGAGGTACTCGGGACGCTCCGCGTGCACGACACCGTCGCCGTTGAGGCGGGACGGGGGCCCGTGCAGGTGTGCCCGTCCCCAGGCCGGCCCGCGCAGGTCGACGGCCGACCCGAAGAAGATCGGCAGCAGGTCCTCGGCCTGCGCGTGGCCTTCGGGAATGACGGCCACGATGTCCACCTCCAGCCGCTCGCGGGTGCCACCCCTGAACGCGTCCGCGAACTGCACCCGCACCTCGGACTCGAACGCGCTGTTCCCCCTCTGGCCGCGCAGACGGCTGAACTCCAGGTCCTCCCGCACATGCCAGTGCACGTCGCCCTGCACGCTCCCGAAGGGCCACTGCAGGAACACGAAGTCCTCCAGCTCGAGGGCCCCGGAGATGTCGAGATCGTTGGTCGGTCCCTGCACGAGGACCTCGACCCCGCCGTGCCCCTCGACGTGCAGCCCCGCCACGGTCGTGTTCAGATCCCGGGCGTCGAACCGGGTGCCCGCGACCTTGACCCGCAGCTTCAGCGGCCGGGCGAAGATGAAGTCCGTGTCCACCTTCAGGTCCGAGCCGTTCGGCCCGGTGATCCGGCCCCCGACGAGGTGCACGCCGACCCCATCCACCGTGATCCGCGTGTTCACCCGGCTGCGCGGCACCAGGAGCATCTCGGTGAAGGGCCCCGCCACATCCCACGCGCGGTCCCGCACCACCAGGTTCGTGCAGGCGATGTCGCCGCGGCCGTCGGCCCAGAATCCGCGGTCCGGATCGGCGACGCTCCCGGCGACCGTGATCGTACCGTCCATGATCATCTGCACCCAGGAGCCCGGCACCGTGACGCCGTCCAGGACCCGGGCGAGGTCCAGGCCAGCGACCTGCAGGGTGGCGTCGAAGGGCAGGTCCTTGCGGAGGGTCAACGCGGCGTCCACCCCGATCCGGCCCCCCGCCCACACCAAGGAGCTTCGCGTGATCTTCAGCAGGTCTTCGAGGTAGTAGCCCCGGAGCGACAGGTCGCCGAGCTTGAACAGCAGCTCCTTCTTGGGGCCGTGGACGAGCACCTCCACGCCCCCCGCCGTCAGATCGAAGTCCACCTCCGGGCGCAGCCCCTTGCCCTGCACCCCCACCCGCAGGTTCGCGGCGCCCTGCAGCTCCGGCAGCTTCGGCCAGGCGTCGTGGATCACGCTCAGGTCGATGTCGGCCTGGGCGTCGACCCGGTAGCCCGGCGAGGACGGCCGCGGCGGGCCGACGGGAACCTGGCCCGAGAGCGCCACACGCCCGGTGCGCAGATCCAGGCCGTAGTCCTGGAAGGTCAGCAGCCCGTCTTCGACGTTGAAGCTGCCCCGCTCCAGGGTCGCGTGCTCGCGCAGCTCGCCCAACACGACCTCGATGTCGGCGATCCGCAGGGAACCGGGCGAGGGCACCCGCTCCGTCGCGCGCCGCCCGTCGGTGGGCTGCACGATCATCCGGTCGAAGTCGAGCTGGAGCCCCGCGACGGCGATCCCGATCCCGGGCGGGGTCGCGGTCACTCGCGCGCCGGCGTCGCTGACCGTCACCCGTCGCAGATCGACGCGCCACCTGGGCCCCGTCTTGCCGGCGGGCTTGGGCTTCTTCAGGAGCGCGATCAGCGCCGCGAAGTCGCGGATCTGGCCTGTCTCGAGCGCCACCCGGGTACGCGGGCGCTCGACCACGAGCTCATCGATCAGAACCAGCCGGTCCCGCAGCGACCACAGGCTGCCCAGTCCCACCTCCAGCCGGTCCACGCGGACCAGGGGCAGCCCCGCCCGGTCGGGCTGTCGGCTGTGCACGGACACGCCCCCCAGAGCCAGACGCAGGGGCCGGACCGACAGGATCTCCAGCTCCCGAACGAACAGGTCCTCCCCCAGGACCCTGCTCCCCTCGATGATCGCGATCCGACGGGCCATCTGTGCCGCCGCAGGCGACCGCACCCACAGCGCGAGCCCGATCAGCGCAGCGCTGAAGACGACGAAGACGAGCAGGAGCAGCCTTGGCCAACGCCGACGGTTAGGGCGCTGCTCGTCGGGGGCCATGTCCACCATCGGATCATAGACCCCAGGCGGAGGTGGATTCTTCAGCGGACCCGAGGCTCCGGAGGCAGACGACCCGACCAGGCGGCCGGGTCGTCTGAATCCTGGAGCGGGCGACGGGACTTGAACCCGCGACACCGAGCTTGGGAAGCTCGTACTCTACCACTGAGCTACGCCCGCGTATTTGCTCCAGTTTCCGTGCCTCAGCGCGACGAGGAAGCGGAACGGGAGGATGCTATCCGAGCCCGAGGTCGAGTTCCAGCGAGGTGAGCCGGTTCTGGACCTCGCCCCCACGAAAGCTCCGATCCACCCCGACGATCCGCACATACACCTTGTGCGCGGACTTGCGGTTCCCGGCGGCTTCGTAGGTCACGCCGATCTCGAACAGGATCTTGAGCTGGTCCTCGCCCTGCACCAATCGCTCGGCGAGGAGTCGACGAAAGCACTCGACGGCGGCCCGGTAGTCCCGCAGGCGCCGATTGGTGACGCCCAGCATCTCGAGGGCCGCGGCGAGGTCGTCCTCGGCCTGGACGGCCCGCTCGAACTCCGTGCGCGCCTCGTCGTAGCTGCCTTCGGCGTAGTGGTGCTGGCCCAGCTCGAAGGCCGTGCGCTCATCGATCTCTTCGTCGCCGGCGAGGCCGTCGAGGTTCAGGCCCGCGAGGGGGTCGTCGTCCATGTCGAAGTCGAGATCGAGGTCCAGGTCCAGTTCCTCGCCGTGGGCGGGCCCGGGCGCGGGGGCCGGTGCCTCGGAAGACTCGCCCAGCTCCTGGCGCAGCTGGCGAGCCAGCTCGTGCATCTCGGAGTCGTCGAAGTCGAAGTCGCCAGCCTCCTTGCCGTCCTCCTGGAACGGATCCGGCTCCGGCGTGACCGTGCCTGCGATCTTCGAGCCCAGCTCGATGGCGGCACCGAAGTCGTCCAGCGCGGCCGAGCCCTCTTCGCCGGTGGCGAACTCTCCCAGCGCCTCCTCGAAGGCCCGCAGCCGGTCGTGGGCCTGGGGGTCGTCGGGCTGGATGTCCACCGCCAGCACCAGGCACGCCCTGGCGGCCGTGTAGTCGCTGTGGTCCATCGCGACCTCGTACATCGCGTCCAGGGACTCCAGCGCGCCCTCGGTGTCCTCGTCGTACAGCTGCAGGGGCAGCAACGCCCGCCGGAGAACGAACGACGACGGGAACCGCGCCACCGCGGCCTCCAGGGTGTCGCGCGCCTTGTCGGGGAACCCGTAGCTGACGAACGTCTCGGCGGCGATGAAGGGCCGCTGGATGGCCTCGACCTCCGAGCCCTCCTGCTGCACATCGATGTGGCGGGCGGGGTTGGTCAGCCCTTCGACCACCAGGGAGGCGTCGCCCTGGAACTCGGATCCCCCGCTCGGGTCGATCTCCGCGATGCGGTCGTAGACCTGATTGCGGTACTCCTCGTAGCCGAGGGTGTCGTAGATCTGGGCGAGCTCGCGCAGCACCGCGACGGCCTTGTCCTGCTCACCGAGATCGACGAAGGCGTCCGCCAGCAGGTTGAGCGTCTCGGTGTCCTGGGGATCGACCCGGAAGCAGTGCTGCAGCTTCGCCAACGCGCGACGGGGATCGTTGCGGTCCAGGTACAGGTTGGCGAGGGCGCGCACCAGGTCGAGGTCGTCCTCCCGGAGGGCGCTCATCCGCTCGTACACGGTGGTCAGCGTGTCCAGGTCGTTGCGCTGCTCGAGGACCTGCGCCACCTTCGCCCACACGTCGTAGGCAGAGAGCGGGTCCGACTCCTTCTGGTACAGGTCGCTCAGGCGCTCCGCGTACTCCAGCGAGTCTGGATTCAGCCGCACCAGGCGCTGATAGATCTCGATGCGCTCCTTGGCCGTGCCGTTGTTGTCGAAGTGGTGGGCGACGATGTTGAAGTGATCGGCCGCGTCCGAAAGGAGGGCCAGCTGCTGGTAGATCTCGCCCAGGGCGAGATGCCACTGCATCGAGTTCGGCTCGAACCGCAGCATCTGCTTGTAGATGGCCGCAGCCTTCGGGAAGAAGCCTCCGCGCTCATACGCCTCGGCGACGACCTGGAACTCCCGCATCGCCTCCGCGATCTTCCCCTGACGGGCGAGAAGCTCGGCGATCTTCTGGCGAACGCGCAGGTCCTTCGGATCGTCACGGACGATCCGGCCCAGCTCCTTCAACGCGCGGTCGACATTGCCGCGCGCGAGCTGCTTCTGAGCAGCCGCCAGAATCTTCGGTTTGTCGAGAGCCAAGGGCGGAACCTCGTATTCGCGGAGTCGCTTATAGCAGAGCCCCGACGCCGGGGTGACCGACTGGGTCGCGGCCTACTCGGGGCCGACCCGCTTCAGGAAACGTTCGATGTAGCCGGTGTCGAGATCGCCGGAGAGGAATTCGGGGTCCCGCAGGACCCGGCGGTGGAACGGCACCGTCGACCGGATTCCTTCGACCACATACTCGTCCAGCGCCCAGCGCATGCGCGCGATGGCCGCGTCGCGGTCCTCGCCCCAGACGATCAGCTTGGCCAGCAGGGAGTCGTAGTAGGGCAGCACCTTCGCCCGGTCGTGCACCCAGGAGTCCACCCGGACCCCGAAGCCGCCGGGCTCGTGGTAGCCGGTGATCGTGCCGGGGCTCGGAGCGAAGGTGACCGGATCCTCGGCGTTGATCCGACACTCGATCGCGTGGCCGCGGAAGGTGATCTGGTCCTGGGTGAACGGCAGCGGCTCGCCCGCGGCGCTCCGGATCATCTGCTTGACCAGATCGACGCCGGTGATCATCTCGGTGACCGGGTGCTCGACCTGGATCCGGGTGTTCATCTCGATGAAGTAGAAGTTCCGCTCGTTGTCGGCCAGGAACTCCACCGTGCCGGCGGTGTTGTAGTCGATGGCCTTCGCCGCCGCGACGGCCGCGGCGCCCATGCGCTCCCGCATCTCCGGATCGACCAGGGGGGACGGGGCCTCTTCGAGGACCTTCTGGTGGCGGCGCTGCAGCGAGCACTCGCGCTCCCCCAGGTGCACGACGTTGCCGTGCTTGTCGCCCAGCACCTGCACCTCGATGTGGCGCGGCCGCAGGACCAGCTTCTCCAGATACAGGTCACCGTTGCCAAAGCAGGCCATCGCCTCGGCCCGGGCGAGCTGGAACGCCGACGGCAGATCCTCGCGCGTCTGCGCGATCTTCATGCCCTTGCCGCCGCCGCCCGCGGTGGCCTTCAGGAGCACCGGGTACCCCACCGTTTCGGCGACTTCGAGGGCTTCCTCGACCGTGTGCAGCAGGCCGTCGGAGCCAGGCACGAGCGGGGTGCCCGCCTTGCGGACGGTCGCCTTGGCCGTGGCCTTGTCCCCCATCTGGCGGATCTGATCGCCGGTGGGGCCGATGAACGTCACCCCCGCCTTGGCCAGCGTGTCGGCAAAGGAGGCGTTCTCGGCCAGGAAGCCGTAGCCGGGGTGCACCGCGTCGGCGCCCGAGATCTCGATCGCGGACAGGAGCCGGGGCAGGTTCAGATAGCTGTCCCGCGCCTGGGGGGGCCCGATGCAGATCGACTGGTCTGCGAAGCGAACGTGCAACGAGTTCGCGTCGGCGGTGCTGTGCACCGTCACCGTCTCGATGCCGAGCTCTTTGCAGGCTCGGACCACCCGGAGCGCGATCTCGCCCCGATTGGCGATGAGGACCTTGCGGAACATCGTCTGCCCGACCCGTCAGTCCGGGTCGATGAGGAAGAGCGCCTGGTCGAACTCCACCGGCTGGGCGTTCTCCACGAGGATCTGCTTCACCGTGCCCGACACTTCGGCCTCGATCTCGTTCATGAGCTTCATGGCCTCGACGATGCAGAGCGTCTGCCCCTTGGCGACGCGCTGGCCGACCTCTGTGAAGGGGGCCACGTCCGGCGCCGGCGCGCGATAGAAGGTGCCCACGAAGGGCGACGCCACGACCTTGCCGAGGAGCGCCGGAGCCGCCGGGGCGCCCCCCATGGGGACCGCTCCGAGAGCTGGGGCGGCCATCGCAGGAGCCGCCAGCGCCGCCCGAGGGCCGCGCCGGATGGCGAGTCGCAGTGTCTCGTCCTCGTACTCCAGCTCGGACACATCCGTGCCGTCGAGGAGTTCGAGGACTGCCTTGATGCTGTCCAGATCCATGTTCGAAGCTCCGGTCACTCAGTCGGTCCGCCGCAAGACGGCGAGGGCAGCTTCCAGTCCGAGTCGGTAGGAGTCTCGGCCGAACCCTGCGATCGAGCCGACAACGACGGGTGCGATCAACGAGACTCGGCGGAACTCCTCGCGGGCCGCCACGTTCGAGAGGTGGACTTCTATCACAGGCAATCCGCAGGCCACAATCGCGTCCCGGAGGGCGACCGAGGTGTGCGTGAAGCCGCCAGCGTTGAACACCACGGCGTGGGTCCCGTTCGTCGCGGCCTGCTGCAGCGCGTCGATCAGCGCTCCCTCGTGGTTCGACTGCAGGCAGCGGACCTGCGCGCCGGCGGCGGCTCCCTGATCCCGGAGCCCCGCGTCGATCTCCGGCAGGGTTGTCGCGCCGTAGATCTCCGGCTCCCGGGTGCCCAGCAGGTTGAGGTTGGGTCCGTGCAGAACGAGGATCGAGGTCATGACGAGCCATCCTGAATGGCCGGGCCGGCCAGGGCATCGAGTTCTTCGGCCGCGGAGGACAGCACCCCCCGCATCAAGCCCTCCAGGTCCGCGGGGCTGGACCGGCCCTGGGCGCTCTCCTGTGGACCCTCGCCGCCCAACTCCAGCAGCCGCTGAGCGAGGCTCCGCCGCCCAGGCTCCCGCTGGATCAGCGCCACGAGCAGCCGGCGGGCTTCGTCCTGCCGTCCCTGATCGACGAGCAGCTCGACCATCGTCTCGTTGGCGAAGGGATCGGCGAGCGCGACAGGCCGCGACGCGCGGGGGATGCCCGCCTGGGGTGGCCGATGCCCCGGGCTCGTACGGAGCACCTCGGAGCGACGCAGAAGGCGGGGCGAAACACCCCCGGGACTGGTGGTGCTCGCGCTGCCCCGGGTCGGCGCCGCAGCGGAGGGCTCGGTCATCACCCGGGGGGGACGGCTGGGGGGCACGGGAGCCGCGCCCAGGACCTGGGTCGGCATCGACTGAAACCTGGGCCCCGCGAACCGGGGTGGCGGCACCACCCCCGGCCCCGGAGCCGGCGGCGCCGGACGGCAGGCGATCTGCGCTTCTGCCAGCTCGAGCCGGCGCCTGATGCCCCGGTCACCGGGCGCCTGACGCCCCAGGCGTCGCAGGATGCCCGCCTCTTCGGCCCGCTTGCCGGCCTGGCAGCGGAGCACCGCCAGCAGGTCCAGCGCAGCCCAATGCTCCGGGTCCCGCTCGAGCACCCGGTCCAGAGACTCCTCTGCGGCCAGCAGGTCCCCGGCGTCGTGCAGGACCCGCGCCAGGGCGACGTGGCCGGACAGGCTCTGAGGCCAGTGGTCCAGCCCGTCCCGGAGGACCGCCGCGGCCTCCTCCAGCTCACCGGCGCCCCTCAGCGCCTCACCCAGACGCACGAAGACGGCCCGGGGCTCTCGCCTCCAGGCCGCCTTCAGTGCTTCAAAGGCTTGCCGGCCGCCCATCGGGGCGACCCGTCAGACGCCGCCGGGCGAGAGCTTGAGGATCTGGACATCGGAGGCGATCGAGACCATCACCGATCCCTCGACCGCGATGCCGGCGGGGCCTCGCGGCATCTCCTGGATGTACAGCCAAACGGTCGCCAGGCCGTTCTGATCCGTGGAGGTCTCGTGGTAGGTGGGGCGGTAGTCGCCCTCGAAGGTCCCGGCAAACTCCGCCCAGACCTCGCCGCGCCCCAGGACCTCGTCCCAACCTTCGGTGATCGGGACCTCGATGGCCTCCAGGACCTCCTGCGGGAGCAGGTAGATCAGCTCGTACCCCGAGTTGAACCAGACACGCACATTGTTGACCGGCAGATCGGTCTCGGTGTCCCGGACCCGCGCGTCGAGCCGCAGAATCACCGGGCTGCTGTTCTGGCAGTTCGGGACAGTCTGCGCCCCCGTCTCCGTGTCGAGCGCGCAGCCCTGCCAGGAGATCTTGATGTCTTCGAAAGCGACCAGCTCGTGCCTGAACGTCGCGTCCACCGGGCCCGTGGAGCAGGCGGGGAACAGGAGCAGCGAAAGAGCCAGCGTCAGCAGTCTCGGGAAAGCCATGGTCAACCTCCAGATTGCTTCAGGACACCACGCTCGACCAGGAGGTCCAGCCGGCCCGTCAGCGCCGTCACCGGCGAGGTGTTGATGGACACCGCACCGATCTCATCAACCAGTATCCACGGGAGCGCGTCCTGCTTCAACTTCTTGTCCATCATCATTGCGTCCGAGAGCGCCGCCAGGGAGACCGGCGGAGCGCCCGTCGGCAGCCCGAGTCGCTGTAGCAGCGCCCGAACCCGGTCGCACAGGTCCGCGGAACAGAGACCCTCCGCGACGCTGATCTCCGCGGCCGCGACGAGTCCGATGGCGACCGCCTCGCCGTGCCGGAGACGCCCGAACCCACACACCGCCTCCAGCCCGTGACCGACCGTGTGCCCCAGGTTGAGCACCGCCCTCCTGCCCCGCTCCCGCTCGTCGGAGGCCACGATCCCGGCCTTGACCCGACAGCAGCGCAGCACGGCGTCCCGGAGGACCTCGGGGTCCCGCGCCAGGAAGCCCGCCGGATCGCGCTCGAGCAGCGCGAACAGCTCCGCATCACCGATCAGAGCGGTCTTGACGACCTCGGCCAGACCCGCCCGCAGCTCGCGGTCGGGGAGGGTGTCCAGGTAGGCGAGATCCGTCCAGACCAGGCTCGGCTGGTGAAAGTGGCCGATGAGGTTCTTACCGCGGCGGTGGTTCACCCCGACCTTGCCCCCGACGGAGCTGTCCACCATCGCCAGCAGCGTCGTCGGCACCTGGACAAACGGCACGCCGCGCAGGGCGAGAGAGGCGACGAGGCCCGCCATGTCCCCGAGCACGCCCCCTCCCAGCGCCACCACCGGCGCCGAGCGCTGCCACCCGTGGTCGAGGAGCTGATCGACCGCGTCCAGGACGGGGCGGATCTGCTTGTGGTCTTCACCTGCGGGCAGGGTCAGGGGCACCACCTGCCGGCCCTGCTCCTCGATGGCACGGATCAACGCGTCCTGGTGCAGCGGTCCGACGTTCCAGTCCGTCAGCACGGCGACGGGGCCTGCTCCGACCCCGGCGATGGCCGCGCCGATGCCCTTGAGCGCGCGCCCCACGATGATCGGATAGGACGCCGCCGGCAGCCGCACCTCGAGCTGGGAGCGCTCCAGCCGCACGGGTGGCGCTGACTGCGTCGGCGCGAGTCCGTCCAGCACCTCCGCGATGGCGCGCGCCACCGTCTCGGGGGGCCCCTCCGCATCGACGGTGTAGGCCGCACAGCCGTAGTCGGACTGCCGGGCCGCGAACAGCTCGGCGGTCGCCTCCAGGTCGGACCACAGGGGTCTCGAGGCGGCCCCCGTCGCCCTCACCCGCCGCACGAGCTCCGCGAACGGCACCGCCAGGTGGATCCAGATGGCGCGCGCGTGCAGCAGGGCTCGCGACCGGGGGCTCGCTACCGCGCCCCCCCCCAACGCGATGACGCGCCCCGGGAGCGAGATCGCCTGGGCGAGCAGCCGCTCCTCCATCGCGCGGAAGGCGGGCTCACCACGGGTCGCAAAGATGTCGGAGATGGGGAGCGCGAAGGCGGCCTCGATCTCCGCGTCGAGATCGACGAAGACCAGACCCCGGCTGCGCGCGGTGCGTGCACCCAGGGTGCTCTTGCCGGCTCCCATGAAGCCGGACAGGACGATGGGACGGGACACGAGGCCAAAGCCCTGCCCCGACGGGCTCAGCGTCGGCCGCGGAGGATCGTCGGTGTGATGAAGACGAGCAGCTCCTTGCGATCGACCCGCTTCGTCGAGTTCTTGAACAGCCAGCCCAGGACCGGGATGCGCCCGAGGCCCGGGAGCATGTTCTTCGAGGTGCTCTCCTCGTAGCTGTACACGCCACCGATGACGGTGGTGTCACCGTCCGCCACGGCGACCGTCGTGGAGGCCTCCTTGATCTGGATGGTCGGCAGGCCGCCGATCGCCACGCCGAAGTCCGGCTGGTTCTTCTGGAGGTTCACCTCGAGGAAGATGGTGCCGTCGGAGGTGATCTGCGGCATGACCTCGAGCTGCAGGGTCGCATCGACGAACTGCACGTTCGTGCCTCGCAGGGACGCCGTCTCGTACGGGATCCGCGCGCCGTCCTTGATGATGGCCTGCTTGTTGGTGACGGTGGTCACCGACGGAGCGCTGATGACCTTGCCCTGGCCGGTGGCCTCACCGGCCGTGAGACGCAGGTCCAGGCTCGCCAGCCCGGTCACGGATCCAAGGCTCACGCCGAGGGACCCGTTCTGCGACGCGCTCGGCAGGTCCACCACGTAGTTCGGGTTCGTGGTGAAGTTGGTCGTGCGACCGCCGACGGTGGTCTGCGAGCCATTGATCACCGAGCTCGTCTCACCACCGGAGAGGCCGACGGAGTTCGGGAAGAACAGTCCGGTGGGGGCGCCGGTGGCGGGGCTGAAGTTGAGGGTGCCACCCCACTGGATGCCCAGGGACCGGGTGAAGTTCTGCGACGCTTCGACGATCCGCGCCTCGATCAGGACCTGCGGGGTCGGTGTGTCCAGGGACTTCACCAGCGCGCGGATCTGGGTCAGCGAAGTATCGATGTCCCGGACGATCAGGGTGTTGGTGCGCTCGTCGAAGTTCACCGAGCCCCGGCGGCTGATCATGTTCTCGAGGTTCTTCTTGATCTTGTCCGACTCTGCGTAGTTCAGCGGCAACGCCAGCATGCCCAGCGGCACCGCGTCCTCGCGAGCCCGCTCGGCCGCCGCGGCGTCTTCCCGCTCGAGGCGAATCGTGGAGATCGGCGCGACACGCACGATGTTTCCGTACTGCACCGCGCCCAGGCTCTTGGACTGCAACACCGCGGCGAGCGCCTGATCCCAGGGCACCTCGATGAGGCGCACGGTGACCGTGCCCTTCACGTCGTCCGAGCTCACGATGTTGAGCTTGGACACGTGGCTGATCAGCCGGAAGACGTTGTGCACGTTCGCGTTGACGAGGTCCAGGTTGATCGGGAAGCCGCGCCAGGTGTGGCCGGCGTCCACCTCTCCCATGAAGGTCGAGGAGCCGAAGATCCAGTCTTCGGTCTGGCGGGCCTTCTTCGCGGGATCGACGCTGCGGCCGGAGCCCGAGATGAGGCGCTCACGACCGATGCTGTTCTCGATCCGATCCTCGGCCTTCAGTTCCTCGGCCTGCACCGGGGCCACCGCGACCGGGTCCGGGGTCGACCGTGACGCGCCCGAGATGCTCGCGGGGATGGGGAAGTCGACCAGCAGCACGTTGCCCTGCTCGGTCACCGTCGGCTGCACGGCCTCCGACAGCTCGATCACGATCTTGACGTCGCCGACGGTGGTCCGCGAGCGGAACGAGGCCACGCTGGTCACCGCGGAGGCGAACTTGGACGTGTCCAGGCGTCGCTCCAGGCCCGAGCCGAGGTCCGATCCGTGCAAGGCGATGACCACCTGGCGATCCGACGGGAAGCTCGTCGTGAAATCGGGAGCCGAAGACGCGGTGATGATGAGGCGCGACACGCCATCCGCGAGCAGGTTCTGGAAGTCGACGCCCCGAACCTGGGAGCCGCCGGCGCCGTAGATGTGGTCGCCATCGACGGAGCTCAGCTGACCCGTGCGGGTGGAGTCCAGGCGAAGGTTTGCGGGGACATCGGAGCCGGTGGTCGCCGACGACCCTCCGAAGCCGCTGTCGTCCGCCTTGCCGTCGCTGTCCGCCATGGCGTCCGCGATCGCGTCGCTCGAAGCAGCCCCGCCCTTGCCGGTGCGCAGGGTGATGGTGACGCTGCCCTGGCCAACCACCTTGTCGTACTCCAGCATCTCTCCGAGGAGGATGCGGAGCTGGGTGTTGGTCCCGTCGGCGTCGCTGCTCTCGGAGATCTCGACGCGCTGCACGACGCCGCTGCCGACCTCCTGCACGGGCGCGACCGAGCCCATCGTCATCCCGACGCAGCTGATCACCAGCGTCGGTGGGTCCGTCAGGGTGAAGTCAGCGCAGTTGGGGCGCGCATCCGAGGACACGGTGATGACGAAGTCACCTCCCTGCTGTTGGACGTTCACTCCGCCGAGCGTTTGAGCATCCTGCGCGAGCGCAGCGCTGCCCATCAGCAAGGTCGCACCCGTGACCCCAAGCGCGGTAACCCAGCGCCAGGTGCCGGTCCGATTCGCCATGACTTCCCTCCGCCGAGCAAGCCCGGCATTCCACTGCGACTTCATCAGCGCCCCACTTCCTTGTCAGGATTCGGGAGACGCATCGTGACTTCGTTGATGATCAGCTCGTTCTCGATCGGGTCGCGGTATTCCTCGGTGATGATCAACTCACTGGGCTTGATCTGCGTGACCTTGCCCCAGTTCTTGCCGATCAGCGTGCCGAGCTCCACCACGTGTCCGATCCCTTCGGGGTCCTCGACCATGGCCTTGGGCTGGTTGATGTTCCACACGATCCCGCGCAGGCGGTACGAGTCGATCTCGTGCAGCTGCAGGGGGCCGACCGGACCACCGTCGCCCTGGACCACGACTTCCTTCTGGATGAACGAGCGGAACGGATCCCGCTTTCCGATGGACACGTAGCTGTACACGTCACCAGTGTCCTCGTCGGCGGCGGCCTCGACCACCTCCGCGGGAGCTTCTTCGCGCTTCGGGCGCGCGCTGGGACGGGTGGTGTCCCCACCGGTGGTGGTTCCGCCGCCGTCACAGCCGACCGGGGCTGCGACCGCCACCGCGAGCAGCCCGAGCAGACCGATGCGCATGGAGAGGATGTTCATGCCTACTTCCTCCCTCGTGCGGACCTGGGAGAACGCTCGTCGTCGCTCAGGAAGCGGTAGGTCACGGCCGTGCCGTCCGTCGTCAGCACGATCTTGCCGCTGCGCTCGAGGGGCGAGGCCATCGAGATGTCGCGGATGTTCACGATGCGGTTCAGCTTTCCGATGCGGTCGAAGAAGGTCGCCACCTCGTGGAAGCTCCCCTCGATCTTCAGCTTGACCGGCACGTCCGCGTAGAACTCGCGCGGAACCTCCGGCAGCGGCTGGAAGAGCAGGAACTCCAGCCCGATCTTCTTGCCGATGGAGCTGATCCGGCGAAGCAGCTCGGGGATCTCACGCTCGTTGGGGAGCTCCTTGATCGCCTTGGCCAGCTCGTCGTTCAACTGCTCGACGCGGCGCTCCCAGCGGTCGCGGTTCTCAGCGATGTCCCGGTTCTCGTCGCGCTCGCTGACGAGGTTGCTGTTCCGGCCCTGCGCCGTGACGATCTCTTCCTTCGCAGGAGAGACGAGCACGAACCAGAAGACCGCCGCGATCAGCGCGTAGATCAGCATCGCGCCGGCGAACTTCTGTGTAGAGGAGTACTTCGAGAGCTGCTCGAGGAAGTCCATATCAGGTGCCTTCCGAGCTGACTCCCGGCACGGTCAGCCGGGACGTGATGGTGAACTCCTTGAGCTTGATGTCCGCCTCGGACCGCGCCTGGATGGAGACCAGATAGACGTCCTTGAAGTAGTCGCTCTCCTCGAGCTTGTTCATGAACGTGGCGATGACCTCGTTGTTGATCGAGACGCCTCGAAGGGTGACCTTCTGGGCGCTCTCCTCAACCGTCTCGAGCCAGAGCTTCTCGGGGATGCGGACGGCCAGCTCATCGAGCAGGTGCACGGGGCCGGTCTTGTTCGCCTTGAGCTGGCGGATGACCTCGAGCTTCTTCTCGAGAAGGGCCTGCTGGGCCTTGTACTCGTCCACCTCGCCGATGATCTTCTTGAGGTTGGCGATCTCTTCTTCGAGCTTGCCGTTCTCGTCCTGGATGCCTGCCAACGTGCTGTTGGTGGCCTGCCACCAGAACACGGACACAGCGAGGAGGGCGACGAGGAACAAGCCGAACACCAGGATCTGGCGCTGGACCTCTTCCTTCTTCCGTGCTGCACGAACCGGCAGCAGGTTGATACGAATCATTTGTCGCCGGCCCTTCGCATCGCGAGGCCGACTGCCACGGCTGCCATCGGCGCGACCTCGTTGAGAAACGCGATGTTGAAGTCCTTCTCGTTGATCTCGATTTGCCGGAAGGCGTTCACGAGCTCGACAGGGAGGCCCGTCTTGTCCTGAATGGTACGCGTAAGCCCGGGAATCCGGGCCGAACCACCGCTCAGGTAGATGCGGGAGATTTCGTCTTCGGTCGATGTCGCCGCGTAGAAGTCCAGCGAACGCTGGATCTCCGTGGCCACGTTCTCCGACACGGAGCGGATGATCCCCTCGACCTCTTCGGGCACCACGGCCTGCGAGTCGCGGACGATGTCGCCGCCGATCTTCAGCGCCTCGGCCTCCTCGTAGGAGACGTTGAGCTGCTTCTGGATCTCTTCGGTGTACTGGTTGCCGCCCAGGGTGATGTCCCGGGTGAAGGCCGTCAAGCCGGCGCGCAGCACGTTGATGTTGATGATCGACGCGCCGATGTTGACGAGCACCACGGTGTCGTCAGCGCCCAGGTCGTAGTTGAGCTCGAAGGCGTTCTCGATGGCGAACGAGTCGACGTCCATCACGACGGGGTTGAGCCCCGCCTCCTGAACGATCGCCACGTAGTCGTTGATCATGTCCTTCTTGGCCGCGACCAGCAGCACCTCCATCTGCCCCGTCTCGTCGCCGACGGGGTTCAGGATCTGGACATCGATGTTCACGTCGTTGATGTCGAAGGGGATGTACTGCTCGGCTTCCCACTGGATGCTCTCTTCGAGTTCCTCCGTGGTCATCACCGGCAGGTTGATCTTCTTGATGATCACCGAGTGACCGGACACGGACGTGACTACGTCCTTCGTCCTGATCTTGTGGCTCGTTACGAGCTCGCGGATCGAGTCGACGATGACGTTCGAGTTCATCAGGGCGCCATCGACGATCGCCTCCGGTGGCAACTTCTTCATACCGAAGTTGACCAGCGACCACTTGCCGCTCTTGGACTCGGAGAGTTCGAGCACTTTGATGTAGCTCGACCCGATGTCCAGACCGATGGCGTTCTTCGACCGCCCGAAGGAGAGGAGTCCCATCGTCCGCCAAACCTGGTCGGTCCTGAAGCCGTGGCCTCAGCCCGCCGGGTAGTTTTGTCGCTGTTGCGGCCCCCGCCGTGTGCCGCAAGAGCCTCGATCCCTGCGCTAACTCGCTTCGACTTTCCTACAGGGCTCGAATCATTGTCAAGGGGCGCCCCATCAGAGTGGTCGGCTATCGTCCATCCGAGAAGGCAACCCCGGACTGCATTCTCGGCCCACCTGCGGAGCCAGCCGGCGGAACCAACGATGATCCCCCAACCGAAATTCCCCAGTGATTTCGCGGTGGCAGCGGCCTCCGCGATGGGAATCAGCGCCACTATCGGCGCAATCTGGTCCATCGCACCGGCAGGTCCCGGTGTTCCGATGGTGGTCGTAGGCGGCTCCGGGGCCGCCGCGCTTCTCACGCTGTGGGGCGCGGGCCAGAATGCCCGCACTTGGTCTTCTACCACGGATCTGCACCGGTTTCGTCACCTCGCCCGGTGCTTGCCGGGGCTGCTGCTGTTCACGGTGTGGTTGTGGGGCCCCTCGCTCGTCAGTGCCGCCGCGGCGGGGTCTCGGCTGGCGGGGGGGCGCGGACCGGAGTCAGGGCTCCCGTTGGCGCTGGGAGCCGCGCTGGTGTGGCTGTGGCACCGATGGGGCGGGCCTGCGCATCGGCCATCGAGCCCGCGGGCCCTGGTGCTGACGGGCCTGCTGACTCCGGTGGCGGTGATCTCGGGCCTTCCGATCCTGGGGGTGGCCCCCCTCGGCGTCGTCGGGTGCGTGCTGTTCGTCGCGAGCTCGGCGCTTCCCCAGGCCGAGCCGACGTCGGCCGGGGCGGGGCGGCCGGGGGGCTTCCTCGCGGGTCTCGCGGTGGGCGGGCTGGCGTGCGCCCACCTCGTGGCGATTCCGTGGCTCTCCCCTGACCCGGCCCTGCTCGGCTGGCTGGTCGGAGGGGCCGTGCTGGGGCTGGGGCTGGGCCGCGGCGGAAGGCTGCCGCTCACCGTCGCGGCCGGCCTGCCGGCCCTCGGGATCGCCCTGGGAGCGGAGCTGCCGGGCTGGCTGCCGGACCTCGCCCGGACGCTGCTGGACGGCTCGGCGTCGCGGGATCTGCTCGCCTATCAGCTTCCGGGGGCCGTGCTGCTGCTCCCCGCGGTGTTGTGCGGTTTGGGGGCCGGGTCGCTGGCCCGGGGCGCCCGGGGGGCCGACGTCGCGGCGGGGCTGGGGACGGGGTTGATCCTCTATCGCCTGCTGCCGGGCCTGCTGGGGGGTGAGGAGGCGCTGCACGCGCTGGCGATCATCGCCGCGCTGGCGGCCCTCCCCATCGCGCTGTCGGAGCGCACGCCGAGCCGGCGGCTGGCGGTACTGCTCGTTCCCTTGCTCGCTACGGCGTCGGTGTTCCTGCCCGCTCCGGGCGCCGCCGGCCTCGCCCCCTGGGCTCCCTGGACGGCCTACGCGAACGGCGCGGACCTGGCCGCGATCCAGCGCCAGGCCGCATCCAGCGAGGTCGTGAGGGCCGGATCGGCGCTCGGGAACATCGCCCTGGCGGTGCGCGCCGGAGAGCCCGTGAAGGCGCAGATCGGCGGCGGGCAGATCGGCTGGAGCCAGCGCGAGGTCCAGGCGGATCGGTTCTTCGGGCACCTGCCGCTGCTCATGCTGCGCAGCGAGCCCCGCCGGGTCCTCCTCCTCGGCTTCGGGAGCGGACAGGCGACCGACGCGCTGCGCAAGACCACCCCCGCGCGGCTCGACGTGTACGAGCCCAACCTGCGGTGGCTGCGCCTGCTCGCCGAGAACGACCCGACGGCCCGGGGGGTGCTCGCGGATCCGGCGGTGCGCACCGTGCGCGTGTCGCCGCTGGGCTCGGGGGAGCGGTACGACGCGATCCTGGTCGATCTGCCCGCCCCCTGGGCCGCCGGGGCGGGCGACGCCTTGTCGTCGCGGCGGATCGGGCAGGTCCGAGACGGGCTGGAGCCCGGCGGCGTGGCGGTGCTCCGGATCACCTTGGCGGACGCGTCGGCCGACGATCTGGCTCGGACCGCGTCGGCGGTGGGGCGGCACTTCGGCGCGCTCATCGCGTGGCTCGATCCGCTCGCCGCAGATCACCTCCTGCTGACCGCCTGGGTGGAGCCGGGGCGGGTCCCCGTGGCGGCGATGCTCGAGGGCTGGGAGCGCCCCTCGGTGCGCGAGGACCTGGCGGCCGCAGGGCTTCCGGAGGTCGTGGACGTGCTGGAGCGCGCGCTGTCCGATCGCTCCGGGCTGGTGCTGCTCGCGGATCGGACCGCCGGACGGGACGCGGCAGGGGCTGCGGTCGTGGCAGGAGCCCGGGTCCGTCGCGGTCGGGCCTCGGTGGCGCTGGGGATCCTCGCTCAGGCGGGCAGGTCACCGGCGCTGCTCTTCGACATGGACGGGGTGCCACCGGAGGTCGCGGGCCCGCTCAACGAGCGGCTGGAGGCCGGAACGCAGACCCGCACGTCCTATCTGCAGCTGCTGGGCTACCTGGCCGAGGGCAGGTCCAAGGAGGCGATCGGCCTCGCCATGCAGCTGAGCAACTCGTCGGCCAACCCTTCGCGGGATCTGCGGTCCCTCGTGGCGCCCTGGCTGCGGCGGGGACAGGCCCAGCTCGCGTCGGGCCGCTTCGAGGCGGCGCGTGCGGAGCTCGTGACGGCCTGGCAGTTCTCGCCCAAGGACCGGGACGTCAACCTCGCCCTGGCCCGCACCTACATGCGGTTGGAGCAGCTCGACGACGCGCTCCGCCACGTGAGCGCGCTCCTGGAGGGCGACTCCGCGGACCTGGAGGCCACCCTGGTGCTCGCGGACATCCGGGTGGCGCAGGGTGACCTGTCGGCCGCTGTGTTGCTGCTCGAGGCGGCCGAGCCCCTGCACCCCGGAGACGAGCGCCTGCTCACCAACCTGGGGTACCTGCTGACCCAGCTCGCGGTGGGCGGCGATGAGACGATCCGGCGACGGCTGGCCCGCGCGCGGGTCCTGTTCCAGCGGGCCGCCGCGTTGGCCCCGGCGCTCTCCCAGCCCCGCGCGGGCCTCGCCGAGGTGTACTACCGGCTGGACGACCAGGACCTGGCCCTGAGGGAGATCGACCGGGCCCTGTTCCTGGAGGAGAGCTGCCACTACCGCAGCGCCCGTGGCCACATCCTGGCCGCGAAGGGAGAGCTCGCCCCCGCCGAGGCGGAGCTTCAGCGGTCGCTGCTGGCCTGTCCCGAGGCGGTCGATGCCCTGGTCATGCTCGGCGCGGTGCTCGCGGAGCAGCACAAGTACACCGAAGCGCGGCAGAGCTGGGAGCGGGCGTTGCTCGTGGACCCGGGGAGCGACGCGGCCCGCAGCAACCTGGAGGCGCTGGAGGCCAACCGGCCCGACCGGGACTAGAAGATGTGCCGGTGGCCGATGTACACGAAGTCGAAGTAGTTGCTCGGCGTGACCGAGAAGTCGTCGATCGGCGAGTTGGCGTCGAGGCCCCCCGCTCCGATGTTCAACGCGTACAGCTGCCCGTTGGCGAAGGCCGGCTCGCTGATCAAGCCGCTGACCTCCGTGTAGAGGTTGGACTGGACCGTGTAGTTGTCGCTCGTGTCATCGAACAGGCCGCCCGAGCAGGTCTCGACGTTCATGCCGTACAGGCGCGAGTTGCCCAGCACGCAGACATCCGCGCCGGGGATGTGGGTCGCGAAGAACATGCGGCCGAAGCGCACCTGGGGCTTGCCGACGAGCTTCTCACCGATGGCCCCGCCACCTCCGAGCCCGTAGTAGCCGGAGCTGTCGAAGAGCGCGCTCTGGCTCGTGCACGGAGCGGCGACGCCCTGGGGAGTCACGCCGCCAGCCTGCGTGCAGTTGAACGGATCCGGATCCGCCTTCGCGTACAGCGCGCCCGCGGTCTGCTCGTAGATGTTCCACGGGCTGCCGGAGCCCCAGTAGACCAGCAGGTTGCCGGCGTTGTCGTAGAAGACCGCCGGCTCGTAGTAGACGTGCTTCGCTGCGTCCGCGGCGTTCGGCGCGCTGAACAGGCACGTCCGCGCGCTGGAGGGGCTCGCGGAGTTCAAGGCCACCTTGAACACGTAGCCCATCGAGTCACCGATGTAGACGACGTCCAGGGAGCCGTCGCCGTCCAGGTCGGCGCCCGTGGGCGATCCGAACAGGCCGTACTCCGTGGCCGGGTACTCCTCGTAGCCATCGCTGTCCGTGTCTGCGACGCCGGCGCCGGGGTGCGTGAGCGGGAAGCCGGAGGGGTTGTAGCTGGTGGGCCGACGGGACGCCGTGGTGTCCATGTCGTGCATGTAGACCGCCGCGTGCGCGAGCCCGCTGCCCGCCACACCGGCCGGCGGCTGCGAGCCGGAGCCCCAGACGGCGAGCCACCGACGGGAGGGGCTGGTGCCGCTGCCGTCCCAGAAGGACGCGACGAGGGGGCGCCCCACGGACCGGCCCTTGCCGGTGTAGGTGGTCCCGTTGGTGTCCGTGCGCTCCCACAGGAACCGGGGCTGGTACGGGTTGGTCACGTCGATGGAGTAGACGTGCCTCGAGCCGTTGCCGCCGGACCAGGTCAGCACCCGGTGCCACTCGCAGCCTTCGGCGTTGACGACGTCGTCGTCCTCGCTGGTGACGTAGCCCGGACCGGCGCAGCCGGACAGGTCGTTGAGGTAGCCGTCGAGCCAGACGTTCTCCAGGGTCAGGCGCCCGTCGTTCACGAACGTCTGGCCGCTCCGCATGAGGTCATCCGCCTGGAACCCGTCGAACTCCTTGCTGCCCGTATCGGGGTCCTTGTCCAGCTTGCTTCGCGGGATGTAGAACCACAGCTCGGTGCCCGCCTGGGTGACCGTGGCGTCCACGTTGAACGCGTGCACCATTCCCGAGTTCGAGCTGATGTAGGCCACCGACGGCAGGGACGACAGCTTGAAGCGGAAGTTCCGGAAGTGCTCCTCGAGGGCGATCGCGTTGATCTGCGATGGCGCCACCACCGCCGTGGAGTGACCCGAGTCGCCCATCTTCCAGGGACCGCGCGGCGTACCGGTGTGCAGGAAGTTGGCAGCGGACACGCCACGCAGGAAGTCCACCAGGATCTGTGCGTCCCCGGCGTCCGAGTCGCAGTCGAAGTCGTAGTCGTGGGGGAGGCTCGCGCACGTCGGGTTGTTCGTGGACGACACCTCGTCGATCAGCAGGGTGGTCAGATCCGTACCCGCGCCGATCGACGTCGAGTCGAAGGGGAGCATCGCCGAGTACATGCCCATGCCCGAGGTCGCCGTGTAGCCGTTGCGCTGTCCGGTCTGCAGGAACGAGACCTGGTTGGTCTCCGCCACCGCCGCCTGCCGGGAGGCGAGGAGCTGTCCGCCGTCCCACGTCTCCCCAAACGGACCGCCGCCGGCGACGATCTCGCCGTAGGTGGTGCTGACCGGGTCGTTGTCGATCGTCCACGCCAGCAGGTGTCCCTTGAAGAGGGGGTAGCCGGCCTGCACGTCGAAGTAGCTGGCCAGCATCAGGTCGCCGTTGGGCGACATCGCGATGGCGGCGTTGCTGTATGAGCCGGAGAAGGAGTCCGTCAGCGCGCCCCAGATGCTCGTGGCGATTCCGCCGGGCTGCGTCGGCGCGAAGTACAGCCCCTGGCCGTCGTCCGCGGCGCTGGTGAACAGGTTGGCGGCGTCGGTCGCGGCGAGGTTCGCGTCGATCAGGATGGTGTGGGTGAAGACGGCACCGGCGCTGGTCAACGGGACGGGCGAGTACCCGGTCTGCGCGAAGGTGGCCACGTCGTCGAGCCAGCAGCCCTGTTGGGGCAACGGCAGCTGGGTGTCGTTGCAGCCGACGTCGTTCGTGGGCGTGCTCCGCACAGAGCTGCTCACGTTGCCGTCCTGCTCGCCGGTCGAGAACCCGATGACGATGACGATCAACTGGCTGCAGTAGTACTGGAACGGCCCGGTGTTCCACGAGCGGGTGGATGCCCACGGCTTGTCGGCCCAGTCGTCCAGGATCCCCTCGTAGGACTCGCCCCAGGTCACCGGCGTTCCGCCGTTGAAGGTGTAGCCGTCCAGGGCGCTCACCATGGTGGCGCTCGCCGTGCCCGGGAAGGCCAGCTGCTCGAAGCCGTCAGGCTCCGTGCCCGACCCGTTTGCTGTCAGCGCGACGCCGAACGTCATGTCCAGGGGCGCGTTCTGGATGACCTGCTTGATGGCGTCCTTGACGTAGACCCAGCGGCTGGACGGGCTGGTGAGTAGCGGGTCGCCGGCCCAGTTGGCGGCCATCGCGTCGCTCTCCTCCACGAGGAACAGCACCTCGGGGAGCACGGCAGGAAGGGGCTCCTGCGCCCTCGCGGCGGTAGGAGCGAGGACCAGACCGATGGCCATCGCCGCACAGAGACCCAGGAGAAGACGGGCGTACACGGGTGTGAACATGGTCTGACCCTGATCCGAGAGGTTCATTCGCACTGTGCGGCCTCCATCTGCCCGTAGACGAACGCGCCCTGGGACTGCATCGAGCTGGAGCCGGGCGTCGTCGAGGTGCCCACGGGCGGACTGAATCCGGTAGACACGATGTCGATCGTGTAGCCGACCACACCCTCGCCGAGGGAGTTGCCCGAGAGTGGGTCGCCGCAGGTCGCGACGCAGAAGTCGACCGAGTAGGTCGCCAGCCCGAACCCGTTGGCTTCCAGGAGCATGGGCGAGGCGACGGCCGTGCTCGCCGTGCTGATCCACCCGTTGATGCAGCTGTCCGGCTGGTCGGCGGCGGTCTCGATGGAGGCCGACGGATCCACGAGGTTGGCGGCGAAGCGCTCCCGGGCCTGGTCGAGGCCCGTGAGGGCGCCGTAGGCCACCTGCCGGTGGTGCCGCAGGTTGCCGGTGATCTTCATGTCGAGCTGGGCCACGGACACGGCGGTGACCCCCAGGATGGTGAGGCTGACCAGCGCGACCATCGCCAGGATGAGCGCGTAGCCGCGCTGGCTGGATCGGGGTCGGGGAGCGTGGGGCGCGTACATGGCCATCTCCTACCAGCCCGCGTTCAGGGCCTGCCACGTTCCCGTGGCGTTGCGCATGAGGACCTGGGTCCGGGCGAGGCGGCGGTGGTATCCGTCGGCGGTGCCGGTGCTGGAGATCTGGTAGCCGTCGTCCGGGTCGGGATCGACGCCAGCGGACACCGAGGTGCTGCGGGCGTCGGGCCGCAGGGTGCGCGCGACGAGGAGAATGCGGACCGAGGTGAGGTTCTCCCAGCTGGTCGCGGACGACGCGAGGTCGAAGCCCGCGGTCCAGGCGACGCTCGGGTCGGTGCAGTCGATCCCCTCACCGCCCATGCACACCTCGAACTGCATGTCCTCGATGCCGATGGCGATGGGGATGTCGTCCGGGGTGGGGTAGCCGCCCGAGCCGCTCGCGTTCGCGGCGAGCACGTCGGGCACGTAGTACAGGACCGGCAGCGCCGGCGATCCGATTCCGGTGCTGTCGGCCACGTCGTCGATGTAGTAGGCGATGTAGCGCGGCGGCGCGCAGATCATCCGCTGCGGCAGGGACTCGGTGCACTCCGCCGTGAAGTCGCTCTGGGCGTTGAGCGTGACCGGCACCTGACCGCCCGTGCCAGGCCCCGCGACGTTCCACACGAACGACCCGGGCTTGCCCCGAAGCAGCGGCGTGTAGCACATGATCTGGCCCGCGGCGTTGCCGTTGTTGTTGTACAGGGTCGCCTGCGCGGCGTAGTCCGGGTGGAACACGATCGAGGCGGTCCCGCAGACCATCGGACTGCCCGTGACCCAGCCCCAGGTGGACCGGTTCGGGTCCTGCATCACGATCTCGATGCCGTCGTGGGCCGTGCCGGTCGGGGAGTCCTGTCGGATCCAGAGGCCATACAGGGGGCTGGAGTCCGCCGGAGGCGCCCCGGGGATCGCGCCCTGCCCGCCAAAGCCCCACACGGCCCCGTCCCAGCCCACTCCCCAGCCCGCCATGGACACATCCCGCGAGAGCATCTCCATCGCGACGCGCAGGTTCTGCTGCATCGTGCCCATGTCGGCCTGGCTGCGGTACGCGGCCGTCTGGTTGATGAACACCGTGTAGATGAGGATCGAGACGAGGGAGGAAAGGGCGACCGCGATCATCAGCTCGATGAGCGTGAAGCCGCTCTGAACGACACGACGGGTGCGGGCAGCGATGGGGGCGAACGGCGGCATCAGATCGAGAGCACTCCGCAGCTGTTCGGGTCGTAGCGATCCTGGAGGCGGGTCGTCGCCAGGGTCACGCCATGCCGCCTGCCGCTGTCATCTATGTAGCTGACCCGGATCCGGATCAGGACCCGATTCGTCGCGCCCCCCACCAACTGCACGTGGTAGGTGCGCAGGAACATGGTCGGT
Organism: uncultured Pseudomonadota bacterium; assembly: GCA_937891735.1. GTDB lineage: Bacteria > Myxococcota_A > UBA796 > UBA9615 > UBA9615 > JAGSHC01. Next base: position 3,982 of record CALAGR010000199.1, on the reverse strand, counting down.
CCCAGGGACGCGGTGGTCGAGCCGAGGCTGTTGACGCGCTGCCCGACGATGCCGTCCACGAGGCCCGGCAGGTCGTCGAGGCCGTCGGCGGCGGCGGCCGGAAAGGCCGCCATGACCGCGTAGTCGGCGTTGCAGGTGCCCGAGTCGTTGGAGATCCAGGTCTCCGTCAGCAGATCCTCGAGGCCGTCCTGGGCGAGCATCGTGCAGATACCCAGGCGGTAGGCCCGTCCCGACGCCTCGATGGACGCTGAGTGCAGGCTCCACAGGGCGAGCAGCCCGATCGTCATGACGGCCATGGCGATCATCAGCTCGATCAACGTGAAGCCGCGACTGCGAGCCGGTCGGGCTGGAAGGTGACGCTGGACTGGTCTCATCACGGCACCGCGATCTGCACGTTTCCGCCCCGATCGACGCGCACGACGCGCTGCTCTACGAGGTCCGAACGCTTGTTGCGGAGGACGACGCGAATCACGCCGCCCGCCGCGAAGTCTGAAGGCACGTTGGCGGCAAATCCACGGGGACTGAAGACGATGGCGTCGGGCAGGCCGGCCCCCGGGGGACCCGCCAGGGGTGCCCAGGGCTCGATGCTGATCCCCCGCTGGCTCTCCGGCCCCAGGGCCAGGTCCACGAGCCCGTCCGGCTGCCGCGTCCACTGCAGGACGCCGCCGACCAGCTCGGGCGCCTGGAGCTCGTAGCTGCCTGCGTTGTCGAGCCACGGGCCGGTCAGGTTCGTGTCCGCGGCGGTCAGGTGCAGGGCGCACTCGCGGTTGTCGGAGATCGCCGTCATGCGGCAGTCCTGGACTCGACCGGCGAGCTCGCGCGTGGCCTGGTTGAGGCGGTACCGACCGATGAAGCGGCTGAGATCGGACGCCGCGAGCGTGCACACGATCGAGATGATCGTGACGACGACGAGGAGTTCGAGGAGGGTGAAGCCGGGCGCATGGGTACGGCGGGATGGTGCAAGAAACGCGCCACTGCGGATCGGGGTGGTTGCGTCGGATCGGCCTGCATGCCGCGCCACGCCTCGCTCCGAGGCCCGCAAGATCGCGACCGCCCCCCGCCCTTGACGGGGGCCTGCCGACATCCGACGGGTGGATCCACGGGCGGCTGGCTCGCGATTATTTTCACACCAAGCAAACACTTCAGAGTTGTCCCGTCTCCACGATCCGCTTGCGCAGCGCATTGTGGAACTTCTGCCGTGGCCCCACGTCGCGCAGACGCGGATCGTTCTGAATCGCCTTCTGTAGCAACGTATCCGCGGCATCGAGAGCTTGTAAGGCTTCGCCCAGCCCCGGGTCGTCGGGCCCCGTGGCCCGTTCCAGGAGGATGCGCGCCTGCTCCAGCCGGATCCGGAGCTCGCCCTCGTCCAGGGCCAGCAGACCGGCCTTGCCCGAGACCGGACGGCTGCGGCCGTCGGCGATCCACGCGAGCGCAGCGTCGAAGGCGCCGCGGGCCAGCTCCAGCTCCGCCATGTACCGCATGAACTCCCCGCGCTGGGGAGCGAGGGCGACGGCGGCTTGGAAGAGGCGCTCCGCCTCGTCGTAGCGATCCGCGGCGAGGTACAGCTGGCCCAGGGACACGAGGGTGGAGGGCTCCTGGTCGTCCTTGTCGAACGCGGTGCGCAGCATCCGCTCCGCCAGGGCGACCTTGCCCTCGTCCATCAGCAGCACGCCCATCCCCCGGTACCCCCCGAAGTAGTCCGGCGCGTAGTCGATGCATCGCTGAAACAGCTGGCGCGCGGCGTCCTTCAGCTCGTCGTGGCCCGACAGGTACAGGGCCCAGCCCTTCCCGTACAGCGCGGGCCCGTGGTGGGGATCCACGGCGATGGCCTTGTTGTAGGCCTCCTCGGCGCCGACGAGATCGTTGTCGCGGATAAGCCGATCCCCCTCCGCCGTCCAGCGGGACACGGAGCCGCCACATGCCACCAACAGGAGCGACGCGAGCACCAGGAGACACAGCGACCGCACGGCTCAGGGCGTCCGACGCGAGGGCACGTCGATCCCGTAGTCCTTCATCTTGTAGAGGAGGGCGCGGTGCGAGATCTCCAGGAGCTTGCAGGCGTGGGTGCGGTTGCCGGCGGTCTGCATGAGTGCCGCGCGGATCAGCTCCGCCTCCAGCACCGGGACGCGGCGCTTGATCGACAGGTCCTCGGTGTCGATGGTGCGGGCCGAGGGCCGGCCGTGGGCGTCGCGCACCGTCGGCGGGAACACGTCCAGGGGGAGCCGGTCGCCGTCCGACAGGATCATCGCCCGCTCGATGGCGTTCTCGAGCTCGCGCACGTTCCCAGGCCAGCGGTAGGACAGCACGGCGGACATCGCGTCGGGCTCCAGCCCCGACACGGTGCGGGCGAACCGCTCGTTGAATCGGCGCAGGAAGTGATCCACGAGCACCGTGACGTCCTCACCGCGATCCCGCAGCGGCGGGATCCGGACGTGCATGACGTTCAGGCGATAGAAGAGGTCCTCGCGAAAGCGCCCCTCCTCCACCCTGCGGTCCAGGTCCCGGGAGGTCGCGGCGATCACGCGCACGTCCACCTGCCGGCTGGTGGTGGACCCGACGGGGCGCACCACTTCGTCCTCCAGGACCCGCAGGAGCTTGACCTGCAGCGGGAGGGGCAGCTCGCCCACCTCGTCCAGGAAGATGGTGCCCTTGTCCGCTTCGGCGAAGAGCCCGCGCTTGTCCCGGGTGGCGCCGGTGAAGGACCCCTTGACGTGGCCCAGCAGCTCGGACTCGAGCAGGTTCTCGGGGATCGCGCCGCAGTTGACGGGGACCAGCGGGCCGTCCCCCCGATCCGAGTGACGGTGGATGGCCCGGGCCAGCAGCTCCTTGCCGGTGCCCGACTCCCCCGTCAGCAGGACCGTCGTCTTGTAGCGGGCGATCTTGCGGACGGTGTCGAAGATCTTCTGCATCGCCTCGCCGCGCCCGACGATGTCGTCGAAGCGGACGCGCCCGTCGAGCGCCGCGCGCAGCTTGAGGTTCTCCTCGCGCAGCTCTTCCCGCTCGAGGATCTTGTTGAGGAGAAGCACCACCTCGTCGGCTCGGAACGGCTTGTTGAAGTAGTCGTAGGCGCCGGCCTTCACGCACTCCAGGGCCATGTCCGCGCCCCCGTAGGCGCTCATCATCAGCACGTAGGGCGCGGGATCGAGGGGGAGGCCCCGGATCGCCGTCAGCAGGGCCTGCCCGTCCATCCCCGGCATGCGCACGTCCGAGATCACGACGCCGAACTGCTCGCTCGCCAGCAGGTCGAGGGCCTCGCGCGCGCCGGGGGCGGCCGTGGGCTCGAAGCCGGCCTTCTTGAGCACCACCAACAACAGGTGGCGGATGTTCTCCTCGTCATCGACGACGAGGACGCGCTTGATGCGGGACGGGTCAGGGGCGGCCATTCGGCTCGGATGGTAGCTTGGCGGCAGCCTGGACCGCTGTATCCCCCACGCCCTGCTGATCGCGCACGCCTATTCGCCGGACAGCCACGCCGGGGTGGAGCTGTACACCGCGCGGCTGGCGGGCGGGCTCGGTGCCCAGGGCTGGCGGGCGACCGTGGTGACGGGGCGGCTGCGGCCCGGGCACCCCCAGAACTCCGTGCTCCGGCAGACGGTGCACGGGGTGCCGGTGCTGGGGATCGTGCAGAACTGGCCCTACCGCGATCTGCCCGAGGCTGCGGACGACCCGGCCCTGGATCGGGTGTTCGCGGGGCTCCTGGACGAGCTTCGTCCCGACCTGGTGGCGGTGCAGACGCTGTTCGGGCTGTCGCTGGGCTTCCTGGACGTCGCCGCGGACCGCGGGCTGCCGGTGGTGCTGCACCTGCACGACGGCTGGCTCGTCTGCCCCTCCGGGGGCCAGCGACGGCACCCCGATGGGAGCCTGTGCCTGCCGGTGGATGCGGGCCGCTGCGGGGCCTGCTTCGACCGGTTCCGCCACCGGGAGGGCCCCCTGGAGAGGTGGGGGCGGCAGGCCGCCGCCCGCTTGCCCGGGGCGGTGCCGG
>CALAGR010000198.1 GCA_937891735.1 uncultured Pseudomonadota bacterium | reverse complement strand
AACATCACGGACTTCGGCATCTTCGTGGGCATCGAGGACGGCATCGACGGCCTGGTCCACATCTCGGACCTGTCCTGGTCCCAGCGGATCAAGCACCCGAGCGAGCGCTACAAGAAGGGCGACGACGTTCAGGCCAAGGTCCTCAAGATCGACAAGATGAACGAGCGGTTCTCCCTCGGCATCAAGCAGCTCGGCGAGGATCCGTGGCGCTCCGTGCCGTCCCGCTACTTCCTGGGCCAGCAGATCGAGGGCAAGGTCGTGCATTGCGCGGACTTCGGCGCCTTCGTGGAGCTGGAAGAGGGCGTCGAGGGCCTCGTGCACATCTCGGAGCTCGCGCAGGACATCATGAGCGACGCGTACCTGCCCGGCGCCAAGATCAAGATCGAGATCATCTCGCTGGACCCCCACGAGCAGAAGATCGGTCTGTCGGAGCTGCGTGACGGCGAGGAGCGGGCCCCGATCAAGGAGGGCCACGACCCGAGCTCGACGTTCGCCGATGTCATCGGTGGCGACCTGCTCTCGCAGCTGCACCCCGGCCTCACCTTCGAGGACGAGCCGGACGCCGTGCCCATGTCCCTGTCCACGGACGCGGACGAGGCCACGGACGAAGAGGCGGTTGAGGACAAGGCTGAGGACGAGGCTGCGGACAAGGACGAGTAGCAGGGCAGCAGCCCCGCTCGGTCCTTCTGGGCCACTCCACCAATCTGCCGCGGGACCGGCGACACACCACGTCGTCGGTCCCGTGCGCTGGGCGCCAGTGGCGCTCCATGACTCCGCCATTTGCGGTGTCCACGGTTCTGCTCGGAGGGGACGTGACGAAGAGTGAACTTGTGACTCTGGTCGCCGAGTCGCGCCCGGACCTGACCCAGAAGCACGCCGAGCTGGTCGTCAACACGATCTTCGACGCGATGGCAGACGCGCTTTGCGCCGGCGACCGCATCGAGATCCGGGGCTTCGGGTCCTTCCAGGTGCGGACCCGGTCCTCGCGGATGGGCCGGAATCCGAAGACCGGCGACTCCGTACAGATCGCAGAAAAGCGCGTGCCGTTCTTCAAGGTCGGCAAGGAGCTGCGGGAGCGCGTCGACGGGGAGTAGTCCTTCGGTACACTCGCCGTCCGTCGGTGTCCAGCGCGCCGCAGAGGAGCACCCATGAAGCCTGTCACCATCGTCATCGGCCTGCTCGTCCTGCTCCTGGTGGCCGTCATCGGCCTGTTCGGATGGCAGAACCTGCTGACCCGCGTTGATCTGGTGTTCAGCCTCGGACCCATCGGAGGCTGGTACATCGCCAAGGCCTTTCCGGTTCCCTACCTGATGGGGATCTGCCTCGCGGGCGGGTTCCTCGTCGCGAGCATCTGGCTGGGCGGCAGGTCCCTGGTGTCGGGGCGCCGGGCCAAGGCCCTGGAGCGTCAGGTGGCCGCCCTGCAGGACGAGATCGAGTGGGGGCGCCGCAACGTCGGCTCGCCCAAGAAGACGGCCGCGCCGGCGAAGAGCCCGGCGCCCGCTCCCCGGGCTTCCGTCCCGGTCGCCGCACCCGCGCCGAAGCCGACGCCGCCGCCCGAGGCGGACGTGCCGGACTTCGACGACCTCATCTGAGGCATCGGTCGGGCGACCCGCGCCCCCCCACCACCATGTCCAAGACCGCCCGCATCGTCGCCGTCGTGCTCGTCCTCGTCCTTGTGGGGGGTGCGTTCGCAGGTGGCTGGTACCTCGGCCGGTTCCAGGGTCGGCAGAGCGGCTTCGACACCGGAGTGCGCTACGGCGAGGTGCAGGCCGCGAAGCAGGGGCCGCTCCCGGTGCGTGACCGCGCGCATCCACTGGCCGCGCTGGCCGCGACGGACGCCTGGAAGAGCCTGCCCCTGACCGGCGCGGAGGGGGAGGCCATGGGCCTCGTCGCCAACCGATCCCTGTCGTCGTGCCCGGGCGCCGCGAAGCGCGGCTTCAGCCTCGCGACCTCCCTGCTCGAGGAGCCCTACACGTGCGCGGGCCTCGCTGAGCAGCTCGCCCTGGGGCTCGCGGTCCTGCGCACCTACACCCCCCGGGGGGGGGTGGACGAGGCGGTCGCGGAGGCCATCGCGGTGCTGCGGGTGGAGCGCCGCAAGCCGGTGCCCCGCACCAGCGACAAGCCCGTGCGCGGCAACCCCGACGCGGCGGTGACCCTGACGGTCTTCAGCGACTTCCAGTGTCCGTACTGTCTGCGGGGGGAGAAGCTGGTCCAGGCCTATCTGGAGGCCGACCACGATGTTCGCGTGATCATGCGGCACCTGCCCCTGACCCGGATCCATCCTGCGGCGTGGCCGGCGGCGGTGGCCGCAGAGGCGGCGGGACGGCAGGGCAGGTTCTGGGAGATGCACGACGCGCTGTTCGCCCTGGGGCCCAAGACGCTGGCCAAGGGCATCGACGCGGACGACCCCATCCCGCTGCAGGGAGCGGTGCCGTTCGAGGCCCTGGCGAAGGACCTGGGGCTCGACCTGGAGCGCTTCGCCCAGGACATGCGCTCGCTGCAGGTGCAGGAGGGGGTCCAGGCGGACATGGATCTGGCGGAGGCCCTCGGGGTGCGCGGCACCCCCGCGTTCTTCTTCGACGGGCGGGAGGCCTCGGGGGCCCGGTCGCCCGAGGCGTTCGTGAAGCTGCGGATCAAGGCCGAGGCCGAAGCGGACTGGCGCTACAGCTGGGGTCTGGAGCCGCCGCCCCCGGGGGCCGTGGTGCCGTCCGGGCTGGCCCCGGATCCCGTCCGCGACGCGCCGGAGTGAGTCGCCTCACCGCGGATCGTCGGGCGGCGGGGCAGGTGGTGTCTCGCTTTCTGCAGCGTCCGGGTCGGCTCGACCAGTGGCTGACGGACGCCTCGCGGGGGCTGCGCGATGAGGAGCGCCGCCGGGCCCGGGCCCTGGTCTACGCGCTGCTGCGCAACCGCACGCTGCTGGCGGCCTGGATCGCGCCGTGGCTCTCCAAGCCCCTGGACCGGCAGCCCTTGGGCGCGCAGGTCGCGCTGCTGATCGGCACCACGGAGCTCGTCTTGATGGACGGGGTGCCCGACCGCGCGGCCGTCGATCAGGCGGTGGAGGTGGCGCGGGCCAACGGAGCGCCGCGGCAGGCGGGGTTCGTCAACGCAGTCATGCGGCGGATCGCCTCCCGGGAGCGTCCGCCCGAGATTCCGGATCGCGCGACGGACCCCCTGGGCTGGGCCGACATCGCCATGTCCCACCCGCGCTGGCTGCTCGATCGCATGGCGGCGCTGCAGGGGCCCCAGGGCGCCGCGGAGTGGGCCGAGGCGAACAACGCCGAGCCGCTGACGGTCCTGGCCTTTCGCAGCCCCGCGGATCGTGAGACGTACGCCGAGGCGCTGCATGGGGTGCCGGGACGCCTGATGGCGTCCGCCCTTCGGCTCCCGCCCGGGACCGGCAACGTCACGGTCCTGCCCGGCTTCGCCGAGGGGGCGTTCTGGGTGCAGGACGAAGGCGCGCAGGTGGCCGCGGCCCTGCTCGGAGTGCAGCCGGGGGACGTGGTGTTGGACGCGTGCGCGGCCCCCGGGGGCAAGGCGCTGTACGCAGCGGCGGCGGCAGGGCCCGATGGCGCAGTGGGCGCGGTGGACTCGGACGAGCGCAGGCTCGTGCGGCTGCACGAGAACATCGCCCGCACGGGGCTCACCACCATCGAGCCGATGGTCGCCGATCTGCTCGCCGGCCCGGTGGTCGAGGAGCCCGTGGATCGTGTGCTGCTGGACGCTCCCTGCTCCGGGCTGGGCATCATCCGGCGGCATCCCGACGCCCGCCATGCCCGACAGCCCGGCGATCTGGCCCGTTACGCCGAGCGGCAGGGCGCCCTGCTGGAGGCGGTGGCCCCGGCGGTGCGGCCCGGCGGGCGCCTCGTGTACGCCGTCTGCACGTTCACCCAGGAGGAGACCGACGACGTGGTCGAGCGGTTCCTGGGCTGCGCTGCGGGGGCCGGGTTCGTGCTCCGGGACGCGCAGGAGGTTCTGCCGGACCTGCCGTCGAGCGCGGTCCTGGGCGGCGCCGTGCGGACCACCCCTCACCAGCATGGCGCGGACGCGTTCTTCGCCGTCGCCCTGGATCGGAGACCCTGATGTTGATTCCAATGCGTGCAGGCGAAGAAGGCCTGGTGGTGTCGTGGGATCTGGGCGAGCTCTACGCCGTCCTGCCCCGTCCCAACGTCGAGTTCGAGCGGGTGTGGGCCGGCGTGCTGACCGTCGTTCGGGACAGCTGGCCGGACTGGCCGGTGGAGGTCTGGGGCTTCGTGTCCGAGGTCTTCGAGGACCTCGATCCGACCGTCGAAGCCACCGAAGAGCAGACGTTCCGCCTGTCGTTCGCGATCTACTTCGGGGGTGAAGGCCGGGAGAGCAAGACCGCCGCAGAGATGGCGGCCTTCGTGATCTCCGCCCTGACGAAGTCGATCCCCATGCCGCCGACCCCCACCTGGGGCGGGATTGACCCCGACTGGAAGCCCATGTGGGCCATCGACGATGCCGTCCTGTACAGGCTCCTCGCGCCGGAAGCGACGCTGGAGCCGTCGGTGTACATGCTCGGGAGCTACGCCAGCATCCCGACGCTGTTCGCGGCCTCGGTGGAGGCCTGGCCCCTGAAGCCGTCGCGCACGGTGATCGGCGTGGACCTCGCCGAGGCGGACGTGGGCTGGGTGTTCGGGCGGCAGCTCTGACCGGGGACGACGCGGATCGATCCGGCAGACCGGGCATTCGGAGCGACCGGGGGCGTCTAACTGGCCGCTGCCCTTGCGGGTCGTTGCCAGATCGACCATAAGTGTCCGCCGGTGGCGACCCAGGGGCGGGGGCTCGTCGGTCGCACCGGGGCACACACTGGAGACATCATGCTGACCAAGAACCTGTTCTCGCTTTCCCTGACCCTGCTCCTGGGGCTTCTGCTCCTGGGCGCCAACTGCACCATCCCGGGCACCGACGACGATGACTCGGCGGACGACGACGACTCTGCGGTCGGCGACGACGACGACGACGACGACACCACGGCCGGCGACGACGACGACTCCGCCGCCCCGATCCTGCCCATGGCCCTGACCTCCGTGGATGTGTACTGCGAGGGCGACCCGTCGCTGGCGCGCGCCCAGTCCGGCAGCTGGGAGTTCCTGGTCACGCTCGAGGGCTACGCCAGCGAGGTGAAGCTGTTCATGTGGGACGGCTTCGGGATCGACGGCAACAACCCGACGATCCACTTCCAGGACGACAACCAGCCCTGGGAGCTGTCCAACACCGACTACTCCGACAAGCTGGGGCAGTGGGACGAGTACGCGATCGGCACCGGTGACACCGACGTCGTGGGCGCCAACGTGCCGGACCTCGAGATCCACCAGACCATCGCGGACGCCGAGGCCGCCAACGGCACGATCATGGACTGCTACGACGCCAACTCGCAGCCGAACGTCGAGAACCACAACTACATGGTGTGCGCGACGGACTTCTACGACGCGACCAACAACCAGTGCTGGCTCTGCGGCGACGACCTGGGCGACGGCGTGTTCTGGATGGGCGCCATCCACCAGCCGGGCGGCGACTACGAGGTCGGCGTCTGGACGGATCCGGCTGACAACACCGTGTACGAGGTGACCTCTGATATCACCACGGACGCGGACGCCTGCATCCGGACCTCGACCCAGCTGTAGCCCGCACCCGCGAGCGAAACGAACCGAAGGGCTCCCTCGCAAGAGGGGGCCCTTCGCGCTTGGGGGTGCCCTTGACGGGCAGGCTCCCGAACGACAAGGTTGCGCCGCCATGAACAGCGCCGCCCTCCCCCTCGCCCTCGTCCTGCTCGCCACCTCCGCCGCCTGCCCGGGCGCCGTGCAGGAGCCGCCGGCCACGGTGCTGCGCCTCGTCGTCACCCCCGAGTCCGCCGCCGAGACGATCCTCGAAGGCTACGTGCAGACCCTGACCGGGGTGGGCTGGCGGTTCAGCGACGGACGCACCTACGGGGGCGACTCCAGCGACGCCCTGACGGTGGAGGTGTCCGAGGCCGACCTGGGCTGCGTCGAGTGCTACGCCATCCAGGGCTTCGGCGATCACTACGTGCTCCGCGGCGACGTGCCGCTGGGGATCCAGTACGGCCTGACCCACCTGCTCGAGGCCGAGGGGTTTCGCTTCTTCCACCCCGAGCGCACCCTCGCCCCCGCCGCGATGGCGCTGCTGACCGTGGACGAGGCCGTCGCCCAGGGCCTCGACGGTGAGGTGGTGGTGCCCCAGACCCCTGTCCGCGGCCTGCACCTGCACACGCTGCATCCCATCGAGGGCTACTACGCGTTCTGGGAGGCGAGCCGCGGCCGCGGGGACCAGGCCCGGCGCATCATCGACTGGGTGATCCGGCAGCGCGGCAACATGCTGCAGTACCCCGCCTTGAACGACGTGCTGGCGGGCGGCGGCACCGCGGCCCTGTGGCGCGCCCACACCCAGGAGCTGCTGGATTACGGCCACGCGCGGGGCCTGAAGATGGGGCTCGGGGTGCAGCTCTTCTCGGCCAGCAACCTGCAGCTCGCCCTGAACCTGGTGGACTCCTTCGGTGAGGAGGACGCCATGCAGGCGCAGATGCGGGAGCGCCTGGAGGCCGTGCTCGGACCGGAGCTGAACTTCGACCACGTCAACCTGTCGTTCGGCGAGTTCTTCGGCAGCGAGCCCGAGGAGTTCCTGACCGCCGTCGAGCTCGCCTACGAGACCGCCCAGGACGTGGCCCCGGGCATCGCGATGTCTGCGGTGATCCACGTCGGCGACGATCTGACGGTGGAGTACGAGGGCGAGGAACTCCTGTACTACTTCCTGGTGCAGTTCGCGGACGCGCCGATCGTGCCCTGGGTGCACACCGTGATGTACTACGACCTCTTCGAGGACGCGGGCGGCGCCTACGGGCACGACGACTTCTCGGAGCATCGGGCGTTCCTGTTTGAGCGCCTGGCTGCGGGGGAGCCGGTGGGCTACTTCCCGGAGTCGGCGTACTGGGTCGCCTACGACAACCCCGTGCCGGTGTGGCTGCCGCTGTACGTGCGCTCCCGCTGGCTGGACATCAGCACCATCGCCGACCGCGCGGCCCAGCTCGGCCTGCCCGGCCTGGGCGAGCACGTCCTGTTCAGCTCGGGGTGGGAGTGGGGCTACTGGCAGCAGGACGTCGCCACCATGCGCGCCGCCCACACCGTGCCGGCGGACTGGGGCGAGTCGTTCCGGTGGATGTTCGCGCCCTTCGGCGCGCCCGGGGATGCGCTGGCGGAGGCCGTCATCGCGACCGCCGAGACCCAGCACCAGTTCCTGATCGAGGGACGCCTGGGGGCCTACCTCGGGGGACGGGACGGCTCGATGGACGTCGCCGAGGACTTCGGGATCGTCTCCCAGCCGTCGCGGATCGACTTCGACGACGTGCTCGCCATGGGCGGCGCCGACCGGGCGACCTTCGCCAGCACCACCGCCGCGGAGCTGGACGCGTTCGCGACGGCGCTGTGGGGCCACTTCTCGGCCATCGACGCGCTGGGCCCGGACCTCGCGACCCTGTCGGACGGCACCCCCAACCGCTGGTACGCCGAGGTGCGCGACGGCGCGGAGGTCACCGCGACCCGGGCGGCCTTCATCGCCGCGGTGTACCGGGGGGTCCTGGCCCACGCCGACGGGGACGCGGCCAACCGAGATGCAGCGTTCCTGCAGGCCGACGCGAGCCGCCTGCAGGCCCGGGGGGCGGTGGACCGGCGCCACGCCGATCTGCATGACCCCGAGCCGGAGCTGCTGACGACCCCCAACGACAACGCCACGATCTACGACTTCGGCTACCTGCTGCGCGCCGACACGCTGTGCTACTGGGACCGGGATCTGGCGCGGGCCCGCAACGCCACGCTGGGCACGGACGAAGCGGTGCCCGGCTGCGCCCTCGTTACCCGGTGAGCCCGGGCCCCGATCAGGACAGCTTCTGAAGCCCGGCCAGCAGCCGGCTCAGGGGATGGCGCTTCACGGGGCGGACCCGCCGGGGGTGGGGCAGCTCGCCGTGCAGTGATCGCTGCTCCCTGACCGGGCCAGTGGGGTGCTCGGGGGCGGCCCACACCAGGGGCTGCAGGGGCCCGGGGAACAGCGCGAGGAGGGTGTCGCGCCGCTCGTGATCGTAGGCGCCGCGGGTGGGCTCCGGCGGACCTTCTTTTGAGGGAAGGGTCTCGCCGGCCGCTGGGCCCAGGGCGTTCACGAGCGCGCGGCTCAGGGGGCTGGCGGCCAGGGCCATGCCCTGTGAGATGCGCAGATCCCACGCCGCCTCTTCGAGCTCGAGCAGCAGCGCGTCCTCCTCGCCGTACTCCAGGAAGGAGCTCAACCCGGTGAGCCTGTCCCTGGCCTCCTTCAAGGCCACACGGACCCGCTCCAGCCCCACCGGATCGGCCTTCTCGCCCCAGTCGCGCCGGGCCGTCAGGGGGTCCGGCACCGCCGCGGGGTCGTCGAGCTGCTGGGGCACGGCCCCCTGCTCTTCGATGGGGGCCTCGGTCCGCAGCGCGCGCAGGCGGAGCACCAGCTCCTGCTCCTGGACAGGGGTGAGCCTGGGGGTCGAGGGCGAGGACCTGGGGATCGCCCGTCCCTCGATGTGGTCGAGCATGGCCTGCTCGGCCACGTGCGCATCCACCACGTCCTTGTGGAGCGCCTGCTGCTCGGCGGCGACCAGGTCATCGACACCCACGCCGAAGATCTGCGCCAGCAGGTCGGGACCCACCCCCACCAGGCGCATCAAGGTGTTCAGGGGGCCGTTCGCCGTGGGGCCCCCCGGACCGGAGGTCGTCCCGGGCTTGCCCACGCAGGCGGCGAGGGACGAGCACGTCATCAGCGCCGGGAAGCAGCCGGTGGGGACGAACGCCTCAATGCCGTCGTACACGCCCACGGCGTCGAACACGTGGGGCAGGCCGGCGGCGTGCAGCCGGGCGTCCAGATCCTGCATCTTGTTGTACATGCCGGGCTCGCAGTGCTCCGGGTTCCAGATGGTGCACTCGTCCCCCTGGTAGCCGTAGTGCCGCAGGATCGCGTTGACGCCGTGGCGCGCGGACTCGTTGGCGGCCTCCATCGTGTCCAGGCGGGTGTGGGTGCGCATCCAGTTGCCGGTCAGCACGAACTGGTCGAGGTGCAGCCGGTAGAAGCCGGGGGTGCCGGGCCGCAGGTTGAACTCCGTCGGCCGATTGATGAGGAAGGGTGCCCGCGCCACGGGCGGAGGGGGCACCGTCGCCGGCGTGGTGGTGTTGTCGATCCGGTAGTCGAGCTCCTCGCCCACGAACCAGTACAGCGGCTCGGCCGGGATCTGCCCCGCCCAGGGGGTGACGCCCTGCCCGGCGCGGTGGTAGCGACCGCTGTTCAACGAGAGCCCCAGCTGGCGCCACACCTCGGCCGCGAGCTCCGCCTTGGTCACCTGATCTGCGGTCTTGTCGTGCACCGGCCCGCCCACGGCGGGGGTCGCCCAGTCGCCGATGTCCACCGAGATGGCGCCTCCCACGATCCCCGCGCCCCAGGCCAGGTTGGTCTTGTAGTCGTCGGCCCAGAACTGGGGCTGGCTGATCGACGAGAGGCCCCAGGGCGAGTCCGGGTAGTACAGGTGGCCCCGCAAGATGGGCAGGTCGTCCCTCAGGAAGAACTGCATGCCGAACATCCACACGAAGTTGGCGTTCGGCTGGGGGAAGTACACCTTGGGGAAGCTGGCGAGGCGCTCCAGCGAGTCGTCGAGCACATAGGTGCCCTTGACCATGCCCGGGTAGGACGGCGCGGTGTCCGAGGCGAAGCTGGTCTGGAACGAATGGTCCGCCGCAGCCAGCGGGCCGACCAGATCGGCGGCGACGTCCATCGGCACCGCGAGCACGAAGACGTCGGCGTCCACCTTGGTCTCGGGCCCCACGGCCTTCCCGTGGCGGTCGGTGTGCGAGAACGTGGCTTGAAACAGGTTGAGCGGCGCCGTCCGCGGCGGCGTCGGCAGCGGGTTGACCTTGTCGAACTTCGTCAACCGCTCCCGGAAGGCGAACGTGACGCCCATGGCCGTCAGGTGCTCCACCCAGGGGTCGATCCAGCGCTCCAGGGTGGGCCCATCCAGCACCCGGTCCACGTGGGATCCGTCGGACATCTGGTCGAGCATCAGCTGGGCGACGATGGTGCCCTGGGTGCGCGCGTCGGACTCCTTGGCGGACATGCCCACCAGGGCCCGGGGCACGCGGTCCAGGTACCTGGCGAAGCCGGGGCTGAACTTGTCGCCGCCCAGGAAGTCCCACCAGGAGATGTCCTCGAGATCCGCGCGCCGCTCCTCGCTCGTGCTGAGGTACTCGACCAGCTTCGTCATCAGCCGGGCGACATCCTGCAGGGTCGCGCCGAGGTAGTCGGCGGCGGTGGCGAGCTCGTCCAGCGTGTCCGTGATGTCGCTGTTCTTCTGGCGGCTGTAGGTGAAGAACTCACGCCCATCTTCCAGCGCCACGCCCTGGGTCGTCACCGCGATCAAGCGGTCTGCAGCGCTCCGGTGGTCGCTGCCGGGCAGGGGAGTGCGGCTCATCGTGTCGAACAGGTGGCGATAGAAGCCGGGGAAGAACCGGAAGCCATGCTCCACCGGCAGCGCCGGCGTGTTCGACGGGTAGTGCCCCAGCTCCTGGTTGCCCTTGGGCGGGCCTGCGACGAGCGGCCCCGCGGTCTTGCTCCAGGCCAGCCCGCCAGCGGCGTGGGCGGCCTCGAAGACCCTGACCTTGAAGCCCCGGCGCACCAGCTCATGCGCGGCGGTGAGTCCGCAGACGCCAGCGCCCACGACGACGACGTTCACGTTCGATGGATCGAGTTCGAAACCAGACATGCTTCCCCCTGTGCCCAGGCCGCGATCACGCGTCCAGGTGCACTCCTGCGTCACCCTGGTGAACGCCCCCGACGATCTGTGCCCCTGCCCCGGCGTCGCCGAGCCGGGCCTGCAGCTCCACCACATCTTCTTGCCGCACGCCGATCAGCAGCCCGCCCGAGGTCTGGGGATCCAGGGCGAGGCTGCGCAGGTGCTTGTCCACGCCGGGGGCCGTCTGCAGCCCCGCGTAGATGGCGTTGGGCTCCTCGCCCCGGGTGTGAAAGCCCCGGCGGGATGCCTCGAGCGCCCCCGGAAGCTCGGGCAGCGCGCCTGCCTGGAGCACGATCCTGACCCCCGAGGCCCGGGCGATCTCCGAGGCGTGGCCCACCAGGCCGTAGCCCGTCACGTCGGTCACGGCCCCGATGGCTCCGGGGCGCTGGTCGTCCAGGCCGCGCGCTGCGGTGGCCGCGGCGGCGTTGAGCGTGCTCATGGACTTGATGAGCAGGGCCGCCTGATCGTCGCTGAGCTTTCCCTTCTTCAAGGCGGTGCTCAGCAACCCCGTGCCCAGCCCCTTGGTCAGCACGAGCACGTCCCCGGGCCGGGCCGAGGCGTTGTGCCAGAAGCGCGCGGGGTGCACGACTCCGGTCACGGCGAGCCCGTACTTGAGCTCCTTGTCGGACACGGAGTGGCCCCCCGCGAGCACCGCGCCGGCTTCGGTGATGATCTCCAGGCCGCCCGCCAGGATCTCGCCGAGCACGCCCGGATCCAGCAGGTCGTCGGGGAAGCAGACGATGTTGAGGGCCGACAGCGGCTTGCCCCCCATCGCGAAGACGTCGGACAGGGCGTTGGCGGCGGCGATGCGCCCGAAGTCGCGGGGGTCGTCCACGACGGGGGTGAAGAAGTCGACGGTCTGCACCAGCGCGATCTCGTCCGTCAGGGCGACGATGCCCGCGTCGTCGGCATGCAGGTGCCCCAGGAGGAGGCGGGGGTCCGCCGTCCTCGGAAGATGTCGTAGTGCCTCCTCCAACGCCGCCGGCGGGAGCTTGCTAGCTCACCCGGCGCATTGAACGGTCGCGGTGAGGCCCGCGTTCTTCTTCCATCGCATCCGCGCATCCTACCCGCGTGCACCGGGGGCTTCCGGGTGCCGATGGAATCGAGGGATCCGGCCGGCCGGCTCACCCGCGCGAGGGCATCACGCCCGGGGTGATCTCCGCCGCTGGAAACCCTGACCTTGATCATGTAGCCAGCCCGCGATCAGGCCATAGCGTGCTCGTTCGCGGCGGGGAGCCGCGGCAAGGAGCCCCATGCAACTGCATCAGTCGCCCGTCGATCCGACCACCATGTTCCGGATGCCCTGGTCGCTCACGGACAACGTGCTCGGCTGGTTGGAGCCCACCAAGAAGTGCAACCTGACCTGCGAAGGCTGCTATTCCCGCAACGATCCGAACAGCGAGAAGTCGCTGGATCAGGTGCGCTCGGACCTCGACATCTTCACCAGCAAGCGCAAGGTCGACTCCATCTCGATCGCCGGCGGAGACCCCCTGACGCACCCCGACATCGTCGAGATCGTGCGGATGGTGCGGCACGACTACGGGCTCAAGCCCATCGTGAACACGAACGGGATTGACCTGGATCAGGCGATGCTCGACGCCCTCGTGGAGGCTGGCGTGGCGGGCTTCACGTTCCACATCGACAGCGGTCAGAAGCGCAAGGGCTGGCACGGCAAGAACGAGATCGAGCTGTGTGAGCTGCGCGAGCACTACGCCCAGATGATCGCGGACGTGGGCAACATCGGCTGCGCCTTCAACATGACGGTGTACCGGCACACCGCCAGGTTCGTGCCGGACCTGATGGACTGGGCCGCCACGAACATCCATCGCGTGCACACGATGGTGTTCATCCTCTTCCGCACCATGCGCAGCGAGGAGTTCGACTACTACGCGCACGGCAAGAAGATCGCCCGGGACGACTCGGTCTACCTGGACCAGGAGCTGAACGCAGAGCCCCTGACGACCCCCGAGGTGGTGGAGCTGATCCGCACCCGGGAGCCCCTCTTCGCGCCCGCCGCGTACCTGGGGGGCACGGTCGATCCGGCGTCCCTGAAGTGGACCATCGGCGCGCGCTTCGGCGACGGGGAGCGGATCCACGGCTACGTGGGTCCCCGCTTCATGGAGTTCGTGCAGAACGGCCACCACCTGTTCACCGGCCGCTACCTGGCCTACAGCAAGCCCAGCGTGACCTCCATGGGCCGGGCGATGCTCCCGGTCTTCGGCCTGTTCGACAAGGGAGTGCGCAAGAGCGCCGGACGCTGGCTCGGCTCGAGCCTGACGCACCCCACGCGCCTGGCCAGGACCGTGCACCTGCAGTCGGTCCTCATCATCCAGCCCATCGACCACATGCCCGACGGGCAGACCAACATGTGCGACGGCTGCCCTGACATCACCGTGCACGACGGCGAGCTGGTCTGGTCCTGCCGGCTCGATGAGAAGGTCCAGTGGGGGTGCTTCGTGCACGCGGTGCCGCGGGAGGGGGCCGCCGGCACGCCGCAGTTCAAGGGGCGGTCGGCGGCCAAGGCGGTCTGATGCCCCGGGTCACGTTCGCTGGGCAGGACAAGGAAGCGGAGGTCGCGGTGGGCGCCTCCATCCGGCAGGCCGCAAAGGCTGCTGGCGTCTGCCTGTACTCGGGCGTCTTCAAGCTCGACAACTGCCACGGGCTGGGCCTGTGCGGGGAGTGTCGGGTCCGCGTGATCGAGGGGGAGGAGCACCTGACGGAGCCGGGCCTGCGCGAGCGCCACGCGGGTCGGCCCCGGGGCCGGCGAAGCGTGGTGAAGCGCGGCAACGAAGAAGGGGAGCGCCTGGGTTGTCAGGCGCTGGTGCTCGGGGACGTGGTCGTGCAGCCGCGCCTGCGAGACGAAGGATGAGGTCGGCCTGCGCGCTCCTGGCGCTGGTCCTCGCCGCGGGCTGCGTGGCCCCGGACCCGATCACCGAGGATCCGACCCCGCCACCGGATCCCGAGCCGCCGTGGCCCGCGTGGACCCACGAGCCCTGGGTCTGGGAGGACGAGTCGACCCAGGAGTCGGTCCTGGCCCTGGTGGATGGCTACCTGGATCGGGACATCCCCGTGGGCGCCGTGATCATCGACTCCCCCTGGGAGACCGCCTACAACGACTTCACCTGGGATCCCGCGCTGTTTCCGGACCCCCAGGGCCTGGTCGACGGTCTGCACGCCCGCGACGTGCGGGTGTTCCTGTGGATCACCCAGATGGTGAACGTGGACGCGGGTCAGGTCTGGGACGAGGGCGTGGCCGGCGGCTACTTCATGCAGGAGCAGGAAGGCGACGCAGGCCCGGCGGTGCTGGAGTGGTGGAAGGGCGACGGCGCGCTGGTCGACTTCGCCAACCCCGAGGCGGTGGACTGGTGGCACGGGCTGATGGAGCCGGTGCTCGAGCTCGGCATCGACGGCTGGAAGACCGACGGCTCGGACTTCCTGGCGGCCTTCGCGGGCTGGTCGCCGGCGGCCCAGCGGGACATCGGGCGGCTCGAGTACAGCCACAGCTACTACCAGGACGTCTTCGATCACACGCGCCAGGTGCTCGGGGACGACCGGCTGATCACGTCCCGGCCCATCGACAACTACGGCATCGACCTGGGCGGCGACGGCGTCGCGTTCACCCCGCGGGACATCACCTGGGCCGGCTGGGTGGGCGACCAGGACGCGGACTTCTCGGGGATCCGCGCCGCGCTCCTGAACTTCTGGCACTCCGCCGCATACGGGTACGTGGTCTTCGGCTCCGACATCGGCGGGTACCGGGAGGACGGCAGCGAGCTGGGCCGCACCAAGGAGGTGCTGCTGCGTTGGGCGGGCCTCGGCGCCCTGAGCCCGGTGATGGAGAACGGGGGCGGTGGGGCCCACGAGCCCTGGCGCTTCGATGACGAGACCGTGGACATCTACCGCCGGTTCGTGGAACTGCACCGCGCGCTGATCCCGTATTTGCGCCGGGAGGGGGCCCGGGCCGTGGACGAGGGCACCTCGCTGTTCGACTTCATCGATCTGGACCGCATCGACTACCGCTACCTGCTCGGTCCCGATCTGTTCGTGCAGCCGGTGCTGGAGCCCGGCACGACGATGCAGGTCCGGCTGCCGGCGGGGCAGTGGCGTTGGCTGTTCGGCGACCAGCGGGAGCTGGCCGGTGGGCAGGTGCTGACCCTGGAGGTGCCGCTGGACGCGTACCCGGCCTTCGTGCGGCTGGACTCGCGGGTGGCGGACGACCTCGCGGCCTGGATGAGCGCAAATTGACCCTGCTCCTGGTCAACCCGAACCGCGAGACCAAGCCCGTTCCGGCCATGCCTGTGGGGCTGCTGCGGGTGGCCGAGGCCGCGGAGCGCGAGGGCGTGCCGGTGCAGGTCCTGGACCTCGCCTTCGCGAGCCGTCCGGAGCGTCTGCTGCGCGCCACGATCGCGAAGGTGAAGCCGAGCGCGGTGGGCTTCACCGTGAGGAACATCGACAACGCCGACTTTCGGGCGCCGCGCTTCTATCTGGACGAGGTGCGCCCCCTGGTCGCCGTGGCCCGGGAGTGCTGCACCGGTCCGATCGTCATCGGCGGCGCGGGGGCGTCGATGGCCCCCGAGGCGGTGCGGCTGGACCTGGGCGCCGACTGCGTGGTGGTGGGGCCGGGGGAAGGGGTGGTCACCCGGATCCATGACGCGGCCACCGGCGGGGAGCGCTTGCCGACCGTGCTCTTCGGCCCCGCGGATCACCCCACGAACCCCGCCGCGGACTACGCGCGCTGGCTGAATCTGGCTCCCTGGAAGCGCCTGGCGGCGCCGCTGCCGGTCCAGAGCCGCCGGGGCTGTCCCCGCAAGTGCGTGTACTGCAACTACGCCGCCATCGATGGCACCAGCAAGTACGTGCTGGGGGACGTGGACGAGGTGGTGGACTGCATCCGGGAGCTGGTGGAGCGCACGAGGATCCCCCACGTGGAGTTCGTGGACTCCACGTTCAACTCGCCCCCCACCTATGCCATCGCCCTGTGCGAGGCGTTGGCGCGCGCAGATCTGGGAGTGAGCCTGGGGGCCAGCGGGATCACCCCGCGCTACGCGTCCCGGGAGGTGCTCGAGGCGATGAAGGCCGCGGGCTTCAGCGCGATCTGGTGCTCGCCGGACACGGCCGCCCCCGAGACCATCCGCTCCTACGGCAAGGGGTTCGCCCGGGACGATCTGTCGGTCATGGCGCGGTCGGCCGAGGAACTGGGCTTCACGGTGATGTGGTCGTTCCTGTTCGGAGGACCCGGCGAGACGGAGAGCACCGTGGCCGAGACCCTGCGCTTCGCCCGGGAGGAGATCCCCGCCGACCACCCGGTCATGCTCACCAGCCGGATGCGGATCTACCCCGGCACCGAGCTCGCCCGGATCGTCCAGGCCGAGGGGCTGCCCGCCCCGGTGCTCGATCCGCGGGTTCCCGGGCAGTTCTACCTGTCGTCCCACGTGGACGCGGAGCGGCTCGACGCGATGTTGTTCGAGGCCCACGAGAGCCTGCCGAACCTGATGTACCTGGCCGCCGCCCAGGGCCCCGTGGTGGGCCTGCTGCAGCGCATGAACGGGCTGCTGGGACGGCGTCAGCCCACCTGGGCCGACTACGCCCCCATCCGAAGGCGGGTGATGAAGATGCTCGGGAGGGCCTGATCGGTGCGTGTGCTGCTCGTGTATCCGCGTTTTCGCAAGCTGCTGGAGTCGCGCCCGGCCCTGGCGACGACCCTGAACCGCTACGGCGTGGGGCGGTTTCGTACGCCGCCGGCTCTGGGCGTGCCGATCCTGGCCTCCCTGACGCCCCAGGAGCACGAGGTCGTCGCGGTGGACGCGAACGTCGACCCCGTTCCCTACGACCAGCCCTGGGATCTGGTGGCCCTGTCCTACTTCACCCCCCAGGCCACCGACGCGCACGGCATCGGGGACCGCTTCATGGCGCTGGGGGTGCCCGTGGTGGCTGGAGGAATGCACCCCAGCAGCCACCCCGCGGACGCAGGACTGCACGCCGACGCCGTGGCCGTGGGGGAGGCCGAGGGCCTGTGGGCGCAGATCCTGGCGGACGTGGCGGCCGGCACCCTGCGCCGGCGCTACAGCGGCATGACCGTGCCGAGCCTCGCCGGTCTGCCGCAGCCCCGGCGGGACGTGATCCCCCACCCGGAGGCCTACGAGTGGCAGGCCGGGCTGGTGCAGGCCGTGCGCGGCTGCCCCTTCGCGTGCGAGGCGTGCAGCCTGCCCCGCCTCTTCGGCTGCACCCTGCGGCATCGCCCGGTGCAGGACGTGGCCGCCGACGTGGCGTCCATCCCGTTCCCCGAGGTGTACATCGCCGACGACACCCTGATGATCCAGACCCCGGCCATGGCGGCCTACACCACCGAGCTGTTCGACGCCTTGCAGCCCCTGGGCAAGTCCCTGTTCGTGACCTCCACCCTGTCGCTGAACACCGATCCGCTGCTGTTGTCCACCATGGCCGCCGCCGGCGTGCGCAGCCTGTACGTGGTGTTCGGCTTCGATCCGGTCTCGCGCAAGGCGCTGGAGGTCGGCGCGTCCCGGCGGGCGTGGACCCGGGCCATCGACCTGCTCGCGCGGGTGCGGGAGTCCGGGATCCACGTGTTCGCCTCGTTCGGGCTGGGTGGAGACTGGCAGGACCCGGGGATCTTCGAGCGGATCGTGGCGCTGTGTCGGGCCGCGGACCTGGATCTGGCCGAGTTCTTCCTGGTGACTCCGTACCCGGGGACCCCGCTGTGGGAGCGCGTCAACGAGCAGGACCGCCTGCTGGGGCGGCCCTGGGAGGAGTTCAATGGAGCGCACGTCGTGCACCGCCCCGCCGGCATGAGCGTCGAGCAGCTCGACCAGGGCTTCGCCGACGTCTGGTCTGCGTTCTACGACGGCGTCGATCCTGAGCGAACGCTCAGCAGCCTCGCCATTCGCGCGCGCCCCGCCTGAGCCCCCGTGATCGGCAAGCCCCCTTCCCCCCCGGGGCCCTGGCGCTCCGTGCCCGTCGGCTCGGGCCGGGCCCTTTCGCTGATGTCCTGGCTCCTGGCCCGACTCCCCCTGGGGCTGGCGCGGCTGCTGGCGCTGCCGGTGGTGTGGGCCTGGTTCCAACACTGGAATCACCCGCGGATCTGCGTGATCCGGGCGATGCGCAGGCTGGGTGCGCCGTCGCCGTACTGGGCTGCGTGGCGGGTCTTCGACGCCTACGGCGTGCACCTGCTGGAGCGCCACTACCTGTTCGCGGGGCGCGCCCAGGCCCAGCTGGAGCCCGATCCCGAGGGACGCGCCGCCCTGGATGCGGCCATCGCGTCGGGTCGGCCCACGGTGCTGCTCGGCTCGCACGCCGGCGCCCTGGAGCTCGCGGGGCTCCTCCTGGGACCCACCGGGCGCAGCATCGTGGCGGTGACGGCCCGGGACAGCGGGGCAGGGCGGCTGCTGCGGCTGGTCGGTGATCCCGCGGTGGGGCTGGGCTCCATGCACACCATCGTGGCGGACGGCACGGCGCGCTCGGGGCTCGCGATGCTCCAGGCCGTCAAAGCGGGGCGGCTGCTGGGCATCAAGGCGGATCGGCCGCTGCCCGGCACCCCGGCGGAGCAGACCGTGGTGGTGCCCCTGTTGGGGGAGGACGCGCCGCTGCCCCTGGGGCCGGCCCGGCTCGCCCGGGCGGTGCAGGCGCGGGTGATCGCCGTGTCCGTGGTGCGCACCGGCCCGCTGCGCTACCGGATCCTGAGCGAGGAACTGCCGTCCCAGGGGCCGCCCGAGGACCTCGTGGCGGCCTACGCGCAGGCCGTGTGCAAGCACGCGGCGGCCTACCCGGACCAGTGGTTCAACTTCCATCCGCTGTGGGCGTCGGATCGCGCGGCCCTGGCCGGCGTGCCCGTCACCGTCCCCCTGGGGCTTCGGGCGGCGGGGCGTGGGCTGGCCCGCGGGACGCTGTGGGGGCTGACGCTGCTC
>CALAGR010000197.1 GCA_937891735.1 uncultured Pseudomonadota bacterium | reverse complement strand
GCCACCCCAGGAGGCGGCGCTGCCCACCCGGGCCGGCGCGGCCCTGGCGGCCGGCTTCGATCTGGACTGCGACGGGGTGCTCGACCTCGCCGTGGCGGGCCCCGACGACGCCACCACGGGACCGCGGGGCGGGGGCGTGAGGGTGCACTACGGCGGTGTCGGGGGCTTCCTGGTCCTCGGCGACGATCCGGAGCGCTCGCTGCATGTGGTGTCCGCCCTGGACAACGAGCAGCTGGGCAGCGCCCTGGTGGCCGCGGACATCGATGGGGACGGGTGCGACGACCTCGTCATCGGCGCCCCCGAGGCCCGTGACCCGGCGCTGCACGCAGGAGCGGTCAGACTGGTCTTCGGCTCGGGGATGTAGGGTTCACCGCGATGAGCAACGACGACCTCTCCTTCGAGGAGCTGATGGCGAAGCAGGGGGTCAAGCCCCTGGACCCGGCCCGGGCCGTGCCCAAGGCGGCGCCGCGCCCCGGGTCTGCGGGCCGGTCGCCCGAGGGCCCGCGCATGCCGGTGGCTCCTCCCAACCCGCTGGCGGGCCGCGTGGCGGAGCTGCGGGCGGAGCGGGACGTGCTCGAGTCCGCCGTGGCCGAGGCGCAGGACCAGATCGAGAGCCTGCGCGGCGCGCTGCAGGCCGCGGCTCAGGCGTCCGAAGAGGCGACCGAGCTTCGGGACGTGGCGGTGGAGGCGGAGCAGGTGTCCCGGGCCGAAGTGGCTCGCCTGGAGGGGCTGCTCGCCGCCGAGCGCGGCGCCCTGACCGACACCCTGCAGACACGTCGGTCCATCGCCCAGCTGCTGCTGGACCGGGGCTGCGCCGACGACATGGAGATGCTCCAGGTCCTCAACGGGTTGCTGCTGCAGCGGCCCCGGGAGTTCCTCGAGGCCCTCGTGCTCGCGCATCCCCAGGAGTTGATGGCGGTGCTGGTGGAGCGGGTGGCGTTCGTCAGCCGCGAGGTCGCCTTCGCGCCCGACGCGAACACCGTGGTGGTGCACGTGCCCAAGGACCGCTGCGAGATCAGCGGCGGCTCGGACGTGCAGGCGAACTTCCACGGCTTCGTGCAGGCCTGCATCGATCAGGGCGTGGCCAGGATGACCGTGGTGGGCGGATCCCCCGCCTACCGCAAGCAGCTCAAGCTCCTCGCTGATGCGCACGCCGACGCGCCGGACCTCAACCTGGTGAGCGGCACCCGGCGTCGGGAGAAGCGCCGGGCCGAGGCGGACATGCGGGGCTCGGACGCGGTGGTGCTGTGGGGCGGCACGGAGCTGGATCACTCGGTCACCTCCGTGTACGCGGGCGGTTCGGCGCGCCTGATCCGGGTGGCCCACCGGGGGATCGCCGGCATGCTCCAGATCGTGCGCAGCGAGCTGCGGAAGAAGAGCTGATGCTCGACCGCGACGCGCTGCGGGGCTTGCTCGCGGCCGGCCTCGCCGAGCTGGACACGACCCGCGCGCTCTGGGAAGGCGGCTCGGCGGCGTTCGGGCGCGCGGACGTGTGGTCGGACCTGGATCTGGTGGCCATCGTGCGGGACGAGGCCGTGGCGGCGACCTTTGCGCGGGCGGAGCAGGTCCTGCACGCCACCGGCGGCATCGATCTGACCTGGCCCGTCCCCGAGCCCACGATGCACGGGCACAGCCAGCGCCTGTACCGGCTGCAGCGCGCGAGCCCGGACACGCTGGTGGATCTGGTGGTGATGAAGGTCAGCGCGCAGGGGAGGTTCCTGGAGCCGGAGCGGCACGGCGACGCCCTGGTCCTGCTGGATCGGGACGGGCTGGTGCAGGCGGGGCGGGCCTTCGACCGCGGCGCCCACCAGGGGCGCATACACCGGGTCGTCGCCCAGATCGCGGCCCGGCGCGCGATGCTCGACCGGTTCGTGCTCAAGGAGGTCCGCCGCAACCGGCCGCTGGACGCGCTGTCCCGCTTTCAGGCCCTGGAGGTCGCCCCCCTGGTGACCCTGCTGCGCGCCCGCTACTGCCCGGACCGCTTCGACTTCGGCATGCGCTACCTCGCCGAGGATCTGCCGCCGCAGGCGCACGCCAGGCTCATGGCGCTGGTCTTCGTTCCGTCGCCGGGCGACATCGAGCAGCGGTCCGAGGCGGCCCGCGGCTGGATCGATCAGCTCCTCGCGGAGCTCTCTGGGTAGTCGATGACGCCGCTGCGGTGACCGCTCAGAGGTGGGCGCGCAGGAACCGCAGCTGATCCGACCAGCACTCCCGGGCCAGCGGCCGCCAGATGAACGCGTGGAAGGCGTGGATCCCGCCGGGGTACCACTTCATCTCCGATGTCCCGTCGAAGCGGCGCAGCGCCTCGTCGAGCCGCCGGGTGTCGTCCTTGACCGGATCGTTGGTGCCGCAGGGCGCGAAGATGGCGGGCAGGGGCCGCTGCGGAGGCTCGGCGGTTTCGAGGAAGCAGATGGGATCGGCCAGATCCAGGGACGGCACGGCGGCCGGATCCGGCAGGTAGCGGCGGCACACCACCGCGATCCGGTCCCGCATCCAGGCGGGGATCGCCTCGTTGGACAGGTACCGCTCGGGGGCGCTCACCTGCAGCATCCCGCAGGCGGGCAGCACGGCCTTGGCGACGCCGTGCTCGCCGGCCAGATCGAACACCTCGCGGGCCCAGGGCTCGGGCCGCTCCCAGCACTGGGCCACGGTCAGGGCGAGGGCCAGGTTCGCGCCGGCGGACTCCCCCGCGATGGCCACGCGGCTGGGATCGCCGCCGTACCGGGCGACGTTGTCGTGCACCCAGCGGAACGCCTCGAACGTGTCCTGCACCGCGGCGGGGAAGGGGGCCTGCCCGGACAGCGTGTAGTCGATGGACACGACCACGTACCCCTGCCGGGCGAAGCCGCGGCCGAACATCCAGTGGGTGTCCTTGCTGAGCAGCCCGAAGCCGCCGCCGTGCACGTACAGGATCACCGGCAGGGGGCCGTCGGTGCGGGTGGGGCGGTACACGTCCAGCCGGTGCTGGCGGCGAAACCCATCCTTGTAGGGGATGTCGCCGAACCGCTCCACGCCTTCGCTCCAGGACCGCGCCATGGGGTGCAGGCGGCCGGAGTGCGCGAGCGACGTGAGGGTCGCGGACATGACCTGGGTGACGGCGGCCTGGCGGGGAGTGATGGCGGCGTTGCTCATGACGCGGCCGATCTAGCACGCCTCCGTCCCGCGGGTCCGGCTGATCGTCGCGAACGGATCACGGCTCGCCCGGGTCCCGGTCGGCGTCGATCCGGGAGCGGTAGGCCGCGGCCAGGCCCTCGCTGAGGGGCCGCGTCAGCTCCACCATCAGTCCGCTGATGGGGCTGACCTGAACCCCCGTCACCAGGAACCCTGCCTTCAGCTTCGGCACGAGGACCGCGCTGTTGTCGGCGCGGTGGTGGCTCGTGACCTGGCGAAACCCCATGTCCCGCAGGAGGGGCAGCAGGCGCGAGAGCAGCCCCGAGTAGATCCCCTGCCGCTGGAAGGCCGGCTTGATCGCGGTCAGGGACATGCACCAGTCCGCGCGGAGGCGCTGGGCCCCGCGGGACACGCCGACCAGTTCGCCGCCGGCCTCGTGGATCACGAGGTGGTGCCGCAGGGGCCGTGGCGCCAGCGAGCGACCCAGCGCCCCGAACCCCGCCAGCTCGTCCGCGGTGTACGGGGTGTCCTGGGGTCCACGCTCGCGCATGGCGCACAGGGGCCGGACCTGCTGCCAGGCCGCCTCCCACGCGTCCGCGCCCACCGCGCTCACCACGAACCCGCCGCGCAGGGGGGCCGCGAAGGCGCTCCGCGTGGCGGTGGCGAAGGCGCTGTGCAGGTCGTCGCTCATGCCTGCGGGCTAGAAGACCATCAGGTTGCCCGAGCGGAAGAAGCACGCCCGCGTCAGGGCCTGGGAGTCCACGTCCACCCCGAAGGGCGTCGCGTCCATCGGGCCCTGGTAGTCGTACAGCCAATACGGCGTCGGGGTGCCGAGCTCGATGGCGCCTCCGTGGCGCACCCCCATGCGGATGTCGCCGGCGGCGTTGCTGCCGATGTCGTAGTAGCTGACCTCCACCGACTCGTAGGCCGACTGCACCCAGCTCGTGCCCACCCGGTGGCCCATCAG
Source organism: uncultured Pseudomonadota bacterium (assembly GCA_937891735.1). Lineage (GTDB taxonomy): Bacteria > Myxococcota_A > UBA796 > UBA9615 > UBA9615 > JAGSHC01. The sequence continues at coordinate 30,833 of CALAGR010000197.1, read as the reverse complement.
GGCGTCCGTCATGATCACGGGCTGCCCCAGCGCGTCCAGGGTCAGGGGGGTCCAGTAGCTCGTGTTGAGGATGTTGACGGAGTCCCGGGCCCCGAACCCGCCCGACGCGGTCCAGGTCATCACGTCGGTGGGGTAGGGGTTGAACCCGAACCACAGGGTGCCCGCGGTGTCGAACGCCAGCCCGCCCGTGAAGTCGTCCCCGTTGCCCGCGCTGCTGTACACCTCCTCCGTCCAGCTGCCCGCGCCGGCCCGCCAGGCGACGACCGGCTCCTCGTCGCTCCCGTAGGGGGAGGTGAAGACCACCGTGGGCCGCTGTGCGTTGGCCGGATCCAGGGCGACGCCGAGATGCCCGCCGTAGTCGGTGTACGTCCCGTTGACGATCTCGCGGGTCCACGCGGCGCCGTTCCAGGTGGCGTAGTGCACCACCCCCGGCTCGTCGGTGAAGGCGTACACGATATGGGGGTCCCCGCCGGTGTCCACGGCGATGGCGAACGAGGTGCTGACCTGGCCGCCCAGGTCGAAGCCCGGGCCGTCCACCAGCAGGGTGGTCCAGGTCGTCCCGCTGCTGAACGCGTACCAGAGCTGGCTGTGGGTGGTGTTCCGATACACGACGTGCAGCACGTCGGCGTTGTCCACGGCGAGGTCGCAGCGGCTCCCGAACTCGCCGCTCTGGTCGGCGATGACCGGCAGCTGGGGGGCCTCGGAGACCGTCACCGTCATGGCGGCCGAGCCGGTGGCGCCGTCGTCGTCCGTGACCGTCAGCGTCACCGTCCAGGTCCCGGTGACCGTCCAGGTGTGCGCCGTGGTCGCGGTCGCCCCGCTCACCACGGTGCCGTCGCCGAAGTCGAACGTGTAGTCGAGGATCGTGCCGTCGTTGTCCGACGACGAGCTGCCGTCGAAGGTCGCGCTGACCCCCGTATCCGCCGTGGCGGGACCCGTCAGCACGGCGTTGGGGGCCAGGTTCACCTGCACCGGGTTGATGGTGACGCTGATCGCGTCGCTGTCGGACAAGCCGCCGCTGTCCACCCCGCTCAGGGTGATCGTGTGCGTGCCCGCGGTCAGCGAGGCGTAGGTGATGGCGGCCCCCGTGCCCATCACGCCGTCCACGTTGGAGGACCAGACCAGCGCCGCGCCGGTGAGGGCGCCGTCCTCGAGATCCGTGCCCACCCCCGCGAAGGAGATGGGGTCGCCGGCGTCGTAGGTGCCCGCGCCCGCCGTGATCGTCACCGTGGGAGCCGTGTTGGGCTGCAGGATCGTCACCGTCACCTGGGCCGTGGCCGAGGCGCCGCCGCTGTCGGTGCCCACCAGGGTGATCGTGTGGGTGCCCACGGACAGCGCGGCCGTGGCGAGGGGGCTGCCTGTGCCCAGAGCGCCATCCCGCGACGATGTCCACGCCAGCGAGGCGCCGGACAGGGTCCCGTCCTCCGGGTCCGTGGCCGTGCCCGACAGGGTCACCGTGGCGCCGCCGACGTAGGTGCCCGCGCCGCCGGTGATGGTCACGGTGGGGGCGGTGTTGCCCGCCGGGTTCACGGTGATGGTGATCGTGTCGGTGCCCGTGGCGCCCTCGCCATCGGAGGCGGTCAGGGTGATGGTGTGAGTGCCGATGCTGAGCGCGCCGGTGCTCAGGGGGCTGCCCGTGCCCAGGGCGCCGTCCTGATCGGACCACCAGTCGATGTCGGTGCCCGTGAGCACCCCGTCCTCGGGGTCCGTGGCGCTGCCCTCGAAGGTGATGGTGGCGTTCTCGATCCACGTCGAGCCGTTGGCGGGGGCGCTGATCGTGGCGGTGGGCGGGATGTTCTGGCCCAGCGGCGTCACCTCGAGGGTGATGCTCGCGAGCCCCTGGGCCCCCTGGCTGTCCACCGCGGTCAGCACGATGGTGTGCACGCCCATGGACGGCGAGGACATGGTCGCGGTGGCGCCGCTGCCCAGCGCGCCGTCCGCGCTGCTCGTCCAGAACAGGGACGCGCCGCCCAAGGCGCCGTCCTCGGCGTCGTCGGCGTGGCCCGCCAGGACGATGGTGCTGCCCTCCACGAAGTACGAGGCGTCAGCCGGCGAGTCGATGAACGCCACCGGCGCCTCGTTGACCGAGGTCACGGTGACGGAGATGGCGTCCACGCCCACCGCGCCGCCCGAGTCGGTGGCCCGCAGCTCGATCTGGTGCAGCCCCTCGGACAGGGGGGTGGTCAGCGTCTCGCCGGTGCCCAGGGTGCCGTCGAGGTCCGAGGTCCACACCAGGGCCGCGCCGCTGAGGCCGCCGTCCTCGGGATCTTCGGCCGTGCCCATCAGGTTGACGGCGGACGGCGTGTTCAGGGTGTCGCCGTCATCGGGGGCGCCGATGGACACGACGGGGGCCTGGTTGCCCCCGGTGGTGTCGTCGTCGTCGGCCGAGGTGTCGTCGTCGTCCGCCGTGTCGTCGTCGTCGTCGCGGTTGGGGTCGGGGCATCCGGACAGCAGGAGCAGGCCCAGCAAGCCCAGCATCCAACGGTGTGTGAGCGCGCGCATCACGCGTCCTCCCGCGCGCCGCCTACCAGAACCAGACTTCGTCGCTCTTGATGTACGCCGCGTGGTTGACGTTGGACGAGTCCACCCGGATGGATGGCGTGTTGCTGTCCATCGCGTCGATCTCGGTGTACAGCCAGTAGCTCTCGGAGTTCAGCTGGGCCAGCTCGAGGTTGCTTCCGTGGCGCACCGCCAGCCGGGGACCGCCGACGTTGTCCACGGCCAGGTCGTAGTAGCTCATCTCGGCGGCTTCCCAGGCCGACTGGATCCAGGCGTTCCCGACCTTGTGGCCCATCAGCGAGTCCGTCATGACGATGGGCTGCTGCACCGCGTCCAGCACCAGCAGGGTGGTGTAGGAGGTGTTGAGGATGTTGATCGCATCCCGGGAGCCGAAGCCGCCGCTGGCGCTCCACGTCATCACATCGGTGGGGTACGGGTTGAACGTGAAGTGCAGGGTGCCCGCGGTGTCGAAGGCCAGACCGCCGGTGAAGTCGTCGCCGTTGCCGGCGGCGCTGTAGACCGCCTCGACCCAGGTGTTGGCGCTCGCCCGGTAGGTCACGACGGGCTCCTCGTCGCTGCCGTAGGGGTAGGTGAACACGATGGTGGGGCGCTGGCCGTTGGCCGGGTCCAGCGCGATGCCGAGATGTCCGCCGTAGTTGTCGTAGGTGGGGTTGGCGGCCTCGCGGGTCCAGACGCCCCCGGACTTCTTGGCGTAGCGGACCTCTGTGGGGTCGTCGGAGTAGTAGTAGACGATGTGGGGGTTGCCGGCCGAGTCCAGGACCATGTCCATGACGTTGCCGATCTGTCCGCCCACGTCGAAGCCGGGGCCGTCCACCAGCTCGTTCTGCCAGGTGGTGCCGTTGAACCAGCCGTACCAGAGCTGGGCGTGGGTGTCGTTTCGCCAGATCACGTGGGGCACGTCGTTGCTCGCGATGGCCAGGTGGCACTCGCTCATGGCGTCCGGGGACGGGTCGATCTGGCCCGTGGCGGCGGGGCTGACGGCGAACTCCAGGGCCGCTTCGTCGTAGCTCCAGTGCAGCCCGAAGGTGAACTCCGCGCTGAGGGCCTCACCGTCGGTGGTGACGACCTGCACGCCCAGGGCCGCCTCGTCCATGCGGGGCAGGGTCCAGTGCACGACGTCGCCGTCGGTCCAGGTGGCGCCGGCCTCGGAGGTCCACTCGATGCTCTCGGCCTCGGCGCCGTCGAGCAGCAGCTGCAACCGCTCCACCTCGCCGCCGATCCACGGACCGCCGTTGCCGAGCCGCAGGAGCCCGCGGATCCGCGCCTGGGGGGCGTCCGGGCCCAGCTGGGGCGCGGCGTCGGGCTCGCTGTCGGAGGGCATGCAGCCCGGCAGCGCGAGGCTGGCGGCGGCGAGGGTGGCGAGCAACGGGAACACGAGCGGTCGGGACATGGATCCTCCTGAGGGCGGGAAGATACCCCGCGAGGTCAGGCCCGGGCGTGCAGCGCGAACATGCAGCCCTGGGGATCGATGCACTGCACGATGTGGTCCCCACCGCCGACGGACTGGGGCTCGAACAGCACGGTGCCGCCGCGCTCCTTGACCAGCTCCAGGGCCGGACCGAGGGCCGGGACGGTGATGTAGTGAGCCCAGAAGGCGTTCGGAGACTCGTGCGACTTGTCGTACAGGCCGCCGATGTGCCAGTCCGTGCCCGCCGCCCGCAGCATCTGGTAGGTGCCCCCGGGGCCCATGTCCATGGAGTCGCCCAGCTCCCAGGAGAACACCGCGAGGTAGAACTCCCGCGCCGCGTCGGACTGCTCCGCGCCCATCTCCGACCAGGTGAAGCGGCCGACGTCGGGACGCTCGCCGCGGCCCGGATCGTGCTCGTCCGCGTAGATCCCGCACACCGCCCCCTGGGGGTCCCGGAAGATGGCGTAGGCCGAGGTGGGGGAGATGGAGGTGGGCTCCTTGAGGGTGATGCCCCCCAGCTCCGTGACCTTGTCGAGCGTCTCGGCCAGGGAGCGCACCCGCACGTAGCCGATCCAGTGCCCCGGTCCCGGGCCGTCCTTGGGCTCGAGCCCGCCGATGCCCTCCTTGCCGTCCACGAACATGGAGTAGGTGCGGTTGCCCATGTTCATGGTCTGGATCTGCCAGCCCGTGAGGGCCCCGTAGAACTCGGCCGAGGCTGCTGCGTCGGGAGTGAAGAGGTCGTACCAGACGACCTGTCCGAGCTGGGTGTCCTTGGTGGCCATGGCGCCTCCTGGGGGTTTGGGCCCTCAGTCTACCCCGCTCGGCCCACCAGTCCGCCAGCGGAACCGACGTACACTCGGTCCCCATGAAATGGCTTCCCCTGGTCCTCCTGCTCCTCCCGGGCTGCGCCACCCCGCCCGCGGACCTGCCGCCGGCTGACGACGACGACCTCACCGAGGCGCCCACGCCGCCTCCCGTCTCCCTGGCGATCACCGGCCTGAGCCCGAGTCCGGCCCCCGGCGGGCAGCCATTCCTCCTGCGCATCGACGGCACCGCCTTCGCGGTGGGGGCGACGGTGACCCTGGACGGTGAGCCCGTCGCGGCGGAGCTGGTGGACGACTCGCTCCAGGCCCAGGCGCCGGCGCTGGCCCGGGGCATTCACACCGTGGCGGTGGCCCTGGGCGGGCAGAGCGCGCAGGCCACGTTCCAGGCCCTGAACGCCGCGCCCGTCGTGGTCAGCCCCGGCGCGATCAGCGCACCCGAGGAGGCGGATCTGGACGTGGTGCTGGACGTGTCGGACCTGGACGGCGACGACGTGCGGGTGTGGCTCACGGGCCTGCCCCCCGGCGCGTCCTGGGACGAGCCCACCCGTGCGCTGCACTTCCGGCCGGACTTCACCCAGGGCCCCGCCACCTGGACGATCCAGGTGGTCGCCCAGGACGCCACCCGCCGCGTGGAGTCGGACTTCACGGTCACCGTGCAGGACACCATCCAGCCCCCCGAGCCGGTGGTGGTGGAGACCGTGTACACCAACGGCGGCTACACCCGGTTGACCCTGGACCAGGTCACCGACGACTTCCTGGACGCGCCGGGCCATGCCGGCCGCACCTTCACGGCGCGGGTGACGGTGCCCACGGGGGCCACGTCCGCGGCGCCCCTGCCCGTCCGGGTGAGCCTGCACGGGTTCGGGGGCTCCGCCGGCACGGCGGGCTCGGACGCCGAGTTCCGGATCCTCCCCCACGACCCCGCCAACACCTACTGGTGGGGCTACTCGGATCAGCTGCCCGATGGTGATGAGGACGCCGCGTCGGCCTCCACCCCGCCCTACACGGCGCGGCGGGTGCTGCACCTGGTGCGGTGGGTGCTCGACCAGCAGGAGGGCGCCGACCCCGAGCGCGTCTATGTGTCCGGCAGCTCCATGGGGGGCGCCGGCGCCGCGGTCCTCGGTCTGCTCTGGGCCCGCCACTTCGCCTGGGCCCGCGGCACCCTGGGCCAGATGGTGGCCCGCAACCACCGCCCGCTGCGCATCGATCAGCTCAGCGGCCTGTGGGGAACCCCCGCCACCAACGCGCCCGACGGCGCGGGGCTGGGGTGCTGGGATCGGCAGGACCTCGCCCGGGCCTTGCAGGACAGCCCCGAGTCGCGTGACCAGCGGATCTTCCTCAAGCACGGCAAGGACGACCCCACCATCCACTTCGGCGCGGTCGTGCACCCGTCGCCCCTCACCGGCCTGTCCCTGTACGAGGCGCTCCAGCAGCACCACGTCGCCCACTACGCGGTGTGGGACGAGGGCGGCCACGGCAGCAGCGATCCGGTGCTCGGGGGGAGCTGGTGGGACGCCGGGTACAACCCCGTGTTCGACGAGGTCGCCTTCGTGCGCCGGGATCTGGCGCACCCCGCCTTCACGGCCAGCTCCGTCAACGATGATCCCGGGGACGGCTCCGGCAACGGCAACCAGACGTGGTCGGACAACGCGGGGTACGCGGGCTCCGTGGGCACGCCCGGAGACACGGGCTGGACGGGAGACATCGCCGGGGCCTGGGGCCGGTCCCTGCGGTGGGAGGCGGCGGGGATCGTCGACTCCATCGACGAGTTCGCGGTGCCCCTGTACGTCCTGGATGGGGACGGCGAGGATCCGCCGCAGCCCGGCTACCCGACGGTGGGCGACCGGCTGGACGGCGCCGTGCCGGTGTTCGTCGACGTGACGCCCCGCCGGGTGCAGGGGTTTCGCGCGCGACCCGGCGAGGTGATCGGGTGGTCCTTCGGGGCCATGCAGGGCACGGTCCAGGCCGACGCGACGGGCGCGATCACCGTGCCCCAGCTCGCCGTGGAGCTGGAGCCGACGGTGCTACGCCTCTGGCGGGACTGAGAGGGGCTTCTTCTTCTTGCCCTTCTTTTCGCTGTCCGGCCACTGCGGCCGCGCGATGGTCCCGAAGCGCACGCTGCCCCGAAGCTCCAGGGCGACGGCGGTGCGGTCCCGGCCCGCCAGGGGGATCGTCGCGTCGATCTCGAACCCGAAGCGTTTGCAGTCCGAGAACCGCAGCCCCACCGCGGCGGCGAGCATGTCCAGGGGATCGGGGCCCCACCCGAAGCGGGCCTTGGCGTCGATGACGACGGCCACCTCGGGGATGGGCACGAACTGCGCGCCCAGGATCACGGTGCCGCCCCCGCGCGGGGCCGCGGCGCCCTTGCCGGCCATCGCCTGCAGCAGGATGTTGGCGTCCCCGTGCAGGCCGATGTGGCGGCTCAGCTCGAGCTGCCCGGCGAGGCCGACGTCCATCGAGAAGGGCAGCGCGTTCTGGTACAGCGGCACCGCCGTGGGCAGCACGAGCCGGGTGTGGGCGGCCAGGGCCAGGGTCTCGTTCCGGAAGAACCCGTAGGACACACCGACGCTGGTGAAGCCCAGGCCGATGGCGCTCGAGGCGAGGGGCGTGATCAGGTATTCGACCCGCAGCAGCTCGATCTGGGCGAACACCTCGAGCCGGTCCGTGGGAGTCCAGCTGCCGTCCAGCGCCACCGGAGCGCTCAGGCGGCCGTAGAAGTTGGGGAGGTCCACGGTCAGGCCGCCGCCCGCGGACAGGCCGATCTCCTTGCGGCCGCAGGCGCGCCAGCCGGCTCCGAGATCTCCGTCCAGCAGGCCCGCCCGGGTGGGTCCGACCCCCAGGCCGAACCCGCTGTGGGCGCAGGGATCCTGGGCTGCGGCGGACGCCGGAACAGCCAGGACGGCGAGCAGCGCGATCAGGAGGGTCTTCATCGGGCCACCCCCGGCGCATCGAAGGCGCCGCTGCCATCGCGATCGATGACGTACGGGTTGGTGAACGACAGGGGGTATCCATCCCCCGTCACGATCCAGAAGAGCCAGGCGTCGTCCGCGCGGTCCGGGGGCGGAGGCAGGGCCTGGGGCCCGGAGGACTCCAGGCACGCGGTGTCGTCGGGTTCTTCGGTGAGTTCCTCGACGTCGCGCCAGTCGATCATGCCGTCGCCGTTGTTGTCGGCCGTGTCCGGGAAGCCGTCGCAGTCCAGGTCCGCGTGCTCCACGAGGGGCGCGCCGGCCTCGATCACGAGCCACGCGTCGCTGCCGTCGGTGGGCAGCAGGCCGTCCAGGGCGATGTCCAGATCCAGGCGGCGGATGCCCTCGTTGTCGAACGGATCCGCGGGGTGGCTCAGCTCGTCCGTGATGGTGCGGACCTCGGCCCCGTTCACCAGGATCCGCACCTCGGCGATGGGCACCCAGGGAGCCGCTTCGATCCGGACGTTCAGGATCGCGCCGGCGCCGGGGGTGAAGGGAGTCAGGCCGGGGGTCGCCGGGTCGGCGCCGTCCCAGCTGATCTCGGTCTCGATGACCGGCCCGTTCGTGCCGAAGGCGCGCCCGTTCTTGAGGGCGGCGTTGAACCGCGCGGGGTCGAAGTCCGCGACGGTGTCCTCGCTGTACACGATGGTCCGGGGGGTGCCGACGATGTTGTCGGTCAGGGTGTGGCTGTCGGCGTTGGCCGTGCCGGCCCGGAAGATCCCCTGGTTCATGAGGTAGTGCCAGAAGGCCCGGTAGCTCGGGAAGTGGAAGTTGTTCGTGCCGTTCATCACCTCCTGGACGTTGTAGTCGCTGTTGGCGAACGTCGCTCCGGGGGGCGTGTACAGGAACGTGCTGGCCGGCGTGCCGTCGAACTCGGTGGGAAGCGGCAGGGTGGCGTCGATGCCGATGGAGGTGACGTAGCCCTGGTCGCGCGCGAACAGCGCGTCCTCCACCGGGTGGTTGAGCTGGAGCACGCCGTCGTCCCGATCCCAGCCCTGCTCCACGGCCCGGTCGAAGAGCTGGCCCGGCTCCACCAGCTCGTCCCAGGGGGCCCCGCGCCAGGGACCGGCGGGGTCGAAGGGCAGGGGCCAGATGTTCCAGTGGCCGAACACCGACGGGTAGGGGTTCTCCTCGAGGAACTTGAACAGGATGTGTCCGGTGGACTCGGTGCCCACCATCACCTGCAGCCGGTCGTCCGCGCCGAGCCGCTCCCGGGCCTCCGCGAAGTCCCAGGCCGCGTCGTGCTCGGTGGTGGCCACGACCTCCAGGCCCGCCGCGAGCCACGCTGCCACCCGGGGCTCGTGGGGCAGGTTGCTGTCGAAGCTCGTGCCTCCGTGCACGTGGAAGTCGCTGGAGAGGCCCCCGTTGATGAGCGCCAGGGTGTCGGTGGCGACCTCGACCTGCACGGTCTGTCCGGCGGTGATCGAGACGTTCCGGACCGCGCCCAGGGTCGAGAACGGGCCCGCGACCGTCAGGAAGTCGTAGTTGCCGGGCAGGATCCCCAGGGTCTGCGGGCCGTCGGGCCCCAGGAACACCCGGTTGCAGGCCGGCGCTCCCCCGTAGGGCGACCCGAGCAGCGGCGCGCACTCCACGAACTGGCCGAACATGGCGGCGCGGACCTGCTCGTCGGTGGCGTCGTCCGCGGGCACCACGAACACCTGCAGCCAGTCCGTCTCGCCGTCCACGGTGCCGCTGATCGTGACCTGGCCCACCTGGGGCACGAGCAGGGTGCCTGCGTCCAGGTTGGTGTCGGACACGGTCACCTCCATGGGGGCGCCGCGCACGCCGTAGCTCTCCACCTCGAGCACGTAGGTGCCGTTGGAGGGCACCGCGAGGTGGAAGGCGCCGTCGGAGTCCACGAGGGAGTGGTTCCAGGGGGTGCGCTCGGCCGCGGGGGTCTCCGCCGTGCCCGCAGACACGTGCACCGAGGCGCGCAGGCCCTGCCCGATGGGCACGTCGCCTTCGCCTTCCGCCGCCACGAGGCCGTCGATCACGACGTACTCCTCGTCGAAGAGCTGACGCCGGACCTCCAGGGCGACGTTCGCGGCGTCGGCCACGGACTCGCCCTGCGCCACCGCGATGAACCGCTCGTAGACCAGCCACTCGCCGTAAGCCAGGGGGCGGGTCTTGGTGCCGTTGGACGCCACGTTGTCGCTCTGGAAGCCCCAGCTCAACGGCACGTTGCACCCGATCGTGGCGTAGGCCGCGGCCGGATCGCTGTGCGCTGCGTAGGCGACCCAGGGCGCGCCCACCACCGCGTCGCCCAGGGTGCTGAGCCCGAAGGAGGGGTGCTCGAAGCCGGCGCCGGGCAGGGGGCTGAAGGGCAGGTGTTCGCGCCCGCCGGAGTAGAAGCCGTCGATGAGGGTGACGCTGATCGGGTCCGGCTCCATGTTCACCAGCTCGGTGCGCACCCGCACCCCCGGCTCGCAGGGCCGCACCTCGTAGCGAGTGGCGATGGCCACGTCCGGTCGCCCGTCCAGGGTCCCCCGGAACTGCACCGCCCGGCTGCCCGCGTCCTCGATGAGCTTCATCTCGGTGTAGTGGGCGGCCTCGTTGGGGAGCACGCCCGTGGCCTGGAAGATGTGCCTCAGGGAGTCGTTGTCGTCGCCGACGGTGCCCAGGTCGAGGAGCGCGCCGCCGGCGGGGGCCAGGTAGTGGGGGTGATCCAGGGCCTCGATCACCGCGACCACGACGTCGTTGGAGAGCAGCACGTCCCCCGGAGAGCCGAGGGCGTCCAGGCCCCCGGGCACCTCGTCCACCGACTCGATGATCTTCACCGAGGCGGTGCCGGTGCTGCAGACGTAGCCGTCCAGCGCCAGGCACGGCGATGGCACGGTGCAGTCGTCCACGGACGGATCGAGGCATCCCTCCTTCGGACAGCCGGACAGCGACGCGATCGCGGCGGGCAGCAGGAGGCAGAGGAGGAGGAGGGGCGTCCGGAACGAAGACATGGCGGAAGGGTACCGCGGACGGGGGCACAAGAAACGCCGCAGACTTGCGGATCCGGGGTCGGGTCGTGGACCATGAAGGTCCCTTGCTGGAGGCTGCCTTGGATCCCGACGACCTCGACCTGGACGCGAACGTGCTCGCCCTGGACGTGTTGAACCGGCTGTTCAACAAGATCGACCTGAACGGCGACCGCCGGATCAGCCTGTCGGAGATGACGACGGCGCTCGATTCGCTGGGGCTTCAGGGCGCCGAAGAGGTCGCGAAGCAGGTGATGGCGGCCGCCGACGCCGACGGCTCGGGCGATCTGGACTTCGACGAGTTCGCCGACGTGCTGTCGATCATCGAGCAGGGGGGGCTCGACCAGAGCTTCCGGCTGCTGTTCTGCGGGTTCGACAAGAACGACGACGGCTTCATCGACCAGATGGAGTTCCGCCAGCTGTTCAAGTTCCTGGACGTGCAGGTGAGCGACGCCGAGAACCGCGATCTCTTCGCCAGCGCCGACGCCAACGGGGACGGCCGCATCAGCCCCGCCGAGGCGCTCAAGGCCCTCAACGGGCTCTGATCGGCTCCGGGTCGGCCACCGCGCCCGACAGCCGCCGCGCCAGCAGGGCGAGGCCCACGGCGGTCCACCCGCAGGCGATGCCGACCGTGGCGAGGAATGCAGGGTTGCTGCTCAGCATCGTCAGCCCGAACACCGACGCCCCCAGGTAGCCGCCGATGGCGGCCAGCGAGGCGACCGTCACCGCGGCGCGGCTCACCCCCGGCAGGAACATGCCGCAGGCCAGGGGCAGGAACGACGCCGTGAACAGCAGGTACACGCCGTACTGGGCGAAGATCGCCACCGATCCGCCCACCGGGTCCGCGATCTGGCGCATGGCCAGCGCGACGGTGAGCACCCCCATCGCCACGAGCCCGAGCTTGCCGAAGCGCAGGGCCCTGGCCGGATCCCGGGTGCCCGGCAGCAGCGGGTGCACGTCCAGCGCGAAGATCCCCGAGAGCGCGAGCAGGATCCCCTCCAGCGTGGACAGACCCGCGCAGAGCATCCCGATGGAGATGAGCACCTGCATGGGCGATGAGAACGTCGCGCCGATCCACGTGGGCACCACCAGATCGATGCGCGTGTCGAGGGGCACCACCGCCCGCGCGTACAGCCCCACCAGCAGCACCCCGAGGAACACGAGGCCCGCGAGCATCGCCACCCCCAGGAAGGTGCGCACCTGGTCGTCGCGGCGCAGGCCCAGCGCCTTGCCCACGATGTGGGGCTGACAGACCACCGCCAGGCCCACCACGAAGTTGCAGCCGAACACCTCGAACAGGTTGCGGAAGTACAGGGATCCCGGGTTCGTGAGCGTCAGCAGGCGCGGATCCTGGGCCGCCAGGAGCGCCCCGAGGCCGTCTCCCTCGAAGAACAGCGGCAGCCCCGCGCCGATGAGGATCACCGCCACGATCAGCATCACCACCGCCTGCACCGCGTTGGTCAGGGCGTGGCCGTTGGCGCCGCCGATCAGCACCGAGCCCACCACGAACGCCGTCAGGGTCAGCGCCAGCACCGCCGGGGCCACCCCCAGCAGGTTGGACAGCACGTACGACAGGGCCACCACGATGAGCACCGCGAAGGCCACCAGCCCCAGCGACAGCAGCGCGAACAGGCCGCGCAGCAGGTCGCTGTCGTAGCGCTTGCCGATCCACGACGGCACCGTGAGGGCCGCGACCTTGGCGCCCATGGCCCGAAAGCGGGCCGTGAACACCACGAGGCCCAGGGTGATGCCCGCCGCCGCCGCGACGCCGTAGCCCAGCAGCCCCGACACGCCGGAGTGAAAGACGAGGCCCGGGTTGATGACGAACGTGGCCACGCTCGTGAGCTGCGCCACCAGCGACAGCCCCAGCAGCGCGGGGTGGATGTCTCCGTTGCCCACCGCGAAGCTCTTCAGGCTCGTCGTGGCCCGCGCGCCGCGGATGGCCAGGGCGAGGGTCAGCGCGGCGTAGCCGAGCACGGCGGTCCAGGCGAGGGCGGATGCGGCCATGGTGCGTCCTTGTGCAAGTGCGAGATGATGTCGCGATGCCTGCCCGGACAGGCCCGGCGTTTGGCGGCTTCGAGGTGAAGAACCGAACCGGCCCGGGCAGGCGCTGCGAGTCTGGATCGGATGGTGCAGCGCGTCAAGCCGAATGTTGCAATTGCGAACGACGGGTTGGGGGACCGAACCGCGGCGCCGATCCCCTCCCTGGCGCTCCCCCCCGTACTATTCCGGCCATGTCCAGACCGACCCTCTGTGTGCCCCTGCTCCTGGCGGCCAGCCTCCTCGCCGCTTGCGCTCCATCCACCGGCCTGCGCGCCACCCCCGGGGGCACCGGCCCTACCGTCGTCGTGGACTGGGACGCGGATCCCCTGCCGGAGCTGCCCTTCCCCAACGACCTCGCCCTGCGGATCGACTCCGGGTCCCCCACCGGCCTGCGGTTCAACCTGAGCGAGGACGCGCCGACCCAGCTGGAGCGGGAGGCCCGGGCCCACGCGAACGAGCTGACCGGGTTCGGCATCTTCACGGCCATCACCATCAGCTTCGATCAGCTGCTCGACCTGCCGACGCTGAAGGCCCTGCAGGCCGACGACGGCGACTTCAGCGACGACGCGATCTACGTCATCGACGTCACCGAGGGCTCCCCCACCTACCTGCAGCCGGTGCGCCTGGACGTGGGACACGGGCGCTTCCCGGGGGACGCGCTGAGCCCCGACAACTACTTCCCCAACGACGCGCACGCCGACGTGCCCTCGCTCCTGTACGACACGCACGACGAGGACGCTGACGGCAACGGCCGGCTGGACCAGGGCGAGGACGTGGACAACGACGGCGTGCTCGACCGGCCGAACACGCTGCCCCAGGGCGGTGATCCGAGGGAGGACCTGCTGACCTGGTACGAGCGCGAGACGAACACCTTGATGGTGCGTCCGGCGTTGCCCCTGCGGGAAGAGACGCGGTACGCCGTCGTGGTCACCGAGCGCACCACCGGGGTGGGCGGCCAGCCGATCCGCTCGCCGTGGGACTGGGTCAACCACACCCGGCAGACCCAGGACCTGCTGCCGGTGCTGGACGCGCTGGAGCCCTTCGGCCTGGACGTGGACGACATCGGCTTCGCGTGGACCTTCACCACGGCCCGGGTGACCGGCGATCTCAAGGATCTGCGGCGCGCCCTGGACGGCGAAGGGCCCTGGGGCTGGCTGCCCGACGAAGTGCCCTTCGCGATGGGGCCCGCGGAGCTCCTGCACGACCGGGACGACGCCCCCAACGACTACATCCTGCCCATCGAGCGGGTGTTCGCGATCATCGCCGGGCTCGACCTCGCCCCCGCCGAGTCCACCGAAGCCCTGCGGGAGGGCTACGCCTGGGCGGGCGGGCTCGTGGGCGGCTCGTTCAAGGTCCCGTGGTTCCTGCCGGACACCGACGACGGCGGAGCGGACGACTCCGATGAGGTCTGGCACCTGGATCCGGTGACCGGCGAGGCCCCGTACGAGCTGATCGACGTGTCATTCACCTGCGTCATCCCCAAGGAGGACGCGGAGCACCAGCAGCCCTTCCCGGTGGCCAACTACGGGCACGGCTACGGCTCGTCACGGCTCGAGTTCCTGGGCTTTGCGTGGGCCTTCGCGCGGGTGGGCATCGCGGCCTGCGCGTTCGACTATCCGGGCCACGGCCTGGGGCTCGACCCGGCCCAGCGCGACCAGGCCGTCACGCTGCTGGACGCCATGGACATGATGCCGCTGCTCGAGCACCTCGAGCGGGATCGGGCCCGGGACCTGACCAACGACGGCCAGCCCGACTCGGGCGCCGATCAGTGGACCTCGGACGCGTTCCACACCCGGGACATGGTCCGCCAGGGGGCGTTCGACCACCTGTGGTTCCGCAAGGTGCTGGCCACCTGCGGCACCGGCACGTTCGGCGACACGGACGGCGACGGCGTGCAGGAGGTCAGCTGCGACTGGGACGGGGACGGCACCCCCGACCTGGGCGGCCCCGACGTGGACTACCACCTGCTGGGCGGGTCCCTGGGAGGAATCAACACCGCCGTGGCGGCCGGCGTCACCGGGGGCGACTACAAGACGATCATCCCCGTGGTGGCGGGCGGCGGGCTGATGGACGTGGGCTGGCGCTCGGGGCTGAGCGGCGTGCGGCAGGCCAACGTGGGCCGGACCATCTCCCCTTTCGTGGTGGGGATCCCGGACGGCGCGGGCGGCCTCAACATCGAGCAGTACGTCATCCGCACCACCCGCGAGCGCGCCCTGCACATCGCCACGCTGCCCACGGTGCCCGGCGGCGGCACGCTCCTGTTGGAGAACCTGGACAACGGCGAGGTCCGCACGGGGATGATCCCCGCCGACGGACGCTTCCGGCTCGCCATCCCCGCCGACGGCGCCGACGCCGCCGAGAAGCGCGCCCTCACCGGCTTGCCCCAGACCGGACCGGTGGAGGGGGTCGTGTACTCGGTGCCCGACAACCTGGGGCTGGGGGACCGGCTGCGGCTCACGATCCGGGACGCCGACGGAGACGACGTCGCCGTGCTCGACACCTGGGAGGTGGACGTGGAGCACGAGGGCGTCACGTTCCTCGCCGGTTCGCCCCTCATCGCGGGCAGCTCCGGCCTGGGCCACGTGCGCAGCTCGCCGCGGCTGCGGCGCATCGTCGGCACCCTGGCCATGGTGACCGAGCCCGCCGATCCCATCGCCTACGCGCCCCACTACGTCGACGAGCCCTTCGAGGAACTCGGCGGCGCGCCGGCCAACGTGCTGCTGGTCCCCACCATCGGCGACGAGATCGTGCCCTGCGCCACGGGCATCGCCATCGGGCGGGCGGCGCGCTACTGGGGCCTGGACCAGATGCACGGCAGCAGCGGCCTGACGGTGGACCAGTGGATGGTCGACCGGGAGGTGATCCGCGGCGACGAGCGCTGGGGGATCTACGAGGACAATGCCGGCAACAAGATCCTGTTCGACGCCGACGACCTGGACGGCGGCATCGACCAGTGGGGCGAGCCCAGCGACGAGCCCCTGCGCATCCGCGCGGACACGGCGTCCGGCGTGGTGGGCATGCGGCTGCCCTACGTGTCCCCCCAGGGCAGCCACGGCTTCAACTTCCCCCGGCCCGACTGGGAGTTCGACATGCACACCTTCATGGATCTGCAGCTCGCGACCTACTCGATGAGCAACGGCCAGATCCTCTCCGATGACGCCTGCCTGCAGGACGCCAGCTGTGACTGGCTGCGCCCCCTGCCGGAGGAGGGGCGATGATGCGCCGCACGATCCTGACCCTGGCCGCGCTCCTCGCGCTCCCCTCCATCGCCACCGCCCAGCAGAAGATCCCGATCCCTGCGGGGGGCTTCGACGGCTCCATCGAGCTGTCGGGCGAGTACCGGCTGAACCTGAGCCTGCTGGGCAGCGCCGCCGTGGACGCCGAAGGCACGCGCATGGCGCAGTGGCCGGTGCTCGACAACCGGCTGCGCACGCGGTTCGACATCAACCTCGAGTTCATCAGGCTCAGCACCGAGTGGGACCTGTTCAGCGGGCAGCTGGCGGGTCAGGCCTGGGGGATCCCCGGCGAGCAGCACGCGGGCCGCCGGCACCTCGTGGCGTCCCAGGACGGGATCTCCGCGCTGAAGTTCGTGCCGCGGCGGGGTGCCGTCAGCTTCTCCTTCCCCACCGCGATCGTGGAGGTGGGGCTGGTGACGTCCGACTGGGGTCTGGGGATCCTGTCCAACAACGGCGCCCGGGATCCGTACTTCGGCCGCAACGACTTCGGGGACCGCGTGCTCCGGGCCCGCCTGACCCTCATGCCGCTGCTGATCAACAAGAAGACCCAGGGGCACGCCAAGGCCCGCGGGCTCTCCACCACCTTCGCCTTCGACTACGTCGTCGAGGACGACACGGCGTCGATGCGGGATCACCAGCGGGCCCTGCAGGGCACCGTGGCGGTGCTGTACCAGGAGCCGGACCACTGCCGGCACGGCATCTACCTGGTGTACCGGCACCAGGACGAGCTGAACGATGGCCGCAGTACGGACGTCGTGGTGGTGGACCTGCTGCTGGACGAGTGGTTCCCCCTGCCCGGGGACTGGCGTCTGCGCGGCGCCGTCGAAGGCGCGTTCATCGGTGGGCGCACCAACCGCGCCGTCAGCTGGAACGCCCCCGACGAGTTGAGCGTGTTGTCCGGCGGGCTCACCGGGCTGGTGGAGGTGCGCTCCCCCGAGAACCTGTTCAGCGGCACGCTGCGCGCCGGCTGGGCCTCCGCGGACGGGGATCCGGACGACGGCACGACCTCGGACTTCACCTTCGACCGGGACTTCGACGCGGGCATGGTGCTCTTCGACGAGCTCATGGCCGGCGTGGAGGTGGCCACCTACAACCTCATCACGGACCCCGAGAACACGGGCACCCCGCCCGACGGCGTCGATGGCCTGGTGACCGAGGGCGCGGTGCGGCGCTCGCTGTTCATCCAGCCCGTGCTGCGGGGCTCGCCGCTTCCGTTCCTGGACCTGCAGCTGGGCGTGCTGATGGCCTGGAGCAGCGGTCCCGTGGTCCAGGCCTTCTACACCGCCCGCAACGGCGGGGTGCCCACCAACCACCTCGACACGAAGTCGGTGGGGCGGTTCCTGGGGGCCGAGACGGACCTCGCGGTGACCCTGCGGATCCCCCTGAAGGGCTCGATCAAGGAGACGCCGGCGCCCGGCGTGCCCCTGTTCGAGACGCAGATCCAGATCGGGACCCTGATGACGGGCCAGGCCTTGCGGGGCGTGAACGGTGACTCGGGTCGCCTGGGCAAGCTCATGCTGACCGGGCGCCTGCGCTGGTAGCGAGCAGGCTGGGCGGATGAGGCAGGGAGGGCCCCGCCTGCGGCCGTGGCTGGTGCCGCTGGCGGTGGGCGCGCTGGTGCAGATCTTCGTGCTGCGGCGGATCGCCGGCGGGGTCATGGCCTCGTACGGCGGCGGGTCCGGAGCCCAGTTCCACATCCACGCGCACCGGCTGTGGGCCTGGATGAGCCTTCGCAGGGCGTTCGGCGGCCACGAGAGCCCGCTGGACCTCGCCCTCGACCTCGACGGCGACTACCCGCCGCTGCTCCACGTGGTCACGGGGCTGATGATCGCGCCTTTCGACCACAGCCTGACCGCGGCGAGCGTGTCCGGGATGGTGTGGCTGTGGCTCCTCGCGGCGTCCGTGGGGGTGTTGGCGACGCGCCTGCCCCGCGGCGGCCGCAACCACGTGGCAGGGGCGGCGGCGGCGACGGGGATCCTGCTCCTGCCGAGCCTGCAGGCGTTCAGCGCGCGCTACTACTACGACATCCCCATGACGGCGCTGCTGTGGGCTGGACTGGCGGTCCTGGTGTGGGGCTGGGACCGCGCGGATCGACGGGGCGCGGTGGTGGCGGGGGTGGTGCTGGCGGCGGCCGCGCTGATCAAGTGGACGGCGGTCCCCTTTGGAGGCCTGATGGGGCTCGGGCTGCTGTGGATGGCGTGGCGGTCTGAGCCGGACCGCGCGCGGGTTCGGGTGCGCGCCGTGCTGTGGGCCGGCTCGGTGGCGGTGGGCCTGGTCGCCCTGTACGCGCTGCTGGTGTCCCAGGGGCCCGGAGATTCCTCGCTGCAGACGATGAGCGGCACGTTCGCGGAGGACCCGCGGCGGGGCGCCCCGGTCTTCACGGCGCACCGCCTCGCCTTCTATCCGGTGTGGGTGTGGCGCTCGGTGACCTCGCCCGCCCTGGCCGTTGTGGGGTTGCCCCTGCTGGGGCTGTGGGCGGCCCGAAGCCGCGTGGGGGCGGCCCTCGTGGTGCTGACGGTCCTGGGCCAGGTGGGCTGGCTGGTGGCGACGGTGCCCATCCTCGATGAGCGCTTCGCGCTGACGCTGGTCCCGGCGCTGGCGCTGGCGGCGGCCCTCGGCTTCGGGGAGCTGGGACGGCCCGCGCGCCTCGCGGCCGGCCTGCTGATCGTGGTGGTGGGGCTGGGGGTGTCCTGGGACGCGCACTTCGGTCGGCCCGGCGTGTTCCAGCTCGCAGATCCGCAGTGGCGCCTGAGCCACTGGCGCAAGCTCGGCATGGGCAACGCGCGCAACCCCGACGGGGGCTGGACCCGCGGCGACGCGCCGGGCCAGGACTGCGCTGCGCTGCGCGAACGCATGTGGGACGTCGTGCAGCGCTGCGAGGTGTCTGTGCTCGGGATCGGACAGCGGCAGGCGCCGATCCTGGGCGACGCCTACTGGTGGAGCTACAAACGGGCGGAGCTGGCGGTGCTCGACCGGCGCCCCGAAGGCCACCGGGCACGGTTCAGGTTCTTCAACACCTGGGACGGGGTGCAGGGCCGTCCGGTGCCGGACCTGACCCTGACCGTCGGACCCGCCCCGGCGGGGCCACCCACGGTGCGGATCGGCGCCGTGCCGGGCACCGGCTGCCCGGACGTGGAGGAGGTGGTGATCTGGGCGCCGGCCCCCCGCGCGCAGTGTTGGTGAGCTCCAGCGGGTGCCAGGGGCCACCGCTCGCTAATCGGCCGGCGGACCGAATCGCCCCCGGAGCGCTTGCACGAAGGAGGCGTCGGCGCGGGTGGAGACGAGCTCCAACGGAGACCGGCCCCGCTGCCACGCCCAGCGGAACGTCAACGTGAGCAGCGCGACGGTCAACACGATGTTCGGCCACGCGTTCAGCTCCCAGGCGCCCTGCCAGCTCAGCTCGGGTGTCGCAAAGAACGGAAGGAGGTAGGGCATGGGCCACAGGTAGCCGTCCGGCCCCTTGCCGCCGATGAGATCTCCGAGCAGGTGCAGGTGGAACGCGAGGAAGGCCAACGCTCCGATGTGCCAGCCGGGCCGGTCGCCAGGGGTGTCGCCGCGCCCTGCCACCCACGCCCCCAGGCCAGCGGCGAACAGGGCCGCGCCCACGTTGTGCCCCAGGACGTGGTGGTACTCCGTCCACCAGAGCAGGGGCTCACTCCAGCCGGCCGCGAGGGTGGCCTTCTCCGCGATGATCCCGAGTCCATCGAGGTCGGGGACGATCCCCGCCAGGGCCACGACGGCTCGGTCTCGGCGACGGGAGAGGCCAGCGGCCTCGGCCAAGGTCCAGCCGACGAGGAGGTGGGTGATCGGGTTCACGGGCTCTCCCCGGCGCGTTCGTTCAGGATCCCGGCCACCACGGGCCGGAGCGCCTGCCCGAGCATCGCGTGGCCCAGGCGCGTGGGGTGCACGCCGTCCCAGAAGTAGTCCGGCCACGGGTACGCCACCCCGGCCTGGGGCTCGGCCTGCACCACCGAGCGGATCATGCGGTCCGCTTCGAACAGCGGAGCCCCGGTGCGCCGGGCGGCCTCCCGGGAGATGGCCGCGAGTTCCTCCCGGTAGCAGCTGCGGGACACCATCTCGGCCCGCCCCACCGACACCTCCGGGCACGCCCCCTCGTTGCTGAGCTGGGCCACGAGCAGGACCTGCACGCCCCGGTCCCGGGCCGCCAGCACGAGGTGCACGGTGTTGGTGACGGCGTTGTGGCGGGCGAGGTCGGTCAGGGCCAGCAGTTCCTCGGGCGTCTGCTCCTGCGGATCCAGATAGGACGGCTGTGCGTCGGTCGGCGCCGCCTCGAGCAGGCCCTGGGGCAGCACGCCGCGCAGCGCGGTGACGAGCCTCCACTGCCCGAGCAGGGCCCGGCGCTTCATGAACTGCGCGTCGTACCCGCGAAAGCGGCCCATGTAGGGGAGGTGGGTCAGGTCGTTGAAGCCGAGGTACAGGATCAGCAGGTCCGGGTCCCAGCTCAGGGCTTCGATGCCGGCGTGCAGGATCTCGTCGCTCACCGCGCCGCCCAGCCCCGCGTTGATCACCTCGACGTCGTCCAGCCCGGCCTCCAGCACCGCGGGAAACGCCTCCTCCGCCAGGTAGTGGGTGCCGTGCACGGACGACTCCCCCAGCACCACCACCCGCCGCAGCCCCGCAGGACGGGGGGTGGCCATGGCGTGGTAGCGGTGCCCGCCCTGGGTGGACACGAGGTGCGGCTGCCCCTCCAGGTCCACCGGCTCGTACAGCCCGCGGCTGACCTGGTTGGGATCGAACGTCGGGCGCACCGCGGCCAGGGGCTTGACGCCGACCGCCGCGAGCAGCGCCTCCACCGCCAGCAGCCCCACGGCCACCAGCAGCACGGCGCCGACGGGGAACAGCACCACCCGACTGCGCGGCCACCGCCGCAGCGCCAGGGCCCACAGCCCCAGCCCGAGCAGGGCGAGCAGCGCCACCGGCACCACCGGGGGCAGCGGGCGCCGGCCTGGGGGCTGCAGCCACGTCCCCGGCGGGACCTGCACCTCGAAGGGCTCGACGGGATAGACGCGGATGGCGGTGGGCAGGGTCGGGCTGGACTCCCCGGGGAGCTGGTTGAGGAGCTCGACGCCGATGCGGGCCTCCGCCGCGGTGCCGTGCTCGATCAGCTCGCCCACGAACTGGAACTGCAGGGCGCTCTGCAGCATCCACAGCGCGCCACCGGAGTCCGTCTGCAGCCACTGCAGGCCGCGCTCGCCGTGATCGAGCAGCTCGTCGAACCACGCCGACACGGTGGCTTCGGCCCGCTCCGCCTGGGCGGGGGTGAGGTGCGCCAGGGGGGGATGCTCGGGGTCCTCGGCGAGGTTGGCGACGCTGTTGCTCACGAAGCGGTCCCGGATCGCCTCCACCAGATCGGCGTGGGACACCCCCGCCAGGGCGGCCCGGATCCGGTCCGGCGGGAAGCCCTGCAGGCCCCGCAGGAGCCGCTCGAAGATGTCTGGATCCGAGGCGCCCCAGGCCCCGATCTGGGAGCCCGTGAACTCGGACACCATCAAGGGGATCATTGCCTCGTCACGGCGACAGGCCGCGATCCGGGCCGCGTCCAGGGCCCCCGTGCGCACGGCGCTGTGAAAGAGGCCGCGCAGCTGCTCGGGGGTCAGGGGTGCGTCGCACAGCTCCTGCACCAGCGCGTCGCGGGTGGCGGGCAGCAGGGGCTCCTCCCGCAGGCGGGTCAGGGCGTCGGCCGCGAGGGACGCGGTGGGGACGCTCAGGGCGCACCCGAGCACCAGCAGGGCGAGCCCCCTCACGGGATCCCCGCCGCGCAGGAGGGGGTGCCCAGCAGGACGAACACCGCGGCGCCGGGTCCGCCGTCGGGATCCGGGACCCAGCCCTCCCAGCGCCAGCGGGCGTCGACCTCCGCCAGGCACGCCGGCACGAGGCGGTCGGCGGGGCTGCTCGCGGTGACGAACAGGACGGTGGCGATGTCCACCTCGGGGGACTGCATCTCGCAGATCTCGCCCGGGGGCAGCGTGACCGCGCCATCGGGGTCGGCGAGGCGCGCAAGTCCCGCCTGGTAGCTCCACCAGTAGCGATCCGCGCCGTAGGTCACCAGATCGGTGCTGACGGCCAGGGCGCCGGCGCTGCAGGCGGCCCGGGTCTGCCACAGCGCCTGCCGAAAGGCGTGCCGATGCGGGCGCGCCTCGTCGCGACGCACCCAGCCCCGGTCGTTGGTGCTGCTGGCCAGCCCCAGGCCGCGGTGCTCGACGTCGGCGCTGCCGGGCCCCAGGTCCCGGCGCCACACGATCTGCCCCTCGTGGTTTCCGGGCCACACCGCGAGGTGGAAGTCCGCCGTCACCGCGAGGGCCGCGACCACCCCGAGGGCGCCGACAGTCCAGCGCAGCCGCGGACCCAGGGTGGACCACCCCAGGACGGCGGCGAGCATCGGGATCGGGGCCAGGGGCAGCAGGAAGCGCGCATCGGCGATCGGCACGCTCAGGGTCAGGAACGCCAGCCCGCCCACCAGGAACACGCCCAGGGCCACGGCCCCCCGACGGTCCGTGGCGAGCCAGCGCAGCCCCGGCACGGCGACGGCCAACGCCACCGGCACCGAGTAGATCGCGAAGACCGCGCTGAGGGCGTAGTAGCTCAGCCACTGCGGCAGGAGCGGCGCCTGCACCGCCACCCGGGTGAGGCCCCGGGCGATGGGCGCGGGGAGCAGGGCCAGGAACGACGCGAGGGAGCCGGGCAGCGCCTCGCCGAACGTGAACGTCAGCGACATCTGGTCCAGCGACTTGCTGCTGATGGCGAGGAAGCCGGCGATCAGGGCCCCCGCGACGACGGCGGCGGCCCCCACGGCGGGCAGGCGGCGGCGCAGGGCGTCGGTCCACCGCACCGGGTCTCGAGGGTGGGCGAGGAAGGCGCCGGCCAGCGCGCAGGCCACGAAGGGCACCGCGGTCCACTTCATGAGCACGGCCCCGAACACCGCCAGCCCCGTCAGGGCCCCCCCGATGAGGCGGTCGCGCCGCGGGGGCCGATCCCAGGTGCCCAGGGCCACCGCGAACGCGAGCCAGGTCAGCACGAGCATGGGCAGATCGAAGTGGTAGCGGGTCGCCGACGCGGGGACGGCGGGGATCAGGAAGGCCGACGCGAAGGCCGCCGCCCGGGCCGACGGGGGGCCCCCGAGGCTGCGCACGACCCACGCGAGGCTTATGCCCAGGAGCGCCACCCAGCCCATCCAGGCCCACATGATCCGCTCGGCGGCGTGGCCGAACACCACGCCCAGGGGCACGCCCACGAGGTGGATCCCGGGAGGGAAGTCCGTGTCCGCCGACCGCAGGAACCGGATGGGGTGGGCCCAGGCCCCCTGGGCCAGCTCCACCGCCAGGCTCACGCGCCAGGCGTGCTCGACGTACTCGTCGCCGTGCACCGAGTAGGGCTGCGGGCTGTGGATCCCCAGGTGGATCCAGGCGATGACGGTGACCGCCGCGGCGATCGCTCCTGCGAGGACGCGGGCGCGGCGGACCTGGCTCTCGGGGGGGACCACGGCCGTAGTATGACCCCGGCTCGACCTCGGGCGCCGGGTCAGGGCGGGATGGACACGGTCCACAGCGCCGCGTCCAGACCGGTGTAGGTGAGCTCGACACGACCGGCTCCGCCGAGCTGCTGGCGCACCTGCTCCTGGTGGGGGGCGCACTGCCCGGCCTGGTGGGTCACCACGTATCCGCCGCGCGTTCGTGCCTGATCGAGCTGGGGCGGCGCCTCGGTCGGCGTGCCCATGACGTGCACCTGCAGGCCCGGGGGCGCGGGTCGGGTGAGCAGCGCCCACTGTCGGGTGGAGCAGTGGTCCACGACGAGCCAGTCCAGCCCCACGAGGTGGGGCAGCCGGGGGTGCAGGTCCTCGCGCACGCCCCGGCGCGCCACGGTGCCGACGCAGACCACGAGGTAGATCGTCGCCAGCGCCCCCAGGGCCCGCCGGAGCCAAATGCGGCGCGCCGGGGCCAGCGACTCCAGGCGCCGATCGAGCAGGATCAGCGGGCCCATCAGCAGCATCGGGAACAGCCCGAGCGTCACCCGCTGGCCCAGGGGGAGCAGGCCGGTCATCGACGCCGCGGTGGAGGCCGCCACCGTCAGGAGCCAGGCGAGCAGCCAGTCGCCGCGCGCGTCCTGCGGCGACAGGGTCCGCCGCTGGAGCACGACGCCGAGCAGCACCGCCCCGAACACGAGGCCCATCCCGAGGCCCGGATCGACGCCGCCGCGGGCGAGCATCCTCGGGCCCAGCGAGTAGCCCAGCAGCTGCGCGCCCTGCCCGGTGAAGAACGCCGCCATCGCCTCGTCCGGGGGCCACGCCGGGACCATCCAGGGCGCCCAGTAGCTGACCATCTTGCCGGTGTGCCCGAGCTGGCCCAGCACGTCGGTCAGCAGCAGCAGGAGCCCGCCCCCGCCCAGGGCCAGGGCGGCCGTGCGGTCCGGCCGACCCCGCAGGGCGATCGCCAGCCACAGGGCGCCGCAGGGGAGCCACGCCAGGTGGCTCGTGCCGACCGCGAGGACCAGGATCACGGCCCACAGACGACGGCGCGGCGGGTCCCGAGTCAACGCCCACACCGCGTGCAGCCCCACGGCCACGCACAGCACGTCGAACGCGTACTGCTTGAGCTCCGCGGCGTACCGCAGCACCGACGGACTCGCCAGCAGCGCCGCCAGGAGCAGCAACGGCGTCGCGGAGTCCTTCAGGACCCGGCGACCGAGGGCGAGCCACGCCGCCACCCCGCCCACCATCGCCAGGAACGGCAGCAGCCGCAGCACCCGCGGGTCCTCGGTGCCCAGGGCGGCCCTGAGCAGCCACACGCACGACAGCCACGCCCGGGGGAAGACCTGCCCGTAGGACAGCTGCTCGGTCCACAGCCCGGGGAGGGTCCGCTCGCGCAGGTTCAGGGCCACCGATGCTTCGTCCAGCCACAGGCTCGCGCCCTGCACGTACAGCACCGCGCAGCACAGCAGGATCACGAGCAGGGCCGCGGCCCGCCTCATCGGTACTCCAGCTCCGGGTGGTCCCGGATGGCGGCGAGGATCGCGCCCTTGTCGGGGGCATCGGGGCGCACCCAGTACCAGTGCACGTCGTCGGGATCGGCGCCCGCCCGCACGATGGCCGCCAGCTCGTAGGACCGGGACAGGGCGTAGCGATGCAGGTGCTGCACCATCTCGTTCCAGTGGCCCTGGGCGTAGGTGCCTCCGAAGGTGGGGCTCCAGGTGGCCGAGAACGCGTGGAACAGGATGACGTCGGGGCGCTGCCGGTCGAGCCACGCGTCGTCCAGCCCGTGGTGCGCGACGTGCTCGTCGTACAGCCCGAACGGGTCCGCGGCGGGCCACTGGGAGTACCAGGGCAGCACGCCGGCCTCGCTGCTGAGCAGGCGCACGTCGTGCTCGGCCAGGGGACGCAGCGCCTCGCCGATCCGCTGCAGGTCCGGCGGCGTGGGCCGGATCCGCACCTGGTGGGTGAAGCCCCCGAACCACAGGGCGCACAGGGCCGCGAAGGCTCGCTGGAGCAGGGGTGCCGGGAGGGGGGCGCGCGACGCGGCGAGGGCGGCGAGCAGCAGCGCCGCGGGGATGGCCGGCGCCTGGTAGCGGTGCGCCACGTTCTGCACCTGCACCACCACCGCGTGGGTGAGGGGGAAGGCGAGCACGGGCAGCGCCACCAGGGCGAAGCGCAGGCGCTCCCGGGCCGGCCAGCGCCACAGACCCAGCGCCGCCACCACCAGGGCCGGCAGCAGCAGGGCCCCCAGCCAGACCAGGGGCCGCGCGCCGAGCAGCAGCGAGCGGGCCGCGTCGGGGGGGAACAAGCGGGCCTTGGCGTAGAACGTGTTGGGCAGCACGGCCCCGAAGTAGATCCACCGCCCGACGAAGTAGACGGCGCCGGGCAGCACGAACCAGACCGCCGCCAGACGGGCCACGCGGGCTCGCTCTTCGGGTCGGGCCAGCGCGAGTCCACAACCGATGGCGAGCACGGCGACGGCGGCCCCCTCGGGGCGGGTCAGGCCCAGCGCCAGGCCCAGGGCGGGCACCGCGTGCGCCGCGTGTGCGCGATCCCCCACTTCCCCAAAGGCGTGGCGGGCCAGGGCGAAGGTCAGCAGCAGCAGGAGCAGGCCCATCAGCGGCGCGCTGAACCCGGTGCCCAGGTGCACGACGAGGGGCGACAGGGCCACCAGGCACGCCGCGAGCAGGCCGTGGCGGGGCTGCAACCCCACGCGGGGGCCGAGCAGCGGGAAGGCGAGGACGGTGCCGGCGAGGGCCAGCCCGCTGAGCAGCACGGACCCGTCGATGGCGCCGAGGCCGACGCGCTCGCACCCCGCGAGCAGGACGGTCCACAGAAACGCGGTCGCGCCCTCCACCGGATCCTCGCCGGGGTTCCAGGTGAGGCCGTGGCCCTGGGCGAGGTTGCGCGCGTAGCGGAACAGGATGTGGGCGTCCTCCTGGGGCGGGGCTCGGTGGACCCCGGCCCACAGCGCGAGCAGCAGCAGGGGGAGCAGGGGCGAGGCCCGGCCGGGCTCGGCTCGGGGCGTCACGGAGGAGTCAGTCCCGCGGCGGATCGGTGGGGGCGCGCACCAGGGGGCGCAGGACCAGGCCGCGGTTGTTCAGGTTGAGCTGCGGCGCGTTCTCCATGGGGCGGTGCTCCTCGGCCTCCAGCAGGCCCACGCCCTCGATCTCGACGGTGTCTCCGGGCTCCACCACCGCGCCCTCGGCGAGGCGCGCCCCCAGGCGGTTGAGGATCGCGCCGATGCGCGCGCCGTGCACCGGGGGCACGGCCGTCACCACCAGATCGGGGCGGCCGAACTTCTTCATGCCGCGGGTGTGCACGATGTGCCCCCACTCGGACGACGGCTCCGTCTCGAAGAGCACGCTCACCTCGTCGGGGAAGCTGAGCGGGCCGTCGGGCGGACGCCTGGCCAGGTCCGCGGTGCTCAGCCACTTGTGGGCGTGCGCGTCCAGCAGGGCGAAGGCCCCCGTGTCGGTGAAGGCGCGGGCGAGGGCCCAGGCGGACTGCAGGTGGGCCAGATCCTGGGGGTCGTCGGCCGTCACGCGGACCACGTGCACCAGCGTGGGCTCCACGGGGGGACGCCCGTCCCACCCCAGCTGGCTCGACGCGAGCTCCATCAACGACTCGCTGAAGAAGCCGTTGACCCAGTCCGGGGCCTCCGCCCGGGACACGGTGCGCACGTCCACGCCGGGGGCGAGGCCGGTCGCGGGGACGCCGTGAGCCAGGGAGCGCAGCGGGAGGGCCGCGCCGTCGTTGGGAGCCTGGGAGAACAGGAAGATGGTGACCTCGGCGTCGCCACCGCCGGGCTCGAAGCAGGGCCGCCCCCAGACGGGCACGCCGGGGTCGCTCTCAGCCTTGGCGGGGGTGTCGACCATCGCTCGAAGGGTACATGGCCGCTCGAAGCGCGACCCTCAGGGCGTGGGGTCGCAGAGGTCCCCGACGCCGTCGCCGTCCAGGTCGCCCTGATCGTCGGCCTGGTCCGCCGCGCCGCCGACGCTGAGCCCCAGATCGGTCATCGGCGTGACGCCGTCCGCGTCGTAGAAGCGGGCGATGACCCCCCAACCGCCGCCGCCGTCGTACACCTTGTGCAGCAGCCGGTTCCAGCCCGCTTCCAGCGTGACGGGGAAGGAGAGCTGGTCGGCCGCGACCCCGCTGCAGTTGAGCTTGCGGCCCACCTCCAGGCCGTTCAGCCAGACGATCTGGCCGTCGTCGGACCCGACCGCCAGGACCGCGTCCCGCTGCTCGGGGGAGTAGACCCAGCTCATCGCGTAGGCCTCGCGGGGGGCCGCGTCGGCGAACCAGTCGGTGAAGCTCACGACCGCGCTCGATCCGGGCCAGGCGAAGTGGGCGAACCAGGGGAGCCCAGAGCTGGCGTCGCCCAGGACCGGGGCCGCGTCCGCGTCCACCGTGGCGGCGAAGGAGTCCGGGGAGGGCTCGCAGACGCCGGGGGTCACGCCGGTGGTGAACGGGCCGAGCACCAGCCACAGGGTGACGAAGCCGTCCTGGGCGGTGCTCCAGGGGAAGGGCTGTTCGGGGCCGTTGGGCGCCTCGGGGCAGTTGTCCACGTCGTCGTCGACCCCGTCGTTGTCGTCGTCGGGGTCGCACACGTCGGCGAGGCCGTCGCTGTCCAGGTCCTGGCCCGGATCGGGGGCCAGGGGCGGAAGATCGCCGCAGCTGTCGGACTGCTCGATGGACAGCGTGTAGGTCGGCACCACCGCGTCCAGGATCGGGGTGACGCACACGCTGTGGGGCCCGGCCTGCAGGTAGCGCGCGGAGTTGTCCATGTCGGGATCGATGGACGCACACCCCGTGTCCACGTCGGGCAGTCCCGAGCTGACCCGCGCCCCCTGGCCATCGAACAGCTCCACGAGCAGGCCCCCGCTGCACCCCGCCGGCTCGGTCACGAGCGCCCGCACCGCGGCGGCGGCGGCCACGTCGATGGCGAAGCAGTCCCTGTCGCCGGGCGGCAGCGCGCCCGCGATGGACCCCTCACCGAAGGGCTCCGCTTCGTAAGGCGAGTCGTTGGGCTCGGTCTCGCCGGGCACGTCCTCGGTCTGGCACAGGTGGGTGCACCTGTCGCCGCCCCACAGGTTGCCGTCGTCACACTGCTCGTCCGCCTCCACGACGGCGTCGCCGCAGACCGCCGCGGTCGGCTCGGGGGTGGTGGGGCAGGCCGGCAGGGTCGGGGCCAGGAGCAGGAGGAGGGCGAGGGCGCGCATCGGGAGAATGGTAGAGGCCGCCGCTGCCGTCGTGCCAGAATCCTCGCCATGCGCCTCCCTGCCCGCCTCGCCCTCGTCTTGCTGTCCGCCCTCGTCCTGGCGGCGTGTCCGTCCGAGGAGCCGGCGCCGCCGCCGCCCGCCGACAGCTTCTGCACGCAGCACGGCTGGACGGAGCGTGCCTTCATCACCGAGGGGGTGTTCGGCGACCGCCGCCGCGATCTGGCCGACGACTTCTGGGTCGAGACCACCGCCGGGCGCTGGAGCTTCGACGAGCAGTGGACCGGCTGCGAGACCTACCTGTTCGTGCCCGACACGCTGCGGGTCTCGCCCCTGGACAACACGCCGCTGCTGGACAGCGAGGCGGATCTGGCCCAGCTCATCGAGACGTCGCCGGACAACGTGCACTACTTCTTCGTGACCGCCGGGGACGCCGATGCGTTCGCCGATGCGATGTCCGAGCGCATCGACGACGTCACCGACGCGCTGCAGGACGCAGACCGGGACTGGTGGCGCGACCGCCTGCACGTCGTGGCCGTGTCCTGGACGGATCTGGGGGGCTGGGTGGAGCGGGCCATGTCCAGCTCCGGCGAGGGCTTCGGGATCGACCGGTTCCAGCACATCCGGGCCATCGGCCAGCTCGCGGACGTCACGCGCTACAGCACGGCGCTGAACAACTCCGGCAACTGGCCCTGGGAGGCCAACCTCGCCTACGTCGCCCACGAAGCGCTGTACTGGAACTACGAGTCCGACCGCCAGGACCAGCTCGACGCCGTGGACTGGACCGAGGTGTGGGTGTTCTACGACGAGAACATCGCCGCCACCGGCAACAGCCTCGCCACCGTGCAGCTGCCCGACGCCGCCGCCATGTCGGGGTTCGACACGATGTTGTTGGACGTGCGCCACAACTGCGACACCGGCAGCCGGGAGTTCGGCAACTGCGACGCCTGGGACGCGAACAACAACGTGCACCTGTGCGACGACCCCGAGAACCCGGACGCCTGCAACACCCTGCTCGGGCGGTTCATCACGACGTACCACCGCGAGGGCCGCTGGCTCGTGGACAGCACCGAGAACCTGCCGTTCCTGGCGGCGGGCGGCGAGCGGCGGATCCGCTACATCGGGGCCCGGGGCGGTCACTACACCAGCGTGCGGATCCTGCTCGCCAACACGGGCAAGGGCGGCGCGCCGTTCAAGATCGATCTCCTCTGGGAGGGCGGCAACTGGAGCGAGGACTACGACGCCAACCACCCGCCCATCACCATCGACGTGCCTGCCGACGCGACGAAGGTGCACCTCCAGGTGACCCTGTCCGGCCACGGCCAGAACGAGGACGACAACTGCGCCGAGTTCTGCAACCACGTGCACACGTTCACGATCAACGGCGTGGAGCACGTCGCGGACCACCCGAACATGGGCGATCGGGAGGGCTGCCTCAAGCAGATCGACCAGGGCTCGGTGCCCAACCAGCACGGCACCTGGTGGTTCGAGCGCAGCTCCTGGTGCCCCGGCAAGCAGGTGGATCCCTGGGTGTGGGACATCACCGATCTGGTCACGCCGGGCCAGCCTACGACCATCACCTACACCACCAACCGCGGACAGCTCGACGACGGCAACATCAACCTGCAGAGCTGGGTGACCTACTGGCGCTGAGCGCGGCCGGTCCTCCGGGTGGACGAGCTCAGCCCAGGCCGACCAGCGCGAGCGCCAGACACGTCACCACCACCCCGACCTCCAGGCGGGAGATCGCGCGCCTCGACAGCCGCCGCCGCACCCGCTCGCCGATGAGGTTGCCCCCGGCGATGCAGACCGCGCCGACCAGGCCCATCAGCAGGGCGTCGCGCTGCAGGACGCCCCCCGCGCCGTAGCCCCCCAGCCGGCACAGGTGCACCACGATGCCGCCGACCGCGCCGGTGCCAGCGTACGAGCGACCCGTGAGGCCCGAGGCGAGCCACAGGGGGCCGGCCACGAGCCCGCCGCCGCCGCTGGTGGCGGTCACGAACCCGGACAGCGCGCCCCCAGGAACCAGGGCGCCGGGCGGCGGGGTGAAGGTCCAGCCACCGAGCACCTTGGCCACCGCGGCGCAGGCGAGCAGGACCAGCGCGGCCCGCAGCAGCGGCTCGGGCACGGCCACCGCGACGAGACCCCCGAGCACGGCGCCCGGG
>CALAGR010000196.1 GCA_937891735.1 uncultured Pseudomonadota bacterium | reverse complement strand
CCGCAGCGCCCCCCGCGGTGCCCGAGGCCACGGTGGTGTGGGCCGGGCCCCTGGCCGAGGTGCCCGCCCTGCCCGAGGGGCTCGTCACGGTGCGCCTCGCCTTCGACGACTCCGAGCACTGGCCCAGCGTCACGTGGTTCAAGGACGTCGCCATCCCGGCGGGCATGACCGCCGCAGAGCCGACCTGGAAGATGGAGCGGGACGAGCCCATCCACCCCACCGGACCTGGCGTGCGCATCGCCGCCACCAACTTTGGCAAGGACGTGAGCCGGCAGAGCCAGGTGTTCCTGTACCGGGCCGAAGACAACGTCCTGCACGCCGCGGCCGTGGCCACGGGGCGGGCCGGGAGGTACATCGACGTGCCCCCGGGCGAGTACAACCTGCGGCTGGTGTATCAGCCCATGGGAGAGAAGAGCTCGCTGTTCGGTGAGCGGGTGGTGGCGTCCTTCGCGGTCGCGGAGGACGGTGTCACGGCGAGGAGCGTCGACCTTGAGTACCCCATGGCCTGGATGGACCTGCAGGTCATGGACGGCGCCGATGACGTCTCCGACGAGGTGGATCTGGTGGTGCTGCGGGAGAGCGTCGATCGTGAGGCGGGCACCCGGACCCTGGACGAAGAGGGCGTCGGACAGCACGCCGTGCCGGCCGACAGCTACGACGTGTACGTCGTCTACAAGCCCCGGGACGACCGCGACCCCATCGACGTGGTGTTCCGCGGCGTGACGCTGAAGGCCGGGGAGCGCTGGGTGCAGCGCTGGCAGACCGCGAACCTGCCGTGGACCGCGGCCCCCCCCCGGCGATGAGCGGGTTCGTCCCCTTCGCCCTGGTGGTGCCCGAGGACCGGCCCGACGGTCGCCTGGCCCTCGTCCTGCACGGGATCCTGGGCAGCCACAAGAACTGGCGCACCTTCGCGCGGGGGTTGGCGGACCAGCTGCCAGGCTGGCGCTTCGCCCTGGTCGATCTGCGCAACCACGGGGCCTCCCACGGGGCGCCCGGGCCCCACACCGTGGCCGCCTGCGCCGACGATCTGGAGCGGCTCGCGGACCAGCTCGGCGCTCCCGTACAGGCCGTGATCGGCCACAGCTTCGGCGGCAAGGTGGCCCTGGAATTCGCGGGACGTCGCCCCCCCGGTCTGCGCACGGCGTTCATCCTCGACGCGAGCCCCGAGCGCCACGAGGTGCTCCCCGAGGGCGACCACGAGGTCCAGGCGGTCCTGGCGGCCCTGCGCGCCGTGCCCATGCCCCTGGCCCGACGCAACGACGTGCTCGCCCACCTCGCCGCGGCCGGCCTGCCGGTGGCGATCCAGCGGTGGATGACGACCAACCTGCGCCCCGAGGACGGCGGTTACGTGTGGACGTTCGACCTGGACGGGGCCACCGAGATGCTCCACGACTACTTCGGCAGCGATCAGTGGGGCCCCCTGCGCAGCACCGACCCGTCGGCTCCGGCGGTGCACCTGGTGCGGGCGGGCCGCTCGGACCGGTGGTCCCCCCAGGTGTTGGACGCGCTCGACGCGCTACCTCCCGGGGCCCGAGGCGCGGTGCACGTGCTCCCCGACGCCGGGCACTGGGTGCACGTGGACGATCCTGTGGGCCTGACGGACCTGATCGTGGCGGCATTTCCGACCTGACCAGACGGGTGGGTTGACCGGGCCGATCCCGTTGCCACGTTCAGGCCCATGCTCCCATCGGCCGACGACCCCCTGACCGTCCTCATCGTCTCCGACGATCCCCTCGCCCGGGGCGGCTTGCAGGCCATGCTCCGCGCGGTCCACGGGATCGAGATCGCCGGCGCGGCCCCCAGCAACCTCCCCCTTCCACATCCGCGCCCCGACGCGATGCTCTGGGACCTGGGACCCGCCTCCGGCACCGCCGGCGAGCCCGAGGGGGTCGGCGAGCTGCCCACCCTGGCGCTGGTCTCGGGCGCCTCGGCGGCCCGGACGGCGCGGGCCGCGGGGGCGCTCGGGGTGGTGGGACGCGCTCTCGAGGCCGACCGCCTCATCGCGGCCCTGATCGCCGTATCCACCGGACTCACGGTGATCGCGCCAGAGCTCACGGAGGACCTGTTGAGCGAGGACCGGAGCATCGACGACGTGGGACTGGAGCCCCTCACGGGCCGTGAGCAGGAGGTCCTGGCGCTCATGGCGGAGGGGCTGGCCAACCGGGACGTGGCGATGGCCCTCGAGATCAGCGAGTCCACCGCGAAGTTCCACGTGCGCTCCATCCTGAGCAAGCTCGGCGCCGCGACCCGCACCGAGGCCGTCGTGCGCGCGATGCGCGGCGGTCTGCTGGAGCTGTGATGGGACGCCGCCTTCCTTCGATGATCGCCTGTTCAAATGGACAGGCGTCACCTCCGTCCGGCCCGGTTCCAACGGGACGGGCCCTCACTAGGGTGTGGCCATGACGAAGCAAACCACTCTCTCCTCTCTCTCCGACGCCCTCGCCGAGGCCGTTGTGCGCGTCGGCCCCTCCGTGGTCCGGATCCGCGCCCGACGGCGACTGGGCTCCGGCGTGGCCTGGGGCGACGGTCTGATCGTGACGGTGGCCGGCGCCGTCGGCCGCCACGACACCGCACGCATCACCCTGCACGACGGAAGCGAGCACGACGCGACGGTGCTCGGGGTCGATCCGGCCACCGATCTCGCCCTGCTCTCCACCGAGGCCCCGCTCAGCCCCGGCGCCCGAACCGACGGCTCGGAGCTCACCGTAGGCCACCTCGTGCTCGTCCTGGGGCGCCCCGGTCGCACCGTGCGGGCCACCTTCGGCATCGTGTCCGGGCACAGCAACACGGCGTGGACCACCCCCCTGGGTGGCGCGGTGTCCCGGGTGGTGGAGGTCGACGCGACCCTGCCGGGCGGCTTCGGGGGTGGACCCCTGGTGGACGCGTCGGGCCGGATCGTGGGCATCAACAGCCGCTCCCTGGTCCACGGCGGCACCACCATCCCGTCGGACACGGTGGACGCGGTGGTCAAGAAGCTGTGCGAGCAGGGCACCCAGGAGCGCGGCTGGATCGGCGTGATGTTCCAGGGGGTGGATCTGACCGGCGCCGACTCCGTCGCCGCGGACCAGGCGCGGGGCCTGCTGGTCACCGGCGTCGCCGAGGGCGGCCCGGCGGACACCGCGGGGGTCAAGCTCGGGGACATCCTGCTGCGGGTGAACGCACACACCCTGTCGGCCTGGGAGGACCTCGCGGGATCCCTGTCGGGCGGCGTCGGCAGCGAGCTGCCGCTGGAGGTCCTGCGGGCCGGCGTCAAGACCGATCTGACCGTCGCACCCGTCGCCCGACCCCGGCGACGCCGCTGCTGAACCCCAGGCCGCGTATCCTTCGGGCATGTCGACGTTCAACAAGAAGCCCGAGTGGAGGCCCACCGGCGGGGCGCTGATCGCCGAAGGGGTCGGGTTCCAGCTCAAGGTCACCGAGATGGGCGGCTCTGCGCCCCCTCCGAAGCGGCGCAAGCCGAAGCCCCTCCCCGATCCGGGCACCCGCAGTGACGCCGACTGCCTCGACCTCGCGCGGCGCCAGCACGCCGGCGAGGACCTCGGCCTGACCCAGGCCTTCCTCGACGAGTGGAGCGGCGTCACGCCAGCCACCAGGAAGGCCCTGGCGTGGGCGGAGGTGCGCGAGCGCGTCGACAGCCTGCTCGCGGACGAAGACGACGCCGTGGCCGCGATGGCGACCATCGCGTGCGAGCTCTTCTCCGCCTTCGACGCCGTGCACTGGGCGGGCTTCTACCGGGTGATCGCGCCGGACCTCCTCGCCGTGGGCCCGTACCAGGGTGGGCACGGCTGCCTGAGGATCCCGTTCTCTCGTGGGGTCTGTGGCGCCGCCGCCCGCACCGCGCAGACCCAGCTCGTGCACGACGTGCACAGCTTCCCGGACCACATCGCGTGCAGCTCGAGCACCAACAGCGAGCTGGTCGTGCCAGTGATCGATCCTGACGGCCAGGTGCGCGCCGTGCTGGATCTGGACAGCGATCTGCCGGCCGCGTTCGACGCCGTGGATCAGCGCCACGCCGAGGCGATCTGCGCGGCCCTCGGGGAGCTCATCGGGCAGCGCTGAGGCGCCCTACTCCACCGGGTAGCCGGCCGCCTTCCACTGGCCCGTGCCGCCCAGGACGTTGACCACGGTGAAGCCGTCCTTCACGAGGCTGTCCGCGGCCGCCGAGGAGCGCCCCCCCACCTGGCAGATGACATGCACCACGCCGTCGCCGGGGGCACCGACCTCGTTTCGCCGCCGCGGCAGATCCGACAACGGGATGTTGATCGCGCCGGCCACGTGTCCGCCCCGGTACTCGCCCTCGGTGCGCACGTCGATCAGCTTGCGCACCGTGCCGGCGTCCAGGGCCGCCTTGAGCGCGGTCACGTCGATGTCGGACCGGCTCCCCGCGGGGGCAGCGACCTCCGTCTTGTCTGTGGGGGGCGTCGCCGGTGCGTCGCTCCCCGAACAGGCGGTCAGCAGCAGGACAGCGACGAGAACAAGGGGCCTGGCCATGAGACTCTCCGGTTGGTTGACGGCGTGAACAGTTGCACGATGCGTGCCCGCGCTCCAGCGCTGCGGGGCGCGCGCGGGCACAGAACCTGCTGGAATGGGCGACCCTCCCCCAAAAACCACCGCTGCCTCGAACGGACACCATGCTCTTCCGACAGCTCTTCGACCGTGAGTCCTGCACGTACACCTATCTGCTCGCCGACGAGGAGTCCGGCGATGCGGTGCTCATCGACCCGGTGAGGGAGCTCATCGACCGGGACGTGCAGACCCTGCAGGAGCTCGGCCTGACCCTCCGGTACACCCTGGATACCCACGTGCACGCCGACCACGTGACCGCGTCGGGTCTGCTCCGGCAAAGGCTCGGCAGTGAGTCGGTGCTGAGCGCCCGGGGGGATGTGGCCTGCGTCGATGTCGCTGTCCAGGACGGCGACGTGATCCCCTTCGGCGCCCACCGTATCGAGGTCCGGGCCACGCCGGGCCACACCGACACCTGCACGAGCTACTACGTGCCCGCGCTGTCGGCGATCTTCACCGGGGACGCGCTGCTCATCCGCGGGTGTGGGCGCACCGACTTCCAGCAGGGCGATCCAGAGGTCCTTTACCGGTCCATCCACGAGCAGATCTTCACGCTGCCCGACGCGACCTGGATCTACCCCGCGCACGACTACAAGGGGCGCACGGTCAGCACCGTCGGCGAGGAGAAGGCCCACAACCCGCGGGTAGGGGGCGGCAAGACCGTGCAGGAGTTCACGGCGATCATGGACAACCTCAACCTCGCCCCGCCCCAGAAGCTGCACGAGGCCGTGCCCGCCAACCAGCGGTGCGGCCTTCCACTTCCCCAGGACGGCGGATGACCGCCCAGTACGGCTTCCTCATCGACAACAGCAAGTGCATCGGCTGCCACGCCTGCAGCACCGCCTGCAAGTCCGAGAACGAGGTGCCGCTGGGGGTGTACCGGACCTGGGTCAAGACGACCGAGACCGGCCGCTACCCGGACACCCAGCGCCACTTCCAGGTCACCCGCTGCAACCACTGCAGCGACCCGCCGTGCGTGCGCATCTGCCCGACGTCGTCGATGTACCAGCGCCCCGACGGCATCGTGGAGTTCGACAAGGACGCGTGCATCGGCTGCAAGGCGTGCATGCAGGCCTGCCCCTACGACGCGATCTACCTCGATCCGGAGACCCACACCGCCGCCAAGTGCCACTACTGCAGCCACCGCACCGACATCGGGCTGGAGCCGGCCTGCGTGGTGGTCTGCCCCGAGCACGCCATCGTGTCCGGCGATCTGAACGATCCGGGCAGTGAGATCAGCCGGCTCGTGGCGAAGCACCCGGTGACCGTGCGCAAGCCCGAGCAGGGCACCCGGCCCAAGCTGTTCTACATCGAGGGCAGCAAGGTCAACCTCGTCCCCACCGAGACCGCGCGCACGCCCCCCACCTTCGCCCACGCGGACGTGCTGTCCCTGGGCGGAGGCGTCCAGGTGGGACCGGCGCAGATCGGGGGGACCCGGGCCGAGCACATGGCCCAGGTCGGGTACAACGCCCAGCACCGGGTGCCCTGGCACTGGCCGGTGCCCGCCTACCTGGTCACCAAGGGCATCGGCTCGGGGATCCTGGGGCTGCTCGCCACGGCGTGGCTGCTCGGCGCCCCCTTCTCGTCGTCGGTGGCCATCGTGGGCACCCTGCTGGGGCTGGTGATGCTGGGGGTGACCACCGGGCTGCTGGTCCTCGACCTCGAGCAGCCCCAGCGCTTCCTGTACATCCTGACCCGGCCCAACTGGCGGTCCTGGCTCACCCGGGGCGCGGTGTTCCTGATCGGGCTCAGCGCGGTGGCCGGCGCGTGGTTCGCGACGGAGGCGGGCGCGGCGCTCGGGCTGCTGCCGGACACGTTCGCAGCGGCCACCAGGACTCCCCTGATGCTGCTCACGGTGCCGCTGGCGGTGGGGTCTGCGGTCTACACCGCGTTCCTGTTCGGCCAGGCCGAGGGCCGGGATCTGTGGCAGAGCCCGCTGCTCCCGGGCCACCTCGCCATCCAGGCCACCACCATGGGGGGCGCGGCGCTGCTCTTGATGGACGCCGCGATGGACCTGCCGGCGGCGCTCACGACCCTAGCCCAGGTGGCGTTCGGCGCGGGCCTGCTTGCCGACGCGTTCGTGACGCTGCTCGGCGAGGTGGGCATGCGACACGCGAGCGATGTGGCCGTTCGGGCCGCCCGGAGCATGCGCAGCGGCCGGTACGCCCGCTGGTTCTGGGGCGGGGGCGTGGTGCTCGGTCACCTCGTGCCGCTGACGCTGTTGGCCACGGGCAACGTCGCCGCCGCGGCGGTGGGTGCGGTCGCCGCCATCGCAGGCCTGTACTGCTACGAGCACGCCTTCGTGATGGCGCCCCAGGAGATCCCCAACTCATGAGCGCCTTCGCCGGGACCGACACCTTCCTTCGGCGCCTCCTGGGCGCGCTGCGCAGCGGAGACCTCCCGGCGCCGCTGGCCGGGCCCTCCACCGCTGACACGGTGCTGATCACGGGGCGTGAGCAGATCGCCCAACCCGAGTTCGCCGAGAGCGACCAGGACCCCGTCGATCTGACCAGCGTCAAGCACCCCGACGGCCGGATGAGCCAGTACCCACCGGCCTCCCGATGGCACGACTGGGTGGAGTGGGACAGCAAGGCCTGGCCCAAGAAGGTCGCGCGCCGCTACACCCTCGTGCCCACCATCTGCTTCAACTGCGAGTCGGCGTGCGGATTGCTCGCCTACGTGGACAAGCAGACCTACGGGATCCGCAAGTTCGAGGGCAACCCCGCCCACCCCGGCAGCCGCGGACGCAACTGCGCCAAGGGGCCGGCCACCCACAACCAGACCTACGACCCCGAGCGGATCCTGCATCCCCTCAAGCGGGTCGGAGCGCGGGGCGAGGGTGAGTGGAAGCGCGTCACCTGGGACGAGGCGCTCCAGGACATCGCGGCGCGGATGCGCGCCTCCCGGGCCCGTCGAAGGGACGGGATCATGTACCACGTGGGTCGCCCGGGCGAAGACCACTACGCCAACCGCACCATCCAGGCGTGGGGCGTGGACGGCCACAACTCGCACACCAACATCTGCTCCGCCGCGGCCCGGGCCGGATACACCATGTGGACCGGCATGGACCGGCCGTCCCCGGACTACGCCAACGCCCGGGCCATCGTGCTGATCTCGGCCCACCTGGAGTCGGGGCACTACTTCAACCCCCACGCCCAGCGCATCATCGAGGCCCAGCAGAAGGGCGCGAAGATCATCACGCTGGACCCGCGGCTGTCGAACACCGCCGCGAAGAGCGACGTGTGGATCCCGTCCTGGCCGGGCAGCGAGGCCACGATCCTGCTCGCCGTCGCCAACCACCTGATCCAGACCGACCAGTACAACAAGGAGTTCGTCTCCCGGTGGGTGAACTGGGAGGACTCCCTGCGGGCGGCCCCCAGCTTCGCAGAGGATCCGGAGGTCCTGGCGATCGCGCGTGAGGCCGTGAGCCGTGACGGCGGACCCACCTTCGACGACTTCGACGCCTTCTTGAAGGCCCTGTATCGCGACTTCACCTTCGAGCGCGCCGCCGAGGAGGGGCAGGTGCCCATCGAGCGGGTGCGGGAGATGGCGGACATCCTCGCCGCCGCAGGAGACCGCGTGGCCGCCCACAACTGGCGCGCCGCCGCCATGGGCAACCGCGGCGGCTGGCAGATCACCCGCTCGCTGTTCTTCCTGAACGTGCTGACGGGATCGGTGGGCACGAAGGGAGGCACGTCCTTGAACTCCTGGAACAAGTTCGTGCCCAAGCCGTTCGACTCCCCGCCCCCGGGGGACGCCTGGAACGAGCTGCACCTGCCCGTCGAGTGGCCCTTCGCGATGTACGAGATGAGCTTCCTGCTCCCGCACTTCCTGGCGGAGGGGCGAGGCGAGATCGATGTGTACTTCACCCGCGTCTACAACCCCATGTGGATCAACCCAGACGGCTTCATGTGGCTGCAGGCCCTGCAGGACGAGGAGAAGATGAAGTTCCATGTGGCCCTCACGCCCACCTGGAACGAGTCGGCCTGGTTCGCCGACTACGTGCTGCCCATGGGGCACGCCGGCGAGCGGCACGATCTGGTCTCCGTCGAGACTCACGCGGCCCAGTGGATCGGCTTCCGGCAGCCCGTGAGGCGCGTCGCCATGGAGCGGGCCGGCACCCTGGTGCACCGCACTCACGAGGCCAACCCGGGGGAGGTGTGGGAGGAGTCGGAGTTCTGGGTGGACCTGTCCTGGGCGATGGACCCGGACGGCTCCCTGGGGGTGCGCAAGCACTTCGAGTCACCGACCGATCCGACCCGCCCCTTCACGATGGACGAGTACTTCGGGTGGATCTTCGACCACTCGGTGCCCGGACTGCCCGCCGCTGCGGCGAAAGAGGGACTCACGCCCCTGGCGTACATGCGCAAGTACGGCGCGTTCTCGGTGGCCACGGGCATCGAGGTCCCCTACGAAGCCGAGCGCGAAGGCGGCGTGAGCATCGACGGGGTCGCCCGGCGCGGGTTCGAGACACCATCGCGCCTCCTCGAGTTCTTCAGCCCCACCCTGTCCGCCTGGGGCTGGTGCGAGCAGTCCAGCGCAATCCCCTGGCCCCTCGAGAGCCACGTGAGTCCGCGAAACATCGACCGATCACGGGGCGAGATGCTGCTGCTGCCGAACTTCCGGCTGCCGGCCCTCATCCACACCCGCTCCGCGAACGCGAAGTGGCTCTACGAGATCAGCCACAAGAACCCGGTGTGGATCCACACGAGCGACGCCGAGCGGCTGGGGGTGGTCACGGGCGATCTGCTCGTGGTGCAGACCGAGATCGGCCAGTTCGTGGACACGGCCTGGGTCACCGAGGGTATCAAGCCCGGGATCATCGCCGTGAGTCACCACCTGGGGCGCTGGCGCCTGAGCCGGGAGATGGGGATCGGCGCGGGCATGTCCTCGGTGGTGGGTCTGTCCGCCTCCGGGTCCCAGCGCTCCCTGTCCGTGGAAGAGCGAGGCGCGGCGTGGACGAGCTCCGATCCGGATACGGCGCGGGTGTGGTGGAAGGACGTGGGCGTGCACCAGAACCTCACTCACGCCGTGCACCCGGATCCCCTCAGCGGCGCGCACTGCTGGCACCAGAAGGCGCTCTCGGTGCGCAAGGCCCGGCCCGACGAGCAGCACGGCGACGTGACCGTGGACCTCGCGAAGTCGATGGCGACCTACCGGGAGTGGCTCGCCCTGGCCCGCCCCGCCACCACGCACAGCCCCGATGGGACCCGACGGCCGCATTGGCTCAAGCGCCCCCTCAAGCCGACCCGGGCGGCGTACCGACTTCCGGATCCGGACGGCTCCGCG
Source organism: uncultured Pseudomonadota bacterium (assembly GCA_937891735.1). Classification (GTDB taxonomy): domain Bacteria; phylum Myxococcota_A; class UBA796; order UBA9615; family UBA9615; genus JAGSHC01. The sequence goes on along the minus strand of CALAGR010000196.1, from coordinate 24,778 downwards.
CGATGACCCCGACCGAGGCTGCGGAGGCCCGGGCCGCCGGCTACCGGCTCCTCGCACAGCTCCTGCAGGGGCCACTCACGGCCGAGCTCGTGGCCGCCGCGGCCATCGACCCCCGGCTCGTCACCACCCAGGCGCTGGACGACCTCGCGGTGCAGCACCTGTCCGCGTTCGAGCAGGGGGCCTTCCCCCACGCGGGGGTGTTCCTGGAGGACGAGCCCGGCGTCGGCGGCGCCACCGCCACCGCGTGCGCCGACCTGTGGCGACGGCTGGGCCTGCCCGAGGAACGCTGGCTCTCGGCGCCAGACCACCTGGGAGCGCACCTGCACGCCCTGGCGTGGCTGTGCGGCGCCGAGGCGGACGCCCATGGGGATGAGGCCGGGGATCAGGCGGAGCGCATGAGGCAGCTGCAGGGGGAGGTGCTCGACGATCTGTTGCGCTGGCTGCCCCAGTGGGTCATCGCCGTGGACGACGGGTGGTGCGCAGCCCTCGCGACCGTGATCGGCGAGCTGACCGTGCACCACCGCCTGGCCCTGATGGCCAGCGGGGTGCCCCTGCCGCTCCCGGCGGACGACGGGCCCGGCGCGCAGGACCTGGACCTGACCGCGCTGGACACCGGCGTCCGGGAGATCGCCTCGTTCCTGGCGGCGCCGGCGCGCTGCGGTCTGCTGCTCACGAGCCGCCACATCACCACCATCTGCAGGGCCCTGGACACCCCGGCGGGCTTCGGGCCGCGCCGCCAGCGGCTCGGCACCCTGCTTCGCTCCGCTGCGCGGTTCAAAACCTGGCCGGCCCTCATCGAGCAGCTGCTGGGCACCGTGCAGCACACCGAGGCGGCCCTCCGGGGGGCCCCGTGGATCGATCTCGAGGGGCTCACGGTGGGCGCGCTGCGCCGGCTCACGCACACCCGGGGTGCCCTGCGGGCCCTGCGCCTGTCCCGACCGGACCTCCTCGACCCGGAGTGAGCGTTCCTGGCATCGTGTGCGCCACGGGACCAACAGCAGGGAGTCGGCATGGAGCGGGTTCAGGGCATCGGCGGCATCTTCTTCAAGAACCGTGGCGACAAGGCCGCGCTCCTGGCCTGGTATCGGGACGCCCTCGGCATCCCCGTGGCCAGCTGGGGGGGCTTCAACTTCCGCTGGGCGGACATGCAGGGGGCGGAGCACGCGTCCACCACCTGGAGCCCGTTCGACGCAGACAGCGACTACTTCGGCCGCGCGGACCAGCAGTGGATGGTGAACTTCCGGGTCGCCGACCTGCACGCGATGCTCGCCCAGCTCCGGGCCGCCGGCGCCGACGTCCAGGACCGGGTGGATGAGAGCGAGTACGGCAAGTTCGGCTGGGTCACCGATCCCCAGGGCAACCGCATCGAGCTGTGGGAGCCGCCGCCTGGCGGCGAGCCTGACGCGGACTGATCAGACGAGGCGCCGGGGGCCCACGGGCTGGTAGCATCCCGAGCCATGCCGTGCACCCACCGCGCGATGACGCTCACGCTGCTCACGCTGGTGGCGTTCCTCGCCGCGTGCCCCTCGGATCCGCCGCCCACCGACGACGACGACGACGACAGCACCACGCCGGCCCCGCCGGAGCGCCTGCTGTTCGCCTTCCCCGTGGCAGAGCCCTGGCTCATCAACCTGGTGGTGGGCGTGGACCACGACCCCGTCGAGACCGACGACAGCGGCCTGGGCATCGACTGCACCAACTACGACGGGGTGGGCTTTCCGTTCTGCTACGACGGGCACGACGGCAGCGACTTCATCCTGCAGGGTGCCTTCTCCCAGATGGACGACGGCTCGGCCCAGGTGATCGCCGCGGCCCCCGGAACGGTCGTGTCCATCGAAGAGGACCAGTACGACCGCTGCCACATCTCGGGCACCGCGGTGACCTGCGACGGCCATCCGATCATCGGCAACCACGTGATCATCGAGCACGCCGACGGCGTGCGGACCAAGTACTGGCACCTGATGACCGACTCGGTGCAGGTGGAGGTCGGCGAGACCGTGGAGTGCGGCGACTTCCTGGCGCTCATCGGCAGCAGCGGCAACAGCTCCATGCCCCACCTGCACTTCGAGGTGGACCTCGGCGAGGAGGGCCCGGTCATCGACCCCTACGCGGGCCCCGAGTCCCAGCCGGAGTCGTGGTGGACCGAGCAGGACGGCCCCTTCGACGTGCCCGGCAGCGACTGTCAGTAGCGGGCCGTCCAGCCCGGGGTCTTGCCCCCGGTGGGCTCTTCGACGACCCGCAGCGAGCCCACCGTGAGCCCGAACCGGCTGCTCTCCTGCAACTCACGCCACGCCTCACGGCCCGGGGTGCGCCCCTGCAGCGCCCGCTGGTAGATCCCCACCAGCGGCCCGACCTCCTCGGGCCGGTGATCCGCCAGCTCGATCCTGAAGCGTGAGTACCCCGCCGCCTTGAAGCTCTCGATGGAGCGCAGCCCCGACTGGGCCAGGGCGTTGAAGACCGTGTTGCGACAGCCCATGTCGGCGCGCACCAGGTGGTCGTGCCCGTCCGCGCTGCGCAGGTGCAGCTCGTGGCGCTCGCACGGGGCGCCGCAGTTGGTGCGGTCGTCGCCGTCGGACAGGAACCGGGCGAAGACGCAGTGCTCGGTGTGAAAGATCGGCAGGTGGTGGTGCAGGATCAGCTCCAGCCGATCCGCGCCGGGGCCCTCCGCGAGGGCACACAGCTGCGTCGCGTTCAGATCGTGGCCGGGAGTGACCCGCGTGAGTCCCGCTGCGAGCAGCAGATCCAGGGTGCGCCGGTTGGCGATGTTCAAGGAGAAGTCGCCGTACAGCGCGGGCATCGACAGGTCGGGGTGCGCCAGCAGGCTCTCCAGCAGGCCCAGGCTGCGCACCAGGATCGCGTCCGCCCCGAGCTTCATCAAGAACGCCCGCAGGCGCTCCTCGGCGGGCTTGAGGACCCGGGGTGACACGGCCACGGCCCGCCGACCCGACGCCTGGATCGACGCGATGGCTTCCCCGAGGCCCTTGACCTCCAGGAAGTCCACCGCGATCTCGTGCACTCCATCGATCTGCAGCGCCGCAGCCACCTGCTCCGGGCTTCGGCACAGCAGCGTGAGTCCAGGCTCACGGTCTGGCCGGACCACCTTGTCGGACACCGTCGGGTCCACCAGGGACACCGCGGACGGCGCGGTGACGGTGGGCTCCGTCACGTCCCTGACCCGCAGCGTGCGACGCAGCGTCAGCAGCCCCTCCGCCGCCTCCCGGCGCACGCGGTTCAAAGCGCTCACGGGGAGGAAGACCGGCTGCTCTCCCAGGTCGATGGTGAGGTCCTGCAACATGAAGGGGGTGGAGCCCAGACGCCCCACGGCCGCTCCCAGCACGTCCGCGTCGAGGGCGGCCCGGAGGGCTGGCTCCAGGACCCGGTCCGAAGCGATCTGCACAGCGCGGCCGGACGGATCCGTGAGAGTCAGACACAGGGGCTGTCCAAGCCCGCCCGCGACGTGCGCCGTGATCGGCACGCGGCGCTGCACGCCCCCCTCCCACACGGTCTTGAGCCGCTGCTCCAGCGCGGGGTCCCGGGTGCGCCACACCCTGTCGCCGACCTGGACGCCGCTCGTGTCCACCCCGGGGCCGAACCACAGCGAGGCCTCACCGGAGTCCACCTCCCGCTGCACCAGCGCCCCTCCCTGGTGGACCTGGTACACCGACCCGCCCACCTCCGTGGCTTCGGGACGCCCCGCGTCGAACACCAGCCCGTCCCCCGCCTTGACGGGCCCCAGCAGACTCACGGTGACCTCACGGCCCACCGAGAGCACCGTGCCCACCCTCACGCCCCGGTGCCCGGGGGACCGCCCCTCCACCAGGCGCTGGTGCTTCGGACCCTCCAGGAAGCCCGGCGTGAGCCCGCGTGAGAACACCTGCTGCAGCGCGAGCGCGTCCTCCGGGGGGAACTGCACCGCGACCGCGTCCCACGCCGCGTCGATGGCGCGTCGATAGACCCCGGTGGTGGCGGCCACGTACTCGGGGCCCTTGAGGCGCCCCTCGATCTTGAGGCACGCCACCCCCGCCTCGATCAGCGCCGGCACGAGGTGCACTCCGGCCAGATCCTGGGGCGACAGCAGGTAGCGCACGTCCCCCAGGGGCTGGTGCACCCCGTCCACGATCATGTCGTAGGGAAGCCGGCACGCCTGAGCGCATTGCCCCCGGTTGGCGCTGCGCCCCCCCCACGCCTCGCTCGAGAAGCACTGGCCGCTGTACGACACGCACAGCGCCCCGTGCACGAACACCTCGAGCTCCAGGTCCGTAACCGCTGCGATCTCGCGGATCTCCCGGAGCGAGAGCTCACGGGCCAGCACCACCCGCTCGCAGCCGAGCCGCCCCACGAGCCGCGCCGACTCCGCCGAGGTGACCGTCATCTGGGTGCTGCCGTGCACGGGCAGCTCCGGCGCCACCTCCTGCACCAGCGCCGCGAGACCCAGGTCCTGCACGATGATCGCGTCCACCCGATGCTTCGCGACCAGCTCGATGTAGCGCGCCGCGTCGGCCAGCTCGGCGTCGTACAGCAAGGTGTTGAGGGTGACGAAGCCCTGCACCCCCCGCTCGTGCAGCTGGCCCATGATCTCGGGCAGCTCCTCGGGGGTGAAGTTGGCGGCCCGGGCCCGGGCGTTGAAGCGGGTCAGCCCGAAGTACACCGCGTCGGCGCCGGCCTCGATGGCGGCCCGCAGCTGGGGGTGTCCTCCGGCGGGGGCCAGCAGCTCCGGGGGCGTGGACCGACGCAGGCTCATCAGGCCGCCGCCCGGGCGTGGGCGGCGCGAATCAGGTCGGCGAGCACCGCCGCCAGCTCCGACAGGAACTCCAGGCGCATCGGCGCCATGTCGTCCCTCTCCAGGACCCGCAGCACCGCCGGCGATGGGCGCGTCATCTGCCGCAGCCCGACCACCAGGGCGTGCATGCGCAGCAGGAGGCGCGCCGCCTCGTCCGGGCTCGTGCCGGCCGCCACCGCCAGGGTCTGGGCGGTCTGCAGGATCTGGTCCCGAAGCTGGGCCTTGAAGGCCAGCGCGGCGTCGTGAGCCACGTTCTGCTCGAAGACGACGTGCAGCTTCTCCATCAGGGCCAGGAACCGCTTGCGGCCCCGCAGGCCCTGCACGAGGGTGCCCGCCACCACCTCGGGGGCGCTGTGGGGCGGCAGCTGGGCGAGGCCCGCACGCACCACCTCGAACCAGCTGTCGTATTCGTCCGACAGCAGCGCCAGGAGCAGCTCCTCCTTGGTGCGGAAGTACAGGTACGTCGTGCCCTTGGCGATGCCGGCGGCCCGGGCCACGCGCAGCATCGTGACCTGCTCGAAGCCACCCTCCTGCACCAGGTGCGAGGCCGCCGCGAGGATCGCCTCACGGCGTCGCACCTTGGCCTCTGGACTGCGCGCTCGTTCCACCGGACCTCCTGCCGCGCGCAACATCACTGACCCGCGGTCAGTCGTCAAGAACGCGTTCAGGGCAGGCGCAGGAACTGCGCGGTGCGGCCATCCCGCAGACGCAGCGCGGTGGGAAGCCCGGCCGACGGGGCACCGAACCGCCCTCCCCCGGCCGGATTGAACAGCAGCCGATCTGCGGTCACTGCCAGCACCGCGGGGCGGTCGGTGTGCCCCCCGGCGTAGAGCAGGTCGATCTGCGCGCTCCCGGGATCGAGCCCGGGGGCCGCACCCGCGACGATCACCTCGATCAGGCAGGCCGGGGCCTCGACGTCCGGCGCCGCGGCCGCCATCACGGCCTTCGCGTCTGCTCCGCAGCGGCGGCTGACAGGCCCCAGGGTCACGCCCCCCAGGGCGACGGTGCCCTCCGGCGCGGTGGCGCCCCGCAAGGCGTCGGCCGCCCCCACCTCGGCGAGGCTGGCCCATCGCTCCCGGCCGGAGACGAAGGAGGACCGCAGCGACGCCACGTCGGCCTGCCGCCACCCCACCAGGGCGGCCACTCCGTCGATGCCCGCCTCCAGCGCCCGATGCTGATCCCACGGATAGCCCAGGTCCGCACCCCCGAGGTCCACGCCCCGGCCCAGCTGGGCCTCCCACCGCGTGAGCGCCGTGCGAGCGCGCTCCAGCGCGGGCGTGAGTCGCCGACTCACGGTGGTCGCGTCCAGGTGGCGGCAGGTCCCGTGCATGGTGTCGGCGAGGCCCGTGAGCAGGAGCGGGAAGTGTCCCGGCCAGGCGGTCTGGGCCGCGTCGATCAGGTCGTCCCGGGTGAACAGATCGCGGTCCACCACCGTGACCTTGATCGTGTCTCCCTTGGCCAGGCCCTTGATGGGCACCGAGAGAACGGCGGAGTCCCGGTTGTCGTGACCGTTGGCGATCACGCGGGGCTGGCCATCGATGTCGAAGCGGCCCTGGATGTCCGGGCGGCTGCGGAACATCTTCGTGCCCGGCAGGCGGAGCTCGCAGAGCAGCAGTCCCCCGGACACCGCGTCCGCCGGGTCGGCGTCGCTCATCGATCCGAACAGCTCCCAGGCGTCGTCGAGCTGGGGCACGAGGTTCTGCTCGGCGCGGCGCTCGATCCCCGTGTCCATGAGGGCCGAGGACCGCGCAGGGGACGCGGGCGCCGGCGCCCCACCCCGGACCGGGGCCACACCCGGCGCGGGCGGGGGCCGGTCGGGGGGCCCGGGCGCAGGAGGAGTCGGGGCCGTCGTCCCGGGGGCCGGGGTGCTCGGCATCGGCACGCAGCACCCGGACAGGGTCGTCGCAAGCAGGAGCGTCAGGGAGGGCCGCATTGGGGAGAGGCTACCCCGAATGCTCAGAGGTCGAGCGCCTCCCCACCAGGCAGTCGGACGGCGACAGCCGCGAAGTCGTCGGGCCGCTCGAACAGGATCGCGCGGGCGTGGGTGTCCTCGAACCGCTGCTCAGTGCCCTGGATCGTGCCGATCAGCGCGCCTCGTGCGTTCAGCACCTCGATCTTGACGGACTGCCCGTCCGGCTTGCGATCCACCGGCACCGTGCCCCGCAGCCGCGCTTCTCCAGAGGCCCTCACGTCCATCACCTGCAGCCGCTTCGGCCAGCCCGGCGCGGGCATCATGAAGGCCGATGCGTTGACCCAGGCGATCCGGTCCGACAGCGCCGACCACGTGTAGTCGCTGATCCAGCGGGGACGGCAGTAGCCCATCATGTCCGCGAACTCCGTGGGGGACACCAGGGCCTCCTCCACGCTGTCGTAGCCCCACACCCCCAGCCGGCCGTCGCCGTGGGGGTACTCCGGGTCCGGGCCCGACACGTTGCCGCAGGGGGCGTGCATGCGGCCGTGGTTGTGGCCGATCTCGTGCACGAAGGTGTCGGCGGCGGGGGCGCCGGTGTAGCCGAGCCCCAGGGAGGTGCGGGTGAACCAGGCCGTGGGGTCCGTGGCCCGCCACCCGAGCCCGCTCACGCAGCCGCCCCGGCAGTAGTCGCCGTGGCTGTCCGCGGGCGCCACCATCCCGTACACGTACTCGTCGGACGGCACGTTGCGCGCTTCGCGCAGGTCGGTCAGCTGGTAGAGCGCATCCGACCAGCCGTCGCCGTTGGCCAGCACGGGCGCGTCCACCTCGAGCGACGCATCGACGCTGACCGTGACGTTCGTGGCGGGGTAGAGGCGATGCAGCCACGACCGCATCAACTCGACCTGCGCCGCGCTCACGTCCGGGAGCCGACCCGAGCCGTCGGGGCCGTACGACAGCGGCACGATGCGCACCGTGAGCTGCCCACCGTTCTCGATGGCGCCCAGGGGCGCGACCGCCTCGGGGGCGGGCCACACCGCGCCGTCAGACCCCGCCGTCTGGGGCTCGGTGGGCGGCGAACCGTCGTCCACGAGCAGCTGCACGGACAGGGAGGTGGCCGGGGTGAGCAGATCCGCCGGCAGCGTGAGGTTGAACGTGGAGTCCAGGTCGTCGGGCGTGGAGTCCGCCCGGGGCACCAGGGTGGCGGTCAGCTTCGTCGGCTCGCCGCCGTCGTCCACGAGGACCTCGGCGATGACCTTCTGCATGACGTAGCCGTCCTGCAGCGTCACGAACACGCGGACCAGGGCGTCACGCCCGGCGATGATGGGCGTGGGCGCGATCTCCGTCTCGTCGGGATCGGGCCCAGCGCGGCCGTCCAGGGTCACCAGGATCGGCACCTCCACCGCCTGGTACAGACTCACGCCGCTCACGCTCACGCCCTGCACGAGCGTCGGCACGGGCTCCGGCTCGGGTTCGGGGGCGGGCTCCGGCTCGACGGGCTCGTCCCCCGGCTCCACGGGGTCCCCACCCTCGTCGTCGTCGTCCTGCACGCCGCCGTCGTCGTCGTCGCCTCCCGTCTCGCCCGGGGGATCAAACGGCACGCTGCCTGGGACGGGGTCGCATCCCTCCGCGCCGAGCAGGATGAACGGCACCGTGAGGAGGAGGAGGACAAGCAGGCTGGGACGTGGCATCGAGGGCAGCTCCGATCACGGGTCCCCTCCTCATCGGTGGGGATCCGCGCCGCTCCATGGCGCCGTCCGTCGAAAATGCGGTGCACGCACCCGAATCTCGGGGTCGCCCGACCCGGCTCGCCCCGGCGCTCCCAGCCCCTTCAGCCCGCGATCACGGGCTCCGGGTCCTCTTCGGGCGCGGCCTCGGGCTCCGGCGAGCCGACCGGATCATCACGCCACGCCCGGGACAGGGCGACCTCCTCGCGGTAGGCCTGCACCGACCGGTAGGTGGTGACCTCGTCCCAGTCGAGCAGCCGACCCATGCGCTCGGCCACCGCGTCCACCGCCCCCAGCCCCTGGTCCACGTCCCGGTAGAACAGCTGGGTCCGGTTCTTGAGGAAGTCGGTGACCGTCGCGGCGAGCTCGTCCTGCACGGCGTGGTCCACCTGGGCCAGGATCTCGGGTCGGCCCGGCACCAGCGGCTCCGCCAGCGACCGGTCCTGCCGCACCCGACGGGCCACCTCGAGGCCCCGCATGCCGTACGTGTCGGCGAGCAGGCGCGCCGTCTGCACCGAGATGAGGTCTCCGCCCACGTCCTTGACCCGCATGGCGACGAACTCGTGGTCGTCGTCCTCCGGCCAGGACACCCCGCCAGGCAGCGGATCGTCTTCGGTCCGGGGCGCGTTCAGCCGACGCCGCAGCAGGCCCCGCAGGCGGAGCATCTTGACCGCCGCGTCCACCACCTCGGTGCTCATCAGCCGATAGGTGGTCAGCTTGCCGCCGGCGATGGTGATGACCCCGTTTTCGTGGATCACGATCCGGTGCTCCCGCGACACCTGCGACTCGTCCAGGTCGTCTCCGCCGCCCTCGGACACCAGGGGTCGCAGCCCCGCCCAGGTGCAGATGATGTCCGCGTCCACCACCGGATGATCCGGGAAGTACCGGATCATGGCCGCCTTGAGGTACTCCACGTCGGCCCGGTCGGCGCGCAGCAGCGCGGGGTCGCCGTCGAAGTCCGTGTCCGTGGTGCCGACGTAGGTCGCGTCCCCCCAGGGGAGCGCGAAGAGCACCCGCCCGTCCGCCGGGTGAAAGCAGACGACCGCGTAGTTCACGGGCAGCACGGCCTTGGGCACGACGATGTGCACGCCCTTGGTGGGACGCAGCAGCGGACGCGAGGGCGCGGCGTCCTCGTCTCGCGGCGCGAGGCCCAGGGTGGTGTCCGTCCAGGGGCCGGTGGCGTTGATCACCACCGAGGCGGTGATCTCCTTGGTCTCCTCCGAGAACAGGTCCTGCACGCTCACCTTCGTGATGCGGCCCGTCTCGTCGGGGTGCAGCGCCGTCGCCTTGACCCACGTCGCGATGACCGCGCCGGTCTCGGCGGCGCTCAGGGCCGTCTCGAGGGTCAGGCGCGCGTCGTCCGTCGAGCAGTCGTAGTACAGCGGCGCGCCCTTGAGCCCCTCGCGGGTCAGCGCGGGCTCCTCCTCGGCGAGCTGCTTCGGCTTGAGCTTGCGGTACCGCTGCGGCGACCGGAACAGCGACAGGCCCTCGTACACCACCATGCCCGCCGTGATGGTGGTGAGGCTGCGCCGGTCCCCCTTGTAGACGGGGAACAGGAACCCCAGCGGGTTGACGAGGTGCGGGGCGATGTCGGCCAGGATCCGGCGCTCCGAGACGGCCTCGAAGACCAGCGAGAACTCGAACTGCTCGAGGTAGCGCAGGCCGCCGTGCACGAGCTTGCTGGACCTGGACGAGGTGCCGCTGGCGAGGTCGCCCATCTCGACGACGGCGACCCGAAGCCCCCGCCGCGCTGCGTCCCGGGCGATGCCGGCACCGTTGATGCCCCCCCCGATGACGAGGACATCGACGTCCGCCCCGAGGCGGTCCCACATCTCCTTGCGCGTCGGCATGGGTGTGAGGGTAACGCACCCGTGGCGGGTCCCGCGCGCCCCCCTGCGGCCGATCAGTCGATGGTCGGCACGCTCTCGGTGGTGCCCTGGGTGAGGTCGATGTCGGGCCGGTCGAGGTCCCGGACCTGCGCGACGCGCTCCGCGAGGGGGCGGGCCCCCTGCCCTGGTGTCCAGCCCAGGTGGCCGGCGAGGCCCCGCAGCTGCAGGCGGGCGTGCCCCGCGGTGGAGGTGCGCTGCGCGACGCTCGGCTCCAGCAGCCCCTGCAGCACCGAGGCGAGCCCGTTGGCGGCGGCCCCGTGCAGGGCGTGGTCCCGCGCCAGCCCCGCCATCAACGCCGACCGCCGGGTCGCGAACTCCGTCGTGACGATGGACCGCAGGAGCGGCACGAGGGCCCGGGGAGTGAGGGGCCGCACCACGTACTGCTGGGACGACAGCAGCTCGAACAGCAACATGCCCACCACGAACAGGTCGGACCGTCGGTCCACCGCCTGCCCCGTGATCTGCTCGGGGCTCATCCACGGCGGGGTGCCCTTGGTCAACCCGACCGCCGTCTGCACGCGCTTCTCGACCGCCCAGGCGATGCCGAAGTCGAGCAGCCGGAGCCGGCCGTGCAGGTCGATCATCAGGTTCTCGGGCTTCAGATCCCGATGCACCAGGCCCATCGGCTCCCCCGCTGCGTCCCGCGCCGCGTGGGCGTGGTCCAGGGCGTCGAGCAGCTGATCGGCCATGTCGAGCAGCCCCGCCAGCTCCAGGCTCCGCCCCTGGATCCGCGACACGCCCCACAGCTTCGCCAGGGTCGTGCCCTCCACGAACTCCAGGACGAGGGCGGCCAGGCTCCCCAGGTGGGGATGGTCCAGCGACTCGAACCCCCGCAGCTCGACGATGTTGGGGTGCCGCACCCGACGCAGCACCGAGGCCTCGTCGGCCATGGCGAGCAACCGATCCGGCTCCGCCGCGGCCAGCCCGGGCTCCGCGACCTTCAGGGCCACCTGCTCGCTGAACCCGGCGGGGCCCACGACCTCGCCCCGATAGACCAGGCCGAAGCTGCCCCGTCCCAGACGCTCCACGAGCCGATAGCGGCCCAGGGTCACGGGCAGGCGCAGGGAGTCGAGTCGTACGTTCTTCATCAAGCCGATCCTACCTGCCCGAGCACGGGCGAGCGGCCCGCGGCCCCGTGCTCTAGGTTGCGCTCATGACCCCACTCGACTCCTTCCCCATGCACGAACTCAAGCTCGTCTACAAGGTCCTGCACCGGGCCCTGCTCGATGAGGTCGATCTGATGGACAGCTCGTTCCTGTCCCAGCTCCAGGCCCACCTGCAGGGCCAGGCCCGCACCGACGGCGTGGATACGAGCAACCACTCCGCCTGGGACGCCTGGCTCGCTTCGAGCGGAACCCGCGGCGGACTCACCTTGCTGGACGGAGGCCGACCGTGACCGCGTCAGACCCCCTGGCCGCGTCGATCCTGGAGTTCTGGTTCGGTGGCGACGCCGCCGCGCGCATGGCTCGCCACTGGCGCAAGGACGAAGCCGTGGACACCGAGATCCGCGAGCGCTTCGCCCCACACATCCCCCGCGCCGCGGCTGGGGCCTTCGATCACTGGCTCGAGCGCGCCAACGACGCGCTGGCCCTGGTGATCCTGCTCGACCAGATGAGCCGCAACGCCTTTCGGGGCGATCCCCGCTCCTGGTCCAGCGACGCGAAGGCCCGTGAGGTCGCGCGGGCAGCCATCGGCGCCGACTTCCACCGGGACGTGGACCAGGACGCGCGGGCGTTCTTCTACATGCCCCTGGAGCACGCCGAAGATCTGGCGAGCCAGGACGAGTGCGTCGCGCTGTTCCGGCAGATGAGCGACGAGCTGGGCAAGGGCCCGGACTTCTTCGCCTACGCCGTCCAGCACAGGGACATCGTCGCGCGCTTCGGCCGCTTCCCGCACCGCAACGCGGTGCTCGGTCGCGAATCGACCCCCGAGGAGCTGAAGTTCCTCGAGGGACCCGGCAGCTCCTTCTGAGTCCGCCCGGTTCGGCTACTTCGCAACCGCGGGGGTGGCCTCGGCGCCATCCGGGGGCGTGACGGGCTTGGCGACGCTGACCTCCTTCTTGAGGTCCGGGCGGTCCTTGCCATCGGCGTCCACCGGCATGCCGCCGCCCTTGGGCGTGGGCATCACCTTGATGAGCTCCACCTGGAACACGAGCATGCCCGCGGGCTTGCCCGGCAGGCCCTTGTAGGCCAGCTCCTCGGGGATCCAGAAGATCGCCGAGTCGCCCTCGGTCATGAGCTGAAGCCCCTCGGTCCAGCCCGCGATCACCCGGTTGAGGGGGAACATCGCCGGGCGGCCGCGCTGCACGGAGCTGTCGAACATCTTCCCGTCCGTCGTCCAGCCCGTGTAGTGCACCTGCACCAGCGAGATCTCGCCGGGGCGCAGGCGCCCGACGCGGTCGGCCTTGGTCAGGAAGGTGTAGGCGAGGCCGCTGTCGGTCTTGAGGGCGTTCGCGGGGGCCGCCGCGAGGTCGGCCGGCGGGGTCGGAGGCTTCGGGGCCTCGGTGATCTCGAGCAGCTCGACGTCGAACACGAGCATGCCGGCGGGCTTGCCGGGCTTGCCCTGGTAGGCGAGGGCCTCGGGGATCCAGAAGCGCGTCTTCTCGCCCACGGACATCAGCTGCAGACCCTCGGTCCAGCCGGCGATCACGCGGTTGAGGGGAAAGCTCGCCGGGCGGCCGCGCTGCACGGAGCTGTCGAACATCTTCCCGTCCGTCGTCCAGCCCGTGTAGTGCACCTTGACCGTGTCCGTGGGGGTCGCGCGCTGCTCGCCGGAGCCCGCGGTGAGCACCTTGTAGGCCAGGCCGCTCTCGGTCTTCTTGGCGTCCTCGGGGGCCGCGGCCACGTCGTCGGGGGCCGCGATGGGCTCCCGGGCGGCCTTGCCAGCGGCCGGTCCGGCCACCACGTCGGTCTTCCCAGCGGCGTTCTTGGCGGCGGCGGCGGCCTGCTTGGCGGCCTCTGCGCCCTGTTCGGCGGTGGGCGTGGTGGCGTCGTCGGCGCCGCCGCAGCCCGCGAGGGCGAGCATGGCAGCGGTGAGCAGGGCGTTGAGGGTGCGCGACATCTGGTCTCCCGATCCTGGGCGCCGATGGCCTCGGCGCGACCGCGGAAGCATACAGACGCTCACCAGCCGATCCAGCCCTCGCCGTCCACGACCTCGATCCCCGGGTGCAGCGCGCCCAACACGTCCTGCGCTTCGGACTCCTCACACTCCCGCGGGACAAAGGCGACCAGGGCGTTGTTGGTGGACAGGCAGCGCACCGCCAGCCCCTCGAATCCGTGCTCCCCCAGGAACGTGCGCACGAGCAGCCCGTACCCGGGGAACTCGTCGGTGAAGCGTCCGCCGGTGCCGAAGATGAAGTTGCCGACCGAGAACAGCACCGGCATGGCTCCGATGAGCTCGACGGGCTGCTGCATGTGGGACCCGTGGCCCACGACCAGGTCGTAGCCTTCGTCCGCGAACCGCTGCGCCGCCTCCCGCTGCTCGGACTTCACGTCGCTGTAGTTGTTCCCCCAGTGCACGTAGGCGGCCACGAAGTCCGCCCCCCGATCCACGGCGAGGGCGTGCCCGGCGCGCAGGTTGGCGGTGCTGTAGGTCAAGGCGCCCGGCTGCACGGGCCCCGCCGCCGGCACCTTGGAGAACCCCTTGTTGAAGGCCAGCACCGCGAGGCGTCCGTGATGGGTCTCGATGATCAGCGGCTCCCCTGCCCGCAGCCCGTCCAGCCCCGCCCCAAACGCCGCGAGGCCCGCCGCGTCGGCGTGCTCCAGCGTGTCCTCGATCCCGTCGGGGCCCCGGTCGTAGACGTGGTTGTTGGACAGGCCGATGGCGTCCACCCCGAACCGCGCGAGGGCCGCGGCGGCCGGCGGGAAGGCGTTGTAGTGCCAGCCTGGCGGGTCGTAGTAGGGCTCGCGCAGGTCCGTGATCGGCGCCTCGGCGTTGACCACGAAGGCATCGCCGAGGTCGAGGTGACCCAGCTGGGCGAACACCGCGTCGTAGCCCTCCTCGTTCAGAAGGTGCTGGGCGCTGTCCCCCAGGAGCGTGTCCCCCGCCCAGGCGGTGACGTGCAGCTCGGCCGTCTGGTCGGCGTCGAAGCCCACGAACACGGGGACCGGCGCCTCCCCCGCGCAGCCGACCAGCAGCGTCGCGAGCAGGGCGCCGGCGGCTCGGGTCGGGCTACTGGGCGTCGAGTCCCATGGACAGCTCATTGAACGCGAACCCCTCGATGGTGACGGTCTGACCGGTCGGCGACTCGAACTGGTCGGCCACGATCAGGGTAACGCTGCCATCGAAGTATCCCGAAGCGTTGTCGCCGGTCACGTCGGTGATCTCCATCGAGCCGTCCACCGAGTCGGCCCACAGCAGGTACAGCTCCGAGCTCGCGCTGACGTAGTTCACGTCGCCCGAGCCGACCGACAGCTCCCAGTCATCCGGACCCGGATCCACGAACCACATCGCCAACGACATGGGGATCGAGCCGTTCGAGTTCGCGTTGAGCGACCACGCGCCGTCGCCGGAGCCGAGCCAGGCGTTGGTGAAGGTCTCGCCGGCTTCGGTCTCGCCGTCCCCGTCCGAGGTGGTGGTGTACAGGCCCGAGGTGCCGGTCTGCAGGTCGTCGTCGGTCAACACGCCGTCCCCGTTGGCGTCCAGGCCGCCCAGGCCGCTGGCGTCGTCGTCGTCGTCGCCGTTGGTGCCTCCACGGATGTCGCAGCCGGTGGCGGTGGCAAGGGAGAGGATGGCAAGGATCGAAAGGGTCGTTCGGATGGACATGGCAGGCCTCCAGTGTTGGTGCGACACCGGTATGCCTCCGGCCCCCGACCCACGCAACCTTCGTATAGTCACAAGATGTCACGCGCCCTCCTTGTGGCCTTCTTCACCCTCGTGGCGCGGATCTTCTTTCGCCGGGTCGAAGTCACGGGCGCGGACGAGGTGCCGTCGGGGGCCGTGCTCTTCGTCGGCAACCACCCCAACTCGCTGCTCGATCCGATCCTGGTGGTGACCACGGCCCGCCGGCCGGTTTCGTTCGCGGCGAAGGACGGGCTGTTCGCGGTGCCCGTCCTCGGTCGGATGATCCGCATGGGCGGCGGCGTGCCGATCCAGCGCCGCATGGATCACGGAGGCGAGGCGGTGGACAACAGCGGCGCCTTCGATGCGCTGCTCCAGGTCCTGCGGGGCGGCGGCGCGATGGGGATCTTCCCCGAGGGGATCAGCCACACCGGCCCCGAGCTGGCGCCCCTGAAGACCGGAGCGGCCCGCATCGCCCTGCAGGCGGTCGCCGGCGGCGTGGACCTGCACATCGTGCCCGTCGGGCTGACCTACTTCGCCCGGGAGCGCATGCGGGGGCGGGTGCTGGTCCACTACGGCGCGCCGATGCGGGTCGCTCCGGCACCGGGCGACGACGAGGAGAGCCAGCGCGGGGCGGCCCGGGCCCTCACCCAGCAGATCGATCACGCCCTGCGGGACGTGACGCTGAACGCCCCGGACTTCGAGACCCAGCGCGCGCTGGACGTGCTGCGCAGCCTCGTGTCGAACGAGGATCAGACCGACGCGTTGGCCGAGCGCGCCGAGCTCAACCGGCTGGTCAGGCAGGTGTGGGAGACCCGGACGGGCGATCCCCGGATGCGCGCCCTGCTCGACCAGGCCTGCGCCTACGCCGCCGTGCTCGACGCCCTGGACATGCGGGACGAGGTGCTGCACAAGGGCCTGTCCCGGCGAACGTGGGCCTTGCGCTGTTTGCGCCACGCGCTGCTGATGCTGGTGTGGCTGCCCCTGGCGCTGCCCGGGGTGATCCTGCACGCGCCGGCCATCGCCGCGGCGGTGCTCCTGGGCCGCAAGCTGTCCCCCCGGGACGACGTGGAGGCCACCACCAAGATGATGTTGGTGACCCTGCTGGTGCTGCTCGCCTACGGGGTCGTCGCCGCGAGCCTGTTGCTCGGGCTGCCGTTCCCCACCAACGTGCTGGCCTCGGGATGGGGGTTGGCGGCCCTGATGCTGTCGGGCTGGGCGACCGTGCGGGCCCTGGAGCGGCAGGCCACCCTGCGCCGCGCGCTGCGGGTGACCCTGCAGCTCGCCCGGTGGCGACGCCAGATCGGCTTCCTGCGGGCGGAGCGCCTGGCGCTGCGGGAGCAGTTCTTCGCGGTGGTGACCGGCGACTGACCGGCGCGGTGTGCGCTGGTACCGTCCTCCCCATGGACCATTGGGATTTCGTCATCGTGGGTTCGGGCTTCGGCGGCAGCGTCTCGGCCCTCCGCCTGGCCGAGAAGGGCTACCGCGTGCTCGTCCTGGAGAAGGGCAAGCGGTGGACGAAGGAGGACTTCCCGAAGTCCAACTGGCGGCTGCGCAAGTGGCTGTGGAACCCCGCCCTGGGCCTGCGCGGCTTCTTCCAGATGTCCTTCCTCAAGCACGTGACCGTGCTGCACGGCGTCGGCGTGGGCGGCGGATCCCTGGTCTACGCCAACACCCTGCCCCGCCCCCAGGACCCCTTCTTCGCGGCGCCCTCCTGGAGCGGATTGGCGGACTGGAAGCGCGAGCTCACCCCCCACTACGTCACCGCGGAGCGCATGCTGGGGGCGGCCAAGAACCCCAAGTGGACGAAGGGGGATGAGGTCCTGGCGGAGATCGCGAAGGACATCGGCCGCGCCGAGCACCACCACCCCACCGACGTCGCCGTGTTCTTCGGCGAGAGCGACACCACCGTCCCGGATCCCTACTTCGACGGCAAGGGACCGGACCGCACGGGCTGCACCTTCTGCGGGGCCTGCATGACGGGCTGCAAGGTGGGCGCGAAGAACACCCTGGACCGCAACTACCTGTACCTGGCCGAGGGCCTGGGGGTGCAGGTGCTGGCCGAGCACGAGGTCACCGCGGTGCGGCCCGAGGAGGGCGGCTACCGGATCGAGGCAAAGCGCACCTTCGGCGGCGCCGTCGAGCCGTTCCACGCCGACCGTGTGATCTTCGCGGGAGGCGTGATGGGCACGATCCCGCTGCTCCTGCAGATGCAGGAGGATCCCCAGGGTCTTCCCTCCCTGTCCCCCCGCCTGGGCGACTTCGTGCGCACCAACAGCGAGGCCCTGTTCGGGGCCGTGGTGCCCGGATCGAAGGACGACTTCAGCAAGGGCGTGGCCATCACCTCGATCCTGCACACGGACGAGCACAGCCACATCGAGCCGGTGCGGTACCCCTCCGGCTCCGGCTTCTTCCGCCTGCTCGTGCTGCCCCACGGCCCCGGCGCCAACGTCGCGAGCCGGATCGGCGCGGCGATGATGAGCTTCCTGCGTCAGCCCGTGCGCTGGGTGCGCGCGACCTTCATCTGGGACTGGGCGCGATCCGCCCAGATCCTCCTGTACATGCGGACCCTGGAGGGCACGCTCTCGTTGCGCCTGGGTCGGGACTGGCGGGCCGCCTTCACCCGCGGCCTGGTGACGAAGGTCGACGACCCCTCCCGCGCCCCCCAGGCCTTCATGAAGGAGGCCACCGACCTGCTCCTGCGCTTCAGCGAGAAGGTCGGAGGCGTGCCCATATCGCTGCTCACCGAGCTGCTCCTGGGGGTGCCCTCCACGGCGCACATCCTGGGCGGCGCGTGCATGGGCGCGACCCCCGAGGACGGCGTGATCGACGCGCACCACGGCGTACACGGCTACCCCGGGCTGTTCGTGATCGACGGATCTGCGGTGAGCGCCAACCCCGGCGTGAACCCGTCCCTGACGATCACCGCCCTCGCGGAGCGGGCCATGACGCACATCCCGGTCAAGGCCGGCGCGACCGCCTGATCACCAGCCGGGGAGCTGCGGGTAGGGCATCGGATCGGCCCGCACCCAGTCGTTCGTGACCCGGATCTGCTCGACCGCGTCCCCCGGCGGCAACCCCATGCGCCGACCCTCCGCCTCCCAGTCCAGGGGCTCGGCGACGACCCCGGGCAGGACCCGGGGGATCGCCTGGAGGAACGGGCCCGTCATGGCGGCGTATCCGCGCCAGTTCATGTGGCAGTAGTCCACGTACAGCTCCGGCCCTGGCAGGCCGTCCGGCGACAGGGACCGGGCGTGCGACTCGAGATCCACCAGCGTGGTCACCGGTGACCGCGCCGCCTCTTCCCGCAGGATCTGGTTGAACGAGGGGCGGCACCGGTTGTGGGGCTCCAGCTCCACCGCCTGGGCCAGGAGCGCGTCCGCGGCGGCCAGATCCCGACGGGCCAGCGCCACCAGGCCGAGCTGGCGCGTCGCCTCGGCCACGTCGTCGCAGGAGCTGAGCTGCTCGGCGGCCCCGTCCAGGTCCCCGGCGTAGCGCAGGGCCATTCCCTGGGCCAGACACGGCCCGAACGTCTGCTCCAGCACCTGCCGGCTCCAGTCGGTGGCCCGCCCCAGCTCGTACTCCGCCAGGGCCACGTGGGCGTGCAGGACGTGGTCCAGCCGCGGCATGGACACACCCTCCCGGATGCAGTCCCTCAGCAGGGGCAGCGCGGCCTCATGGGCCTGCGCCTCGAACAGCAGCACACCGGTGGTGCAGGCAGGCTGGTCGGTCAGGGAGGGCAGCCGCGGCAGCGCGTCGGGCGGGGCGACGTCCGGGGGAAGCGGCATGGCCACCTCGTCGCCGATCAGGTGCCCCCCCGTGTCGAACCCCTGGTACCGCAGGTTCACCGGCAGGGTCGCGAGCAGGACCGGGACCTGCCGCGCCTCGGCCTGCGCGAGCACCGCCCGGATGTTGTCCCGGAAGCCCTGCCGCACCTGCTGCGTGTCCGGGTCCTGGGGCGTGTACCAGCTGGGGCTGGCGGCCGAGCTGGCCCCCGCCTGCACGATCCGCTTGAGCAGGCGGTAGCCGCCCTGCTCGTTCATGAACCGGCGCAGCGCCCCCGGCGGCAGCTCCCCCTCGTTGTTGCAGGACGCGATGACGAGCAGATCCGGCGACAGCGTGAACACCTGCTCGGCGATCGACCGGACCCGCGCGGCGTTCTGCGCCCCCGCCGCCACGTTGATCACCTCGATGGTGCGCCCCGGATTGGCCTGCTCCAGCGCCCGCCGCAGGAAGGACGGGATGCCGCCCCCCCGATCCGGATACCGCTGCAGCAGGTACGGGCTGCCCATGGCGAAGGAGCCACCGAGCACGAACACCCGCAGCGCCTCGTCCTTGTCCTGCGCAAAGCGGCTGCGGATCAGGCTCTCCTCGGCATAGGGGGTGGTGTGCCAGGAGCCCTTCCCGTCCGGCGCGAACAGGCGCTCCTCCACGAACTGCACCCGGTCGCCGGGCAGGGACGTCTCGACCAGCCCTCCCCGCTCGAGGCGCTCGACCAGCAGGTTGCCGACCAGCACCACCGCGGTCAGCACCACGGCCGAAAAGCCGATCAGGCGAAGGGTGGACAGCCGTCTCATGGCCGGAGCGTAGTCCGATTCTGTGGCCGGACGAGGTGGATCGCACCTAACTGTTGAACGTGTGAGGGGGGCCTACCCGAGAGGCCCGAAATGACCGAGCACACCGCGACCCGATCCACTGTCCTGGCCACCCTGGCCGTCATCTTCTTCGCTTCGCCGGCGGTCGCAGACCCGCTGGACGCGGCCACCCCACTGCCCTGGAGCGGGCAGGGTCAGCACCTCGTCTGCGACGTGAGCGTGGCCCCCGTGGACGCCCGGCTGGACGCCCGGCTGGACGCCGCGCCGGGGCATCGCCCCGAGGACACCTCCGTGCTCGCCGTGAAGAAGCACGGCTGGTACTGGCTGTATGACGGCGCGCCCTCGACCGATGGGACGCTGGAGCAGCACGAGAGCGGGCGGATCCGCGTGGCGGATCCGAGCAACCCCAGGGGACGCTCGACGGAGCGGCTCTTCCTCGGCCAGTTCTGGCTGAACGCCGGCCCCAACGCCGTGACCATGCACCGCGCGTGCCCCCTGGTCCCGGTGGGGACGTGCGGCATCTTCGACCACGGCCGACCAGACACGAGCTGCACCGGCCACAGCGCCACCCTGGCCTACAGCGGCGCCGCCGACCTCTGGGCGGTGCAGACCCCCCAGGCGCCGTGACTCAGAGCAGGCGTCGGCGGGCGTAGTCGAGCAGCGGCCCGACGTAGTCCGCCACGTGGGGGGCCTGGATCCCTGACGGCCCGAGGAGCCGAGCCGCCGCGGCGCTGTCGTACACCGCTCGATGGGCCAGGCCATCGGCGAGCTCCGGCGGCAGGGGCCGCCCCCGGGGATCGCTCAGGTGGAACGCGCCGCCCACGGACTCTCCTTGCCGCTCGCGAGGTGCTGTTAGCAGCCCTGCTCCCGCAGCAGCTTTCGCCCCGGCAGCACCTGCCCGTACGTGCCCAGGTCCGGCGTAAACAGGGTCATCCCGACGATGGCGGGCCGCACGGGCGATGCGGATCGAGCCGGGCCCACTCTCAGATTTGTCAAATACGACAACTTCCGCAAGGTTTGCGGAACAGAGCAAATCTGACAGTCGCTGCGGCACCCGGGACACACGCACCTGGCCCGGCCGTCCGGCCCCCGACCTCACTCCCGGAGGCCGCGCATCCCGTCGCCCAGTGCGGCGCCCGACCCCCCGGCTCGCGGTGCTCGCCTTCGAGTCGATCTCCGAGGACAGCGAAGCCGCGCACGTCCCCGATCCCTGCCCCGGTATGATGCGCGCCGCCCCTGCGAGAGGAGAGTGACGTGCGCCTGGACCTCATCGGCTTCACGGTCTTCATCCTCTGCGCTGCTTTGGGCCTCTATCTCTGGATCGCGTTCCCCGGGTGGGCCCTGTACTTCCAGGTCCTCGATCTGCACGTGATGAGCGGGATCGTGCTGACGATCATCGCGGCGCCCCTGATGGTCAGACACCTGCGCCGCTATCGCTCATCGGGCCGCAGGTTTCGTCAAGCCGCGGTAGGCCTCGTGTTGCTCTCGGTGCCCCTGTTCGTGTTTCGCGATGCGACCCTCCTGGAGGGCTACTTCCTGTTCGCCGCGAGCGCAATGTGCCTGCTGACGGGGATCCTGGTGGGGCTGTCGGGGTTCGCGCAGCCGCGGATCCACCAGGAGGAGGCCCGGCCCCAGGGCGGTCGCCACGGGTTTTCCCTGGGCATCGCGTCGCTGGCGGCGATCGCCATGGGTTGGCTGGCCTTGTACATGCGCTCCGACGAAGCCCAGGTGCCCCGCAAGTGGCACTCCGCGGCCGGGCTGCTGGTCGTGTTCCTGCTGGCCGGGCACCTCCCCTTGAAGTACCTGCCGGTCAAGACGCCGAAGTGGCTGCTGGGGTTGTTGTGCGGCGCCGCCCTGGCCTTCTGGTACGGGCACTACCAGTGGGAGCACGTGACGGAGATCTACAGGGACGGCGTGGTGGCCCGGTGGGAGACCGCGGAGTCCCCGGCGTCCCTCGAAGAGATCGTGCGCGGCGAGTGGACCACGTTCGACCTGGACGCGGAGCACGGCTCGGAGTCCTGCGGTGCCGCGGGCTGCCACGAGCTGTTGCATCGGCAGTGGCGGGGCTCGGCGCACCGGTTCAGCGTGGACAACGACTTTTATCGGAAGGTCGTCGCGCTGTTCGTCGAACAGAAGGGGCCGGAGGCGGCAGGCTTCTGCGCCTCCTGTCACGATCCCGTCCGGGTCTACAACGGCACGGTGGCCCAGGCGTACGCCGACGGGAACCCACCACCCGGTGAGGGGGTCTCCTGCATCGGGTGCCACGTGGCGTTCGATGCCCCGGAGCCCCATCGCAACGGCGTGGTCGAGTTCCGCCGCCCGAGGCCCTATCCCGGCACCGACGACGTCGCCCGGGCCGACAACATCGCCGTCGACCCGCGGTTCCACATGCGGAACTTCCTCGTCGAGAACTTCCACATCAAGGGCCCGAGCTGCATCCCGTGCCATCGGCTGCAGCTGCCCGGCCCCCACGATCCGGCGCTCATCCTGCAGAGCGTCGTCGCCTTGGACTACCCGGGCGCCGAGTACGCACCAACGCCGCCTCCTGCGGAGGAGTCCGGCCCGGGCGGTCAGCTCGAGCGGGAGTTCTACGGCTACGAGGGCTGCATCGAGTGCCACCTGGTGGTTCCAGCGACCTTCGGAGAGCGCGTGAACTCCGAGTTCGGGTACCGCGGGGGATACGGGATCTACTCTCACTTCATCATCGGGCTGAACTCGGATCTGGCGTTGTACGTCAACCACCCGGACGCGGATGTCGACGCCATGGAGCGCTCGGCCGAGAGGGTCGAGGCGTTCCTGGCGGGGGACGTTCAGGGCGAACTGCTTCATCCGTCGCTCCAGCCCAAGGGCCCGGGCATCCCGGAGGGTGGGCCGGTGGCCCCGCCGGATGGTGTGCTGACGATGGATCTGTCCGTCGACGACGAGGGCTCTTCGCTCGGTCTGCGCACGCAGACCTGGCACTACCGGGCCTCCCATCCGTTCCCCATCGGGCCGTTCGACCTGTTCGAGGTCTGGCAGGAGGTGCTGGTTCGGGACGCCGGCGCGCAGACAGTCTTTCACCAGGGTTGGCTGGACGAGTCCTTGCGCGTCGATCCGGCCGCCCACGTCCTGGGAGCCCGCGAGCTCAACGCCGAAGGCGAGCCCATCAAGCGGCATCAGGTATGGACGATCACGGCGGTGGAAGACAAGCGGGTCATTCACTCGGGCGGGTCTGTGCAGGACACCTACGAGGTGCCACTGCCGCCCGACGTGGCGCGGCCGCTGACGGTCGAGGTGACCTGGCACTTCCGCCGCGCGAACCAGGATTTCGTGGACTGGGTCTACGACGGGCCAGGCCGAACGATGCCGATCCGCGAGCTCGCAGCAGCCTCCGCGCAGGTGCCATGAAGAGAGAGGGCCTCGCGGGTGCCGGAGTGGGACAGGGTCGGGCATGCTGTCAGACGACTCCAACCGCATGCCCAAGCCCAGCAAGCCGTCTGCCGTCGAGCAGGTCCTCCTCGTCGTCCTGGCCGTCTGCATGCTCTCGGCGATGTACGTCGTGCTGGCAGGAGTCCGCTGGCCGCAGTACTTCCCAGTCCTTCGCGTCCATGTGATCACGGGGCTCGCGCTCCTCGCCTTGTTCTTCCCGGGGGTTCTGTTCCACATCGCCCGCAACCCGGACCGCCGCGCACCGGTGGCCCTGGCTTCGGCGGTCGGGGGCACCGGCGCGGTCGCGGCGGGCCTGATCTTCCTGGCCGGGTCCGACGATGTCGGGGGCGGCGAGATCGGACGGGTGTTGGCGTGGGCGTCGTTGGGCGCGCTGCTTGTCCTGGCAGGTGCCCTGGCTCTCAAGAAGAGCTCTCGGGGGGGAGCGATCACCGGGGCCGTGCTGGTCGTGGGGCTCGCCGCTGCGCTGCTGAGCGGCCTGATCGCCTGGGCGCTTCGAGGAGACGGCAGAGTTCCGGTCCAGCACGCCCACTCCCTGCTGGGGATCCTCACGATCGCGCTCCTCGTCCCGCACCTGGGCTGGGCTCGACGCTGGATCCGGGGGGACGACCTTCGCGCCCGCACCGTCGCCTTCCTGACCATCGGATCTGCGACCGGGCTCTGGGCAGTGGCCGGGTTCATCGAGGTCGTGGTCCCCGCCCAGCAGTTCCGGGCTCCCACCAGGGGGAACACGATCTCCGTCCCGATGACCGCCGCGGAGCGGAGCGCGCCTCCGGTACGGACGTTTGACGAAGCGCTGCTGAACGACTCCGCATCGTGTGGCGCCGCGGGCTGCCATCCATCCATTACCAAGCAGTGGGAGGGCTCGGCCCACAGGTTCTCAGCGGACAATGACCTGTATCGGTTCGTCGTGGCCAACCTCGTCGAGGAGCGCGGGGTCGCGGAGGCCGTGTTCTGCGCGAACTGCCACGATCCCGTCCGCGTCCTCGCCGGCACCGTGAGCCGTGACTACCGTGACGGCGCTCCTCCACCGGGCGAGGGGGTGAACTGCTTGACCTGCCACCTGTCGATCGCGGAGATCCAGGGACGACCCGCAGGCAACGGCGGCTTCGTCTATCGAGCGCCTTTCCGCTACCCGGGCGCGACAGTCGAACACCGCAACGCAAACATCCTTCTGGATCCCCGTCGGCATCGGGCCGGCTTCGAGGTCTACGAGCATTCGACGGACGGCACGATGTGCCGGGCGTGCCACCGGGTGCTGCTGAGCCCGGACATGGGCGCGGCCATCACCGGCGCGGTCCAGGTGGCCATTCCGAAGCGGGAGGATCTCCCCGCCGACTGCAACCACTGCCACATGCCGACGACGACGCCGGTTTCAGGTCTCTCGGAGATCCTGGGGATCGACTCTCCGCCGATCTACGACCACCACATGGCGGCGATGAACACGGACCTTCCGCTCTACGCCTCCCATCCTGACGCGAACCAGGAGGCGCTCCTCGCCGTCGCGCGTCGGGCCGAGGACTTCCGGCAAGGCCGGATCGACCACCCCGACGCCATCGCCACCTACGACGAACCGCTGGCCGCGACCGAGTACATGAAGACGGTCGCCCGGGCGCTGAACGGCGGCCCACTCCTGCGGATGGAGCTCGACGCCGTTCCCAAGGACACGGGCC
>CALAGR010000195.1 GCA_937891735.1 uncultured Pseudomonadota bacterium | reverse complement strand
GATCGCAGCCCTCTGTGAAGAGCGCGTGGGCTTCGCCCAGCTTGTTGGCATCTGCATCGAGGACCTCGAGCCCCTTGTCGAGGTACTTCTGGGGGTCCGGCGGACCGTCGTCCTGATCGACAGTGGATTTTCTCTCGCAGGCCACAAGGGGCATCGCGAGGCACGCCAGGATGGCGAGAGCGGTCGTGCTGGGGCGGAGATGAATGAACTTCATCGGTGAACTCCTGCTTCCATCTTCATCTACCGGGCCAGGCCAGCGGTCACGTAGGGACTGGACGTGTAGTTCGGCTGGGCGTACTCCTCGGCTCCGGAGGGGAACTCCTCGGGCCGGAGGGCCTGCAGCCCCGCGAGCGCCTGCGCCGTGTACTCGGTGTACAGGCCGAGCTCGTAGCTCTTCTCTCGCGCCTTCTGGAAGGCCTCGATGGCCTTGTCTGCGACCGGGTACGCGCGATCCTCCAGGCCCGCCTTGTAGATGAAGCACTGGTCCTCATCGAGCTTCGGCGGGCAGGGTGCCGTGCGCAGCTTCACTGCGAAGTCCGCGTACAGCGAGCCGATGCGGTAGAGCGCCGCGATGCCCCAGGCGCCGGCCTTGAGCTCGAGGACCCCGATGTAGCGCTTCTCGAGGCTACCGAGGCCTTCGATCTTCGCCTTGAGCACGCCGCTCGCCTTCTTGCTGTCGGCGGGCAGGGACAGGGACTCGAAGGCCCGCCAGTCCTCCTCGAGCAGCTGGAACTGCATCTCGGCGGCGTAGACCCGGGAGAGGTCATCCCCGGCGAGCTTGCCGCGGACCCCGTCGTAGTACTTCAGGGCGGCCCGGTAGGCCGTCAGCTGGTTCTTGCTGTCCTGCAGCTTGGCGTGGGCGAGCCGCGCCTCCATGGCCTCGGCGGGGGGCACCTTGCCGTCCGAGTACAGGGTCTTCCACTCGGACGCGGCCTTGTCGCTCATCTTGGCGTTGGTGAACATGCGCGCGATGCGAACCCGGGTGGATAGCTCGTCCTCCCCGCCCGGGAACTTGGCGATGTAGTCGCGGAAGTCGCGGGCGGCGGACTCGATGTCCCCCAGCGCCTCTGCGAAGAGCCCGGCGTTGTACAGCGCGTCCTGCGCCGACGTGAAGCCCTCGAGGGCGAACGCGTTGTCCGCGTCGAAGAGCTTGCGGTAGTACTCGCCGGCCTGGCGGTACGCAGCGAGGGACTGGTAGTGGTCGCCCAGCTGCGACAGGCACTTCTCGAACAGCTGGCGGGTCTTCGTGTCGTCGCCGAGGGGCTCGGGGAACGACTCGACGAACTCCGTCCGCAGGTCCGTCATGTGCTGCTTCTGGCCGGCCTGGCCCGACCAGTAGGCCGCGTTGTACAGCGCGAGGTCCCGGATCTTCGCTTCGCTGAACTCCCGGTAGAACTCCTCGAACGCCTTGGCCGCGTCGGCCTTCTTCTCTTCCGCCGCGTAGCCCTCGGCGATCTTGAAGGTGGCGCGCTGGTAGATGTCCTTCAAGGTGCTCTTGAACTTGGTCGTCTTGCCCACATCGGGGTTGTTGTAGAACTCGCGAGCGACCTGGTTCAGGTCCTTCCAGTTCTCGATCAGCGCGTAGCTGTCCAGGATGATGTTCACCGAGAACTGGGCGAGCTCGGACTTCGGGTTCCCGCGGATGATCTTCAGGAAGCGCTCATTGGCGTTGTTGAAGTCGTTGTGCTCGTACAGCAGGTACGCGGCCTTGTAGAGGATGTTGAGGGTCTTCTCGTCCTCGGGCAGCGCGGTGGCGTAGGTGTCGCAGGCCTTCACGAGGCGCGTCTCCCACTCCCGCATCTCGACCGGCGCGTACTTCTTCTTGGGATCCGTCTCCTTCTTGCGAAGGGCGACTTCCTTCTTGGTCTCGCGATCCCAGATGCTCTTCTGCTTCCCGATGTACTTCTCGATGGAGAAGATCGTGTTGATCGCAGCCTCCTTGAGGTGCTTGCCCTTCGGATCGGCGGCGACCGTGAGCTCGTACTGGTCGGTGGCCAGATCGTACTTCTTCAGCTTGTACAGGACCTCCGCGTACCAGTAGCGCATGTCGTAGGTCTTGTGCCCCTTGGGGAAGTAGTCCAGGTAGCGCTTGTAGTTCTCTTCGGCGAGGAGCAGCAGCTTGGCGGAGCGGCGCTTGAGGGCCTGCTGGTGGCTGTCGATGGCCACGTTGCGCAGGTTCTTCTCGATGAGGCGCTCGGACTCCTTCTTGGCGTCCTTGTTGTCGCTGTTCTCCTGGTACCACCGGCTCTCGACACCGTAGGACTCGACGAGCTTGTTGATCTCCTCGTTGGCCTCGTCGAACCGGTCCCGATCCCAGTACGCCTTGATGATGGCGTTCTGGTGGTCCGGGTTGTCGGTGGCGAAGGGCTCCTCGGCGATCAGCGTCCGGTAGGTCTGGATGCCCAGCTCGTTCTTGCCCTGATCCATGTAGATGGTGCCGAGCCGGCTGAGCATCTTGCGGTAGTAGCGCTTCTCGCCATACCGGGTGAAGTACTCCTTCGCGGCCTCGAGGTCACCCTCTTCGGAGAAGAACAGCACGAGGTCCCGCAGGGCCTCTTCCTTCAGGGAGATGCCCTCGCCCTCGGGGTTCTCGATGAGGCGCCGGTCCGTCTCGGCGACCAGATCCTTCATCGTGTCGATGGCCGTCCCGAACTCGCCGACGTTGTAGTAGCACCACCCCATCTTGTAGAGCGCGAACGTGTAGATCTTGCTGTCGGTGAAGGCGGCGGCGCGCTTGTACGCCTGCAGCGCCTTGAAGGCGTTGTTGTTGTTGAAGTAGTACTCGCCGATCGCGTTGTACGAGTCCGGCACGAAGTCGCTCTTCGGGTAGCTCTTGACGAGCTTGCTGTACATCTGCAGCGCGTCCGTCTCCTGCCCGATGTCCGCCAGGGAGAAGGCGAGGAAGAACAGGGCTTCGTCCACCCGGGGGTAGTTCGGGTAGTTCTGCAGGATCACCCGGTAGTTCTCGATGGCCTTCCGGGTGAAGGCGGAGCTTCGGGAGTTCTCGATCTTCGGCTCCGTCGCCTTCTTCTGCTCCGAGTCTTCGAGGTCGAACCACTTCTCGTACTGCTTGTCGAACTCCGTCATCTCGGTCTGGAACTCGTACTTGGACTGCTCCCAGTACAGCTCCGCGAGGCGCATCAGCATCTCCGCCTTCGTGTCGGGCGGCAGCGTCTGCTCCGTGAGGATCTTCTTGAGCTGGGCGATGGCCTCCTGGCGCTTCTCGTTGGCCAGCTCGCCGTAGATGGCGCGGTTCTGCTCACGCTCGAACTTCTTGTAGTCCAGGACCTCGCGCTTCTTGTCGTCCTGCCGCGAGGTCTGCGCGACCGCGTCCGGGACCAGCCCCGGGAGCGCGACGCCGCCAGTGCCGACGATCAGCGTGAGGAGGAGGATTCGGATTCGATGGAAGAGGGTCATCTTCGCCATTACTCCGTGCACGCGCCGGGCTCGACGCGCTCGTAGTAGCCCAGCTCGTCCTGCCAGAACTCGCCGTTGAACGGCCAGTAGATCTTGTCGGGGTTGGTCGCGAAGTCGTACTCCACGCCCTCCTCGGTCTCGGCCGTCTCAGGGTTGCGGAACTTCTCGAGGTACTCGCGATACTCGCCGGAGACCATCTCGAAGCGGATCAGCGCTTCCTGGCCCATCAGGTCGTTGAGGCGGTCCTTCAGCTTGCCGAGCTCATTGGCGAGCGCGGCGCCCGCGAACTTCTTGTAGAGCTTGCTCTGCGAGTCCAGCAGCTTCGTGAGGCCCTTGCCGACCTCGGCGTCGCGCCACTGCGGCTTCATCGCCTTGATCTTGCCGAGCTCGACCTGGATCTGAAGGACGCGGTTGTGAGGGCCCTTGAACTGCCGGTCCGACTCCAGCCGGGCGAACACAGCGCGGGGCAGCTGCCGGTACTTCTTGCTGTTGCGACCGTACAGGTCGACATACAGGTCGCGGGCCGCGTCGAGATCGTTGGCGTCCTTCGGCAAGAACTCGTTGATCGTGGTCTGCAACGGGCCGTACTCCGCCTTGAACTCGTCGAGGATGCCCTCGACCTCCTTGAACTCGCAGATGCGGTAGTAGGTCAGCGCCTCGAGGATCTTCGCGTCGGGGATGAACTGCCGGTCGAAGAAGGGCGAGTTCAGGGTCAGGATGTGACCCAGAGCCTTGTGCTCCTTGTTCTCCGTCATGAAGTAGGCCCACGCGCTCTCGTACAGGGCCGTGCCCCAGTGCTCGGAGTCGCGGGCCTGGGCGCCGATCTTCTCGTAGAAGTCTGCGGACCGGCCGAAGCGCTCCGCCGCGTAGTAGATGCGGGCGATGTTGATGAGCGCGAGCTGCTTCACCGACGCGATCTCCTCGGGATCGCCGAGGAAGTCACCCTGAACGACGCTCTGGAAGGTCTTCGCCGCTGCGGCGCGCTTGCCCTGCTCGTTCTGGATGACGCCGATGTAGTACCGGGCCTTGACGTAGTGGTCGGTGGACTTGCCGAGGCGCGCGAAGTTGCGCTTGGCGGCCTTGAGGTCCTGCCGCTCGAAGTCCGCGACGCCCGCGTAGTAGTACAGGTCGTCCTTGACCTTGCCCGGGTAGTCGTCCGGGTTGATCTTGTGGATGGTCTTGATGAGGTAGATCGGGTCCTTGGTCTTGTCCGCGATGCGGACGAGGCGCGCCAGGGAGTTGCTGAAGAAGGCGCCGGTCTCGGGGCCCTCCTTGATCACCTTCTGGAAGTAGTACTGCGCCGAGTGGAGCAGGCCGAGCTTGTAGAGCGAGTCGGCCAGGTAGTACTCGATCTTGTGCTCCTGCTCGGGGTACTTGCCGTCCTCCAGCATCCGATACAGACCCAGCGAGGCGCCGAGGTACTTCTTGTCCTTGTAGCGACCGATGAGCTCCTTGAGCTCCTTCGGGGTGCGCTCGACCTTGCTCTCGCTGCGTCCCGAGCGCGAGGAGCGGCTGGAGCGAGAGGAGGAGCGTCGAGACGTGCCTTCCTCTGCGTCGCTGTCCGCCGAAGAACGGCGGCGGCTGGACGAGTCATCGTCGCCGCTGTCGGCGTCGCGGGAGGAGCGACGGGAGTACCCGTCGTCGTCCGAGCTGCTCGACGAGCGGGAAGACCTGCTCGAGCTGGAGCGGCCGTCGTCGTCGTCGTCATCGTCATCGTCGGCGCTGGATCGGCGGGAGCTGGAGGTGTCCGCGTCCTCGGAGCGGCGTCGTACGGGCTCCGCCTCGGGCGCGCGGGTCTCCGTAGTGCGCCCCCCGCTGCCTGCGGTGGCCTGAAGCGCCTCGATCACCTTGTCGGAGACCCCGGACTTCTTGAGCTCGATGATCTGCTCGGCGGCGAGGTTGAACACCTCTTCGCTGTTGGCGATCGTCGAGACGATGATGTTGTCGGGGACACCGACGGCCACCATCTGCTGCACGTCGTCCAGGGTGAGCGCGAGGGCGGGCACCGCGGTGACGCACAACAGCACGAGGGCTGCGAGCGGGGCTAGGAAGAGGTGTCGAGTCATCACCTACCTCTGGGCACGGCAGGTCGGAGAGTCCATCTCCGCTCCGGCCGGGCGTCTGGCAGTGCGGAAAGGTCGCACAACCACCGTTGGGGCGCTACGGGATTCGCACCGCCCGGCCATCCGCAGAGAACGGACGCCCTGGACAGTGCAACCGCACCACGTTTTCGATCACTGGTTCTCAAGATCTGCAGCGGAACCTCAAAGACGTCGCGGCTCGGGCGGCAGGAAGAAGGATGCACCGACGCTGACGAGGAGAGAGTGCTTCATCTCCAGGCCGATGTCCCCGCTGCGCCACGCCTGCTCGATGTGGGTGATGTTCCGCACATCGAGCTTGATGCCGATCCACTTGTTGAACACGATCCGGATGCCGCCTCCGAAGAAGCTGGCGAAGTGGGTCTGGTCCACGAGGTAGCAGCCATTGACGCGCTGCTCCTCCGACTTGCGCTCCCGCACGGTCAGGCCGTCACAGTCCGACTTGATGATCTCGGTGTCATCGGTGGTCTGCACCACGCCCGCGCCAGCCGTGAAATACAGGTCGTAGTTGATGATCCGCAGGGCTCCCAGCTCGACCTTGCCGAAGATCGGCGAGATGGTGGCGCCCAGCAGCCCGGAGAAGACGACGCGGCTGATGTCCGGGACGACCTCCTCCGCACGCTGCAGCAGCAGGGTCAGGGGCTTGTAGTCGTTGTTGCCCAGGTTCGGCAGGTAGCCGATGTTGAGCTCGATTCCGAGGATGTCGTTGATGTGATACGAGAGCCCCAGGCCGACGTGCAGGCGACGAATGAAGTTGTCGTTGCCGATGTAGCCGATGTTCGGGACCACCTCGAGGCGCCGGTACTTGAGGAAGAACTTGTGCTGGATGACCTTCACCAGCCGCTTCTTCTTCGACTTCTTCTCGTCGAGCCGCGCTTCGAGCTCTTCCTTCGTCTCCGACGGCTCCGTCGACTCCTCGGCGTCGAACCTGGTCCGCTTCTTGGCCCGCTTCGTCTCAGCGTCGCCGGAGTCCTCGTCGTCGCTGGAGTCCTCGTCGTCGCTGGAGTCCTCGTCGTCGGCCGAGTTCCCCCCGGAGCGGTCGTCTTCGCCCGGCAGGTTCAAGCCCTTGAGGGGGTCGTACTCCTCCTCGTCAGCGTCGTCCTCGGCGGCGTCGTCCTCGGCGGCGTCGTCCTCTTCGACGGCGTCCTCTTCGACGGCGTCCTCGGCAGCGTCCTCTTCGACGGCGTCCTCCTCGACGGCGTCCTCTTCGACAGCGTCCTCCTCGACGGCGTCTTCTTCGACGGCGTCTTCTTCGACGGCGTCCGCTTCGACGGCGTCCTCTTCGGCCGCGTCCTCTTCGGTGGCGGTCTCGTCTTCGTCTTCGTCTTCGTCATCGTCGCCGAAGTCGGGCGTGGCGTCCCCGGGGGCGCCGAACGCCGGGGGCGCTCCGACCGCGAGGAGAAGGAGAAGGAACAGCAGGCTGCGCATTGAGCTCTTCATGTCCGTTGCTCCTACTGCCGTTCCATGCGCGAGCGCACGGCCTTCTGTCCGGGGAGCCAGAAACTGGCTCCAACGCCGAGCACGAAGTTGGACGGGAAGATGGTCTTGCATGCGGCGTCCGATCCGTCGTCGCAGGACAGCCGGTTGGCGAGGGGACCGAGGTTCCGGTTGGTCGCGGCGGCCGTGTCTTCGTCGAAGTTCAGCACCTTGTCCACGGTCAGGTACCAGCGCGCGTCGAGCCTGAGGCTCAGCCACTTCGTGACGAAGAACTTTGCCCCGAACCCGAAGTGCACCAGGAAGAGGTGGTTGATCTTCTTGTCGATCGCGAACTGCGCGATCTCCTGGTTCTGGTCGTTGACGGCGTAGTTGAGCATCTCGACGTGCTCGTTGCCGTAGCCCAGGCCCGCCACGAAGAAGAAGTCGAGGTTGACCACCGCGAGGCCGAACGGGTTGAGCTTGCCGTACATCGGCGAGAGCACCGCTGACACCGTGATGAACGTCGCGGGATCCACCGACTCGAGGTTGTCCGGATCGAGCAGCCGGAGCACCGCGATGGCGAGCTGCTTGGTGTTGCTCTCGCCGCCCAGCAGGGCGTAGTTGCCGCTGAGCTCGACGCCGAACTTGTCGGTGATGTGATACGTCGCCGCGAGGCCGAGCAGGATCTCGTCGTTGTAGGGGTTGTTCGAGATCAACCCGAACTGGGGGGTCAGCTCCAGGCGGCCCTTCTTGGAGAAGAACTTGTTCCTCACCAGCGTGGGCCGCTTGTCCACCGGCGCGCGCGTGGGCACGACGGTGTCGTCGCTCCCTGCCGCGTTTGCCGAGGCAGGACCGCCGGCGAGCGCGAGCACCGCGGCGGCGAGGGAGCACATCAGAAGGGCAGGCCAGCGGCTCATTCGCGGCTCTCCAAGGGCTCTTTGGGTCGCAAGGAAGGGACGAGGTGCAGCAGGGGAGCGACGTTCCGGCGTCAGCCCCCGACGGACATCGACCATCCCGGGGACGGGGGGGCCCGGATGACTGCGGACTTCTACCAGCGCCCCTTTTGGAGTGTCAAGACATCGGAATCGCTGCGAATCCAGCGTACGCGTAGCCTCCGAGCCCTCTGACGCCGGATCGCCGCTTCGCATATCATGGCGGAGCGGCCTGGATGCTTCAGGCCCGGCGCGGACGACCTTCAACAGGAATCGCTGCATGCAGTCGTGCTCCAATCAGGCGCTCAGCCGTCTTCTCCTGGCTTTCGCTCTCGTGCTCGGGAGCGCCTCGATCGCTCACTCTGGCGACAAAAAAGAGCAGGAATCCGCGACCGCGGCGGCCAAGGCCCCGAGCCCGGCGGCCGGTGTGCTCGTCGAGCTGTCCCGGTCGATGTACGCCCCCGGCGACGATGCGCAGATCACCGTGACCAACGGGCGCACCGACAGCATCTTCCTGGCTGGTTGCGGCGGTTTCCAGGTGGAGCTCTTCGAGTCGGACACCTACATGCCGCTGCCGGGGGAGCATTGCGTCAGCGAGGGAGAGGCGATCGAGGTTCCGCCGGGCACCCACGTGCTGTCGTACAAGCCGGCCCCGGCACAGGCCGGCTCCATCCTGCGGGTGGCCGTCCCCTACGGCTGGGGCTGTCAGCGGGGGCGTGAGCTGAGCCAGTCTCGCTGCGCGGACTTCGCGACGGCCGCGTCCAGCTCGTTCCGGGTGGCTCGCAAGGGCAAGTCCCAGTAGACACGCCGTCCGTCAGTCCTTCGTGAAGGGCAGCAGGCGCCACTCCAGCCAGTCCAGTCCGCCCCGGCGGTCGCGCACCACGAGCCACAGGTCCAGGCCCTCTGCCGGGAACTCCTCGGCCTCCGGGAGGTGCAGGCGGTTGGTCTTCGGGCGGCCCGCGACCTCGTCCAGATCGCCGTCCTCGGCGACGAAGGTGTGGTCGTCCCCGAACGTGGCGCCGCCGTTGGCGAGCCACGCGAAGTAGGGGTCCTCGCGTCGGCACTCCGTTTCGTCCAGTCGGTTGATGAAGAGGTAGTCCTCGCGGGCCTCCTCCGAGAGCTCCGGGCGCAGCGTGAGGGAGGTGCCGGGCTCCACGAAGGTGATGGGTCCCAGGGGGAAGCCGCCGTCCTTGCCGTCGTGCTCCGTGTGCAGCCGCACCGCCGCGAGGGTGGGATTCTGGTTCGGGAGCAGCTCCGTGGCGGGGCAGTCGATGAGGGCAGGGGCGGCCGCGCTCTTGTCCGAGATGACCACCCGACGGGCCGCCGTGAGGGCGCCGTCCATGAGGCCTGTCAGCTCCGCCGTGAGCAGCTCCAGGGTGGCGTCGTCGCCCGTCTGCAGGGCCGCGCCGAGCTGGATCAGGAGCTGCTGCAGGTCCTCGTTGCTGCGCTCCACGTAGTTGACCGCGACGAGCAGCGTCAGACCCTCCACGCGGTCCGCAGGCTCCAGGGCCGCCCAGGCTTCATCGAGCAGCTCGCCCTCGGCGGTGTAGGTGAACCGCTCTCCGATCCCGAACTGGAAGTCGCCGGAGGTCAGGTCCGGGGGCGGAGCAGCGTCGTCGTCGTCGTCCGACTCCAGCACGCTGCCGAGGTCCAGACCGAGGCATCCCGCCGCGCTCTCGGACTCCAGACACGCGAACCAGATCTGGCCCAACTCCGGCGCGTCGCCCGGCGGGTGCACGAGCAGAGCGCTCAACGTCGTGGACTCGCCCAGCCCGATCTCGGCGGGCAGCGCCTCGACCCCCGCGATGCGGGTCCGGATGACCACGCTGGTGGGGGTCAGGTCGTCCAGGTTGCACGCCGCGAGGGTGCAGATCGCGAGGAGCGCGCTGAGTCGTCGCATCAGAACTGCGCCTTGAAGCCGATGTTGGGGAGGATCGGGAGCGAGTACAGGAACGTCTTCTCGGTGTAGTCGAAGTTGTGGATGGTGGCCTCCGGATTCTTCCGGTTGTAGACGTTCTGGATGTCCAGATAGAAGGTCAGCTTCCATCGGCGGAAGTTGATGTCCTTGTCGATCCGGATGTCGAGCGCGTGGAACGCCGGGAGGCGGGCGCTGTTGTAGTCGCCCTGCAGCGGGATGTAGCTGTCGCTGTCGGCGTCGTAGATCGCGTTGGTGATGGGCGTCTCTGGGTTGCCGGACACGTAGCGCCACCGGCCACCGATGCGAAAGCCGTAGGGCAGCCCGTAGGACAGCACCACGTCGAAGATGATCGGCTGGTCGAAGTCGTACCAGTAGTAGCCCTCGCCGGGGCCATCCTGGCGGCGGCTGCGCTGGTAGGTGAACGAGACCCAGCCCTCGAGTCGCTTCCACTCCTCGAGCCGCAGGAAGACCTCGGTGCCCCAGATGTCGCCGTCCCCGCTGTTGGCCCAGGCGCCGTTGGACCCCCCGGCCTGCGCGCCGTTCGTCGTGAACACCACCAGCTTGTCCAGCCGCTTGTAGAAGCCCATGACGTCGAGGCTGAAGAAGTCGGTGAAGCGCAGCTCGGTGCCCAGGGTGACCTGGTAGCTCTCTTCGGACACGAGGTTCGGGTTGCCGGTGACGTCGAGGATCTCGAAGCCCTGGGGGTTTTGGTGGTAGATGCCCACCGAGCCCTTGATGTCGATGCGCTTGCCCGGGTCCGGCGAGATCTGGAAGGAGAAGCGGGGATCCAACCAGCCCGTCGTAAACTGGTCGGGCACGGTGAACAGGTCCGCGCGCAGGGCCGGAGTCAGCCGGATCCGCTCGTCCGCCAGCTTGACCCGCGCCTCGGCGAACACCCCGGGACCGAAGAAGAAGTTCTCCTCCTTGAACTCGTAGGCCTCGGACTCGGCGTTCGGGTCGTCGCTGAAGTTCAGCGCGTAGAACTGGAAGTCGAAGCTGAACGGCGAGCTGATGATGTCGGTGCCGAAGAACAGCTCGAGCTTGTCGTCCACTTGAAGCTTGACGTGGTCGCGCAGCATGAACCACCAGGCGCGGCTATCCAGCCGCCCGAACTGGCCGACTCCGAGGCGCTGTTCGTCCTGGCCCACCGCGAACAGGAAGCGGTTCTCCACCTTGTCGCCGGGCCGCGCGGTCCAGTCGAAGCTCGCGCGCCAGAAGTCATTCTTGAAGGAGAACTCCCCCTGGCTGGAGGCGGTGCCGGCGGACGCCGGGTCGTCGAGGCGGGTGGCCACCCGGTCCTGGGAGAAGTAGGCCAGCAGCGACAAGGAGTGCACGGCGTCCGGGTGCAGGGTCACCTTCCCCTGGACGTCGGTCCACTGCGGGAACACGAACCGCGACGCGTCCACGCTCGCTGGGATGAGGGCCGGCAGCACGATGTCGAGGTAGCTGCGGCGGGCCGCGAAGACGAAGCCGCCGATGGGATGGCGCTCCCCCTTCCGCTTGATGGGGCCGATGACCGCCGCCGAAGCGTCGATCAGGTCGGCCTGCGCCATCCCGTGGATCTCGGGCTCGTAGGTGGTGCGCGTGCGCACGTCGAGGATCCCGCCCGTCAGGCGTCCGTAGGTGCCGCCGTAGCCGCCGGGCAGGAAGTCGACGCCCTCGAGCAGGATCGGCGTGACGATGGAGCGCAGTCCGCCGAAGTGGAACAGCTGGGGGACGCGGATGCCGTCGATGTGCACGCCCGAGTCCTCGGGCCCCGAGCCGCGCACCACGAGCAGGCCGAAGTCGAACGGAGAGCGGGCCACGCCGGGCAGGTTCTGGACGACCTTCACCGGGTCGCCGAAGGTGCCGGGGATGCGCTCGATGGTCTCGATGGAGATCGACCGTCGGGAGACCTCCTTCTCCTGCCGGCGCACCCGCACGGTGGTCTCGGACACGCCGACCGGGCTCTCCTTGAGGAAGTAGACGACGTCCGTGGCCTCGCCCAGGACGATCTCCTCCTCGGTCTCGAACTTCTCGAAGCCCGGCACCGCCACGATCACCCGGTGAAGGCCGGCGGGGATCCCGTTGAAGGCGAAGTGCCCGAAGTCGTCGGTCATGGTGCTGTGCTCGAGGTCGTCGATCAGCACGTCCACGCCGGACAGGGTCCGCCGGGTGCCGCGCTCACGCACCACCCCGGACAGGTTCACGGGGCCGTCGGGATCGATGTCGGCGCCCACATCGGGCGTGTCGGCGATCGTCTCGACGATCACCTCCTCGAGCGCGAACCCGTAGGTGTAGGTGATGCGCACGGGCACCGGCACCTCGCCGGCGTAGGCGGGCTCGAACCGGAACTGCCACACCGCTCGGATCGCGGCGACGGCGAAGCCCCAGCCCACGGGCTCCTCGGACAGGAGCCGAACTGCGTCCAGGGATCCCGTGTCGGACACGTCGAGCTCGAGCTGGACGTTGCAGTGCACCGAGGCGTCGCGGGCGGCCGCGGGATACTCCGCTTTGACCTGCTCGGCGAGGGCGGGCAGCTTCGTCAGCTCGTCCGCCATCTCTGGCTCGGGCGCGTCGGGATCGACCTGGACGGGGGGCCGGAACGCCTCGGGCAGCACGAACTGCACGACGCTGAAGTAGCGCCGGCGCTCCAGCGCCACGGCGTCCTCCACCGGGGTCTCGAAGACGGTGTCCCGGAGTGCAGCGGCGGCGGCCGCCCCCAGGCCGCTGCCGGGGTCGCGGATGACCGACACGTCGGTGGCCAGCCCGTCCGCGTCCAGACCGAACTCGAGCACGACTCCGCCCTGCACGCCTGCGTCGAGCGCCGCCTGCGGGTACGCGGGCTCGGGACGGTCCAGGACGTCGGGCGCGGGGAACGCAAAGAGGGTGTCGTCGGGCACGGCGTCCTGCCCGATGGCCGCGCGCGGTGCGGCCACCAGCAGGAGCAGCAGCGCGGGGAGGAGACGACTCATCTAGTCGACGATCACCCAGTTGTACCGGTGGATGTAGCCGGTCGTCACCACGGCCTCACCCCCGGACCGGCCCGGCTTGAACTTGAACTTGTAGGCGGCCTTGATCGCGAGATCATCCAGGGCCGGGTGCACTCCACGGATGAGCTTGACCGCGCTCACCTTCCCCGTCTCGTCGATCGTCAGCTTCATCAGCACGGTGCCTTCGATCCCCTCCGCCAAGGCGTCGGGCGGGTAGTCCGACTGATCGTAGACGAAGTCCTTGATGATCTTCGGGGGCTCCTCGAGCTTGCTGAAGCTCACCTTGCGCAGGGGCTGGACCTCGTTCGGGTCCACGATCTCCTCGGACGGCTTGACGCCGATCGTGTTGCCCACGCGCACAGACAGCCCGGAGGTGCCCTCCACGACGCTGTTCATGCTGACGCCGAAGACGGGCTTGGGCGGCGGGGCGTCGGGGGGCGGCGGCTCGGTGGCCGTGTCCGTGGGGATCGGCCGGACGAGATCCTGCATGTCCACGACCTCAGGCTCGGGCTCGGGCTCCGGCTCGGGCTCGGGCTCGGGCTCGATGATCACGAACTCCACGATGGAGTTCACGGCCTCCTGAAGGATCGGCGGGGGCCGGTTGACGAGGTACACGAGGGCGCCGAACACGACGCCCGCCCAGGCGAGCCCCAGGAACAGGGATCGCGAGAAGAAGGGCTCCTCCGGCGGCGGAAGCACGGGCACGAACTGCCTGCGACGCGGCTGCTCATTGGCGGGTGGGGCGTCATCCGCCCCGCCGTCGAGCACGCGCAGGTTCGGCGCTTCGGACACGGGCTACTCGGGCTGTTCAGCAGGCGCGGTCGCTCCCGCCGCCTGGGGCGGCAGCGCCACCGGGTCGATGTTGATGGCGAACTTGAGCACGCCCTCCTGCTTGACCAGGTCGATGGCGGTCACCACCTCGCCGTGGGGCACGCTGCGGTCCGCGGCGATCAACGCCATCAAGTCGACGTCGGGCTCGAGCTTCGCGGTGCGGATCGCCGCCCGGAGCCCGTCCTGGGTCGTGGGCGTGCCGTTGAGGTACCAGGTGGAGGCCTTGTCGATGAAGATGCCGAGGCTCGTCGTCTCCGTCGGGCCGCCGGTGGCTGCCTCGGGGAGCTCCACCTCGATGGCGGGCTGGTTGATGACCGAGGTGGTCACCATGAAGATGATGAGCAGGACGAGCATGATGTCGACCATCGGGGTGATGTTGATCTCCGCGATCACATCCTCGTCGTCGCGCCCGATCTTGCCGCCCATAGGAGTCCCCTGAGCTCAGGTGGACGCCGAGTCGGCGCGCAGTCGGAGCATGACCTGCTCGTTCAGGGCGTCGGACCGCGACATCACCGATTTCACCTGACGCGACAGGTAGTTGTATGCGACGACGGCGGGGATCGCGACCATCAGGCCCACGGCCGTGGCCACCAGCGCCTCGGAGATGCCGCTCATCACCGCCTGGGCGCCGGCCTCCGAGTCGATCGACAGGTCGCGGAAGGCCTTGATCACGCCGAGCACCGTGCCGAACAGGCCCACGAACGGTGCGTTGGCCCCGACCGTGCCGAGGAAGACGATCCCCCGCTCCATGCGCACCTTGCGCGTCACCTGGGCGACCTCGAACTGCTTCTCGACGACGTCCGACCCGTTCGCCCGGTACCGCAGGCCGTGCCGGATCACCCAGGCCTCTGCCCCCTGCATCTCCTCGACGTCCTTGCCGAACCCATCGAGATCGCCGTCGGCGAGCAGGACGTTGACCCGCGCGCTCAGGGCCTTCGCGCGCACCGCGTTCACCACGAACCAGGCCGCCTTGACGAGCATGACGAGGATGCAGAGCACGAAGATGAAGACCAGGAAGTACAAGACCCACTCCGCCTGGAGCAGGTTCGACTGCATGAACTCGTCGACGATGTTCGTCGGGCCGCTGCTGTGTTCCATCGATGTCCTGGCGGGAGCTGCAGATCGGAGGGGATTCGGGGGGCGCGGACCGCCGCGTTGGAGAGTGTAGGGACGCCGCGCCCCCGCGCAAGGGACCGACTGGACCCTGATGTAGACTCCGCAGCCCGTGACCGGCGCTCCACCGACCACCGCTGCATGGACTCGCTGGCTGGGTCCGGGCCTCTTGATCGCCATCGCGCTGGTGTGGCTCGACGTCTGTCTGGATGTGGGGCGCCACCTGGGCGTCGCGCGCAACAGCAGCTACCAGGGCGTGTTCTTCTCCGTCGCGGGGCTGGCCGTCGTGGCGCTGGGCTGGCAGGCCCGGGCGTTGACCAGTCGCGTGCACCGCGTGTTCCTCGGTGTGCTCCTGGCGGCGCTGGTGGCCTCGAGCCTGACGTCGCAGAGCCACCAGCTGCGCAGCATCGGCACGTCCAGCCAGGTCCAGCTGTGGGGCGTGTTCCACTACTACCTGGGCGCCAAGTACTTCGACGAGCTCGGCTATCACGGCCTGTACGAGCAGACGCTTGTGGCGGACAAGGAGTCGACGAGGCGCCTGCTCAAGGTCCAGCTGGTGCGCAACCTGTCCACCTACCAGCGGGAGAAGGCGTCCCGGTACCGGGACCTGCCGCGGTCTGCGGCCTGGACGGACGCCCGCTGGGAGGAGTTCAAGAAGGACCTGGGCTGGTTCCTCGAGCGCCGCGACCCGGTGTTCTGGGCCAACATCATCGTGGATCGGGGCTACAACCCCTCGCCCGCGTGGCACGCCATCGGGTCCACCCTGGTGGCCCACCTGCGCGTGGACGTGCGGTGGCAGCAGACGCTGCTGATGCTCTTCGATCCGCTGCTGCTGCTGGCCGCGTTCGGCCTCAGCGTGCGGGCCTGGGGGTGGACCCGGAGCCTGCTCGTGGCGTTCGCGTTCGTGTCCTGGTTCGGAAACGCAGGGCGCCTGTTCGGGCAGATCTGGATCTACGACTGGTTCGCCGCGTCGTGGGCCGGCCTGGCGTGCTGGCGTCTGGGCTGGCCGATCCGCGCGGGCCTCCTCGTGGGCTACGCGACGATGGTGCGGGTGTTCCCGGGGCTGCTCCTGCTCGGACCGATGGTGGTGGGGGTGTGGGGGCTGGTCGTGCGTCGGCACGTCGACCGGGCGCTGCTCCGGCTGGGCATGGGGGCCCTGGCAGCGGCGCTCCTGCTGTTCGTGGCGGGCTCGATGTCCACCACCCGCGGCGTGGCGGCGTGGGGCGACTTCCTGTCGAACGTGTCCCACCACAGCGAGGAGCACGCCTTCGGCAGCAAGCGGGTGGGCCTCAAGCACGCCCTGGGGTTCGGCTTCGCGGACGGCCTGGGCAAGAAGAAGCCCGACAAGCACAGCAACCGGGTGAACGTGGGGAAGAACAAGGGCATCGAGCGCGCACTGCAGCTGCTCGCGCTGGTGTTCTTCGTGCTGGGACTGCGTCGCACCAACCGGCAGGACCTGCTGCTGAGCGGCCTTCCGCTGCTGTTCTTCCTGACCGTGGCGTCCCGGTACTACGGATCGATCTGGGTGCTGCTGCTGCTGCTCGGCGTGTCCCGAGGCGGGCACGCGACGTCGGGGGAGGAGCCCGTGCCGGGGGCGGGGCGTCCCGTGGCGCGGCAGCTCTTTGACCTGGGGCTGTTCGCCATCGGCGTGCTGTTCTACGCCATGCCCGACAGGGGTCCCGAGGGGATCCACCAGTACATGTATACGAACGTCCTGCTGGGGGGCTGGCTGCTGCTGCTGCTGGGCTGGCCGGGGCTCCTGGGCTGGGGTGACCCCTCAGCGCCGGGTGGTCAGGAGGCCGACGCCGGACAAGACGGCGAGCCCGATGTAGCCGAACTCCCCGGCGAGGATCACGTCGGTGAAGCCATGATCCAGGACCGCGATCATGGCCCAGGTGCTGCCGAGCACGGAGGACAGGGTGGCGAGGCCGAAGGTCATGGGGACCAGGGTGCCCAGGTCGCGGCGGACGGCGAGGCCCACGCCCAGGGGATAGAACATGCCCAGGACGAAGGCGAGGGGAGCGACCGCGAGTAGCGCCATCGGGGCCTTGACGAGGACCGGCAGGCCCAGCTGGTGCAGCAGCACCCCGTCCACCAGCAGCAGGGTCAACGGCAGCGCCGCCGCCGCGCCGAGCGCCGGAACCAGGATCGGCAGGACCCGTCCCTGGGCCTGGTACCGGCCCACGAGGGCGGAGCCCAGGCCGTTGAACAGCAGGAACGATGCGAGCACCACGGCGATCGCGTACAGCGGGAAGCCCATGAAGAGCTCCAGCTTCGCCATCAGCCCGATCTGGGCCAGCATGTAGCAGACCCCGGTGGCCAGGAAGTAGCCCGTGAGCCACAGGGGCAGGCGGCGCGGTCCCCGCTTGCGCACGTAGAACAGCAGGACCACGAGCAGGGACAGCCCTCCGAACAGGACCATGGTGAAGACCTTGGTCCAGTCCATGGCGAACTCGAGGTCGGTCCACTGCGCCTCGTTCGGAGCGAGGACGAGGCGGTCCCATTGGATCCCCCGCTCGTAGGGCCGGTCGTCGGTGGGCACATACGCGGTGGGATCCGGCGGCGAGCGCACCAGGGCCTGGAGCTCGCGCACGTTCCCGGCGTGGAACGGGGCGTAGTGCACACGCCGGTCGTCGTACTGCATCCAGTGCTGCAGGAGCCGGTCGGCCTCGCCCTTCGACCAGCCCGAGGGCTTCAGCACGATGGTGTCGACCCGGTTCTTGGGGTTCCATCGGTAGCGTCCGAGGATCATCGCCGCGTCTGCGTAGTCCGCGAGGCCGCGCTCCGCGAGCAGCCTCTTGAAGATCTCGATCTTGTGCACCCGGGGCTGCTCGTTGAAGACGATGATGCCGTCCTCGCTGAGGTGATCGAGGTAGGCCGCCATGGCCTCCTTCGTGTCCAGGTACTTGCGCGAGTGGCCGGTGCGGTTGGCGTGCTGGGCGCCGTTGCTGGCGACGAAGATCGCGTCGTACTTCTTCGTGTCGCGGTTGAGGAAGGCCCGCCCTTCGTCGATCACGAGGTGCACGTCATCTCGGGCGTAGAAGTCGTCCAGGTGCCAGGCCGGGTACAGCAGACCCGACACGAGCCGGGGCACGAGCCCGTTCAGCTCCACGCCCGTCACGTCCACCGTGCCGCGGCTGTACTCCAGCATCCGCATCATGTCCTGGCCGGCCCCCGCGAACATCACCAGGGCCGTGGTCGCGGGCTTGTCGGTCAGGAACGGGAAGCCCTGGGGGTGCCGGAAGTCCTGCTTGCGGTCGATCCGGCGCTCGTTGAAGGACCTGACGATGACGTTGGAGATCCCGTCGTCGTGGATCAGGCGGAAGTGGCGTCCCTTCTCGTCGTCCTCCCCGAACTGCATCAGCGCGACGCGGCTGACGTCGTTCCACTGGTGCCGCAGCTCCTTGACCGTGCGCCCGTTGGCGTAGCGGACCCCGATCACCGACGGCTCGGGGTGCTCGGTAAAGATCAGCTGGGTCGAGCCCAGCAGGCCCAGGACGCCGATCACGATCCCCAGACGGACCGAGAGGGTGCGCCGGATCGCGGTCAGCACGAACACGCAGGCCAGCCCGAGGACCGCCAACAGCACCGTGATGGCGACCGGGAGATCGACGAAGTGGAGCACCACCGGTGCGATCAGGCAGGCCAGCGCGGAGCCCAGCAGATCCAGGGCGTACAGGCTGCCGACCTGCGCTCTGCCCGCCGTGAACGCGGTGCTGAGCACGACCCCACCCACCGCGAAGGAGGGCACGAAGAGGAGGCCGAAGACCGCCGTCTTCATCGCGTCGTGCGCGGGGTTCTGCAGCTTGTGGTGGGTCAGCCCGAACGCATCGACGTGATCAAACAGGAAGAACAGGACCAGGAACGACAGGAACGTGACCAGCAGCAGCGCCGGGAGCAGCGTGGGGATCCACCGGGGCCGCGGATCGCCGGGGATCCAGTGCAGCGTGAGGGCGCCGACGCTGAGGCCGAACATCGCCACCGGGATCGCGATGAAGGAGCTGATGTTGCCGAGGAAGAACGGGAACATTCGCGCGAGCACGAGCTCGAGCATCAGCAGGCTGAAGGCCACCGCGAAGACCACGAGCCGGAGCTTGGCGCGCCGGGCCGGGGAGTCCTGCGCGCCGTCGTCGAAGTCACCTCGGGCGAGGTCCGCGAAGCGGTCGACGAGTCGGGTCACGGGATCCCCCAAAAGCAGCGAGCCCCCGGCGGACGCCGAGGGCTCGTGCTCACTGGTCTCTGGAGGCGACACCCGGATTCGAACCGGGGGATGAGGGATTTGCAATCCCTTGCCTTACCACTTGGCCATGTCGCCGGAGGTGCGAGATTCTAGGCGGTCGCGGACCACTGTCAAGACAGGCTCTGGCTGTGTCATCATCCGCGCCCGATGCCCCCCATCTCTGCAGTGATCATCGCCCGCGACGAGGAGGCTCGCATCGGTCCCGCCGTGGCGAGCGTGCGTCCTTGGGTGGACGAGGTCCTGGTCCTGGACGGAGGGTCTTCGGACGACACCGTCGGGGTCGCCTCCCGTGGGGGCGCGCGGGTCGAGAGCTGGCCCTTCGACGGGTTCGTCACCCAGAAGCAGCGGGCCACGGACCTCGCGCTGCACGATCTGATCTTCTCCCTGGACGCGGACGAGCGGGTGGATCGGGCCCTCGGCGAGGCCCTGCGCGCGGCCGGGTCGCCCTCCGGAGGTGGCAGGCGCGTGCGCCGCTTGAACTACCTCGACGGAGCGGTGCTCCGGGCGAGCGGGTGGGGGCGGGACACCCCGCTGCGCCTGTTCGACCGGCGGGACGCGCGGTGGGGTGGCG
The DNA here is from genome assembly GCA_937891735.1 of uncultured Pseudomonadota bacterium. Taxonomy (GTDB): domain Bacteria; phylum Myxococcota_A; class UBA796; order UBA9615; family UBA9615; genus JAGSHC01. The sequence continues at coordinate 9,345 of CALAGR010000195.1, read as the reverse complement.
CCGATCCCCATGACCGGGTGATCGCCGACGGCCCCGAGGGCCCGCTCCTCGACGGAGCGCTGCACCACGATCCGGACCGCACCACCGCCGCCTACGTTCGCGCCACGGTCGCCCACGCCCGCCGGGCCGCGCGCACCATCGCCGCGAGGGGACGCCCCGGGCCCCTGGCGCCGGCCGCCCACGCCGCTGCGCACCTCGCCCGCAAGCTGGTGTGGGGAGCTGCCATGCTCGACGGCCGCCGCGGGCTGACGGTGGCCTGGGTAGGCACCCTGGGAGTCGCCCGCAAGTACCGCCTCGCCCGCTCGGAGCGCCCGTGAAGATCGCCTTCGTCCACAAGCGCTTCGGTCTGGATGGCGGCACCGAGCGCATGCTCGAGCAGCTCGTGCGCGGCCTGCGGGACCGCGGCCACGAGATCCACGTGCACGCCGGCAGCGTGGATCCGCGCTTTCGGCGGGACCGTTGGGCGACGTTTCATGGTCTGCGGGCGGGAGGTCCGGGGGCGGGCTTCCGAGCCCTGCTCCTGCTCGTGGGATCCTGGCTGGGGGTGCGTCGCAGCCGGTACGACGTGGTCGTGCACATGGGGCGAACCGGGCCTCGCGACGTGTACCGGGCCGGCGGTGGCTGCCATCGGACCTGGTACGACCGCCTGCGCGCCCGGGCTGTCACGGGACGAGCCCGCCTGCGGCTGGCCCTGTCGCTGCGCCACCGGATCGCCCTGTGGCACGAGCGCCGCGCCCTGGGCACCGCGACGGTGGTGGTGCCGTCAGCGAGGGCGCGCGACGACCTCCTCGCGTCGTACGGCGCCCTCGCCCAGGGGGTGTTGGTGATCCCCAACAGCGTGGATCTCGACCGGTTCCACCCCCGCTGGCGCCGGCTCGTGTTCGGCGAGCAGCGGGAGCAGCTGGGCCTGGGTCCCGAAGAGGTGCTCGTCCTGTTCGTGGGAAGCGACCTGTGGCGCAAGGGGTTGGATCGGGTGCTGGCTGCCGTACCGCTCCTGACGCCCCACGCCGAGGAGGTCCGTTTGCTGGTGGTGGGAGACGATGTGCGCCGTTCGGCGTTCGAAGAGCAGGCCCGGAGCCTCGGGATCCGCGGACGCGTGACGTTCCTGCCCGGGCATCCGGCGCTGGAGAAGCTGTACGCGGCGGTGGACCTGGTGGTGCTTCCGACCCGCCACGATCCGTTCGCCAACGTGACCCTGGAGGCGCTCGCCACGGGGGTGCCGGTGATCACCACTGCGACCAACGGGGCCGCCGCCGAGATCGGGGACACGCCTGCGCTGGCGGTCCTGGACGACCCCGACGACCCCCAGGAGCTCGCCGCGCGCATCGCCGCGTTCCTCGACCCGGAGCGGGTCCCCATCCTTCGCGACGCAGCCCGCGCGGCTGCCGAGCGGCACGGCGAGGCCGTGGCGGTGGACCGGTGGGAGGCCCTGCTGCAGCGGGTGGCGGAGGCCCGGGTTGACTGAGAAGGCCCCCAGGCGGTCCTTCCTTCGGCGGTGGCTGGTCCGGCTGGGGATGGCCGGCGTCGTGCTCGCGCTCCTCGGCGTGCTGGGGCTCGTGGGGGTGTACTGGTGGGTGGTGGTCCGGTCCCCGGCGCCCCACCTCGACCGCGAGGCGATCCTGGCCGTGATCAGCCAGGAGTCCCCGGTGTACTACCGGGATGGCACCACGAAGCTCGGGGTGTTCTTCAGCGAGGAGCACCGCCAGTACGTGCCTGCCGCCGAGCTGCCCGAGGCGTTTGTGCACGCCCTCGTGTCCGCCGAGGACCGCACCTTCTTCGAGCACCCGGGGTTCTCCATCAAGGGCATCGCCCGGGCGATGCTCCAGAACCTGGCGGCGGGCAGGACGGTCGCCGGGGGCTCCACCCTGACCCAGCAGACGGCCAAGAACCTGTTCGAGCGCAAGGGGCGCACCTACAAGGAGAAGCTGCGGGAGCTGGCCAACGCGCTTCGCCTGGAGCGGCGCTACAGCAAGCTCGAGATCATCGAGTTCTACAGCAACCAGTTCTACGTCAACGGGAACGGGCGGGGCCTCGCCATCGCGGGGCGGTTCTTCTTCGACAAGCCCACAGACGAGCTCGACGCCCTGGAGTGCGCGTTCCTGGCCGGGATCGTCAAGGTGCCCAACCGCTACAACCCCTTCGTGCCGGACCCGGCCCGGCGGGAGCGGGCGATGGCCGCGGGGCGGGAGCGGGCGGACTACGTGCTGCGGCGCATGCTGGAGGACGGCTGGATCGATCAGGAGACCCACGACCGGGAGGTCGCGCGCCCGATCCCCTACAAGCGCGGGCGCTTCCGGTTCGAGCGCTCGGTGGTGTTGGACGCGGTGGAGCAGGAGCTCGACAGCCCCGCGTTTCGGCGGGCGCTGGACGCCCACGGGGTCGGGGACCCGGGATCCGCCGGGCTGCGCATCGTGACCACGCTGGACCCGACGATGCAGCGGGGGGCCCTGTACTCCCTGCGGCACCACCTGTCGGACGTCGGCCTGTGGCTGGAGGCGCCAGGGGTGGCGGGGCTGCTCACCACCGCGCCGACCCTGCACCCCGTGGAGGCCGCGCGGCTGATCCCCCAGAGCTTCCATGTGGGCGTGCTCTCCGCGGTGGACGTGGACGCCGCCACCGCGACGGTCCAGCTCGGCGGCATCGATGGGGTGATCGGTCCCGACGCGATGACCCGCATGGCGACCGCGCTGCTCCGGGGCGACGACAAGAACACCTGGGTGACCGCCGGCCACAAGCAGCGGGCCAGCATGCTCAAGGAGCTGGCGACCCACCTCGGCGAGGGGATCCCGGTGAGCGTGCTGCGTCTGCGGGAGGACGGCACGCCCGAGCTCGACGTCGAACCGGCGGTGGAGCTCGACGGCGGGGTCCTGGTGCTCGACGGTGGCGAGGTGCGGGCCATGGTCGGCGGGTGGGACAACATCGACTTCAACCGCGCCCTGGCCGCGAAGCGCCAGCTCGGCTCCACCTGGAAGCCGGTGCTGTTCGAGGCCGCCCTGCACCTGGGCTGGCAGTCCACCGACCCCCTGGACAACCGCCGCGCGGTCTTTCCGTACCAGACCACGTTCTACTACCCGCGGCCCGACCACAAAGGGGCGCCGCCTACGGTGTCGATGGGCTGGGCCGCGGCGAAGTCCGAGAACGTGGCCACCATCTGGTTGCTGGAGCACCTGACCGATCCCCTCACGAAGCCCCAGTTCCGGGCGCTCGCGGACCGGGTGGGGCTGGCTCCGGGGCTCCAGGAGTCCAGGGCCGACTTCGTGACCCGGATCCAGAAGGCCGGCGTGCTTCCGACCGAGGACCGGCTGGTCGAGGGCCTGCTGCAGGAGGTCTGGAGGGACCAGATCGCGCCCGATCTGCTGTTCGAGGGGCGTGAGGCCGACGTCGAGCTCGGCCGCAGCCTGCAGTACGGGCTCGGTCACGAGGAGGAGCGGGCCCGGGTGGTGCAGGGGGCGTACGACGTGACGGCGGACGAGAAGGCGGTCCGTCTGGACGCCCTGGACCGCAGCTTCCTGAGGCAGGAGCGTCTCGTCGCCCGCGCCCGCGCCGCCCGGACCGCGATCCTGGAGCGCGTCGCGGAGGGGCTGGAGATCAGCGACGCGGATCTGTCGGGCTTCGTCTTCCGGGGCGGCGGCGAGTCGCCGATACAGATCAGCTTCGGCGACCGCCACTCCGCCGGCTGGGCGCCGCTCACCGCGGATGCGCTGGACCGGCTCGCCGGCCCCGGTGCCGGGCCCCAGGCTCCCGTGGATGTCGATGCGCAAGTGGACGACCTCTTCGCCCCCGAGCAGCCTCGCAGGCCTTGGCCCGGTGTGGGACCGCGCCGTCGTCTGGCGTTCGTGGTGACGGCGTGGCTCGCCCCGGAGCGCGTGCGCCTCGAGGGTCTGCTGACCATGGACCTGGTGGCGCGCACCCGGCAGGCGCTGGACGAGGCGCGGGCGCGGCTCGGTCAGATCGATCTGTACAGCATGGACGTGCTCCCGCTCATCAACGACTACCGGCGGCTGGTGCATCTGAGCTACCTCGCCGCGGTGGCGCGACGGTCCGGGGTGCAGTCCGACATCGCCCTGGTGATGTCCATGCCCCTGGGGAGCTCGGACATCACGCTGCTGGAGGCCGCCCTGCTGTACCAGGCGATGCTCACGGGGGAGACGTACCGCTTCTATCCTGACGTGCTGGCCATCGCGCAGCCCACCGTGGAGCTGGAGTCCAAGGCCCCGCCGGATCCCAGGGAGCTCGGGGAGCCCGAGCGGGACGATGTCAGCCTCATCGCCGAGGTGCGCCTGCCGGACGGCCGGGTGATCTACAGGACGACCCGGCAGGCGGTGCCCCTGCAGAGCCCCGGGGTGACCGCAGAGCTCGGAGGGATGCTGCGGGCGGTGGTGACCGAGGGCACCGGGCGCCGAGCCAGCCAAGGCGTCCGACCCGGTGCGTCCTCGGGACCCCGGACGGCCGAGATCGACAAGCGCGGCGTGGTGCTGCCGTTGTTCGGCAAGACGGGGACGACGAACTCGTACAAGAACTCCGCCTTCGTCGGGTTCGTGCCTGGTCTGGCCGCTGCGGGGGGGGCCGAGCCGGGCACCGAGCCCCTGCGGTGGGGGCGCGGCTACGTGGTCGCGGTCTATGTGGGGTACGACGACAACCGCGAGATGCGCAACGGAGCCGTGCGCCTGGCCGGTGCATCCGGCAGTCTGCCCGCGTGGCTGGGCGCCGCCGAAGCCGTGGCGTCGGCCTCGGATGTGGGCGAGCGCGTGGATCTGGTGGAGCTGGACTTCGGGACTGGAGGGCAGCTGCCGATCATCTGGCCCGCAGGAACGGTCGGCGTGGCCGTGGACCGGGCCACGGGGCTCGCCATCGGCGAGGCAGGTCCCGACGAAGGGGCCGGGGTCGCGTGGCTCCGGCAGCGGACCGCGGGGCCGAGCTACACCCCCATCGAGCTCTGAGGAGGAGTGCACTTGGACCGGATGACAGGAATCGCAGGGATGCTCACCCTCCTCGTGGTGCTGCCGGCGTGCCCGCGGGCGGACAGCACGACGTCCGGGACGGCCACCCCGACGGACGAGCGTCCCGCCGCGCTCGGGCTGTCCAGGGCCGAGCGACGTGAGACGAGGGGGGACGCGGAGCGCCTCCTGCACGTCCTGGGAGTCTCCGAGGCGCAGGACCGGTCCAGCGTCGCGACCGCCCAGCGGCTCGAGGCGGCGATCCTGCTGCTGGACGGGCTGGATGGTCTGGCCGGGGAGGGTGTCGCCCCGCGGGATCAGGAGCGGGCGGCCCTGGAGCTGTTCGGCGACTACCTGCGCTCCTCGGTGGGCGCCGAGGTGGCGCCGGCCGTGGATCCGTCGAGCGACGCGGCCGAGGATGGGCCCTGGGCGCGGGCGCTGGGGCACCACCTCGGTCAGGACTCCGAGTCGGCCCTGCTGGAGGGCATGACGGCCCTTCGGGAGCTGACGGACGCAGCGCTGGACAGTCCGTCCTTGCGGGTGCGTCTGGGTGAGTGGGCGTTGGAGGCCGGGGATCCCGAGCTCGCGGTGCGGCTGTTCGACTCGGCGGTCCAGGCGGGGGCCGCGGAGCAGGGCTGGGTCGAGGAGGCGCGCCGCCGCGCGCAGCAGACCCGCGCCGCCTCGATGGGGCCGGACGCGGTGGCCCTGGTGGAGGCAAACGGCCTGATCGACGCCGGTCAGCTGGGCGCCGCCCAGGACCGGCTGCAGCGGCTGATCGCCGACGGCACCGACGTCGAGGCGGTGGCCGATGCCAGGGAGCTGCTCGCGATGTTGGTGGCCGACGCCGAGGAGTTGGCCGTCGAGAACCTCGCTCGCGCGGGGGCCATCCTGGAAGGGCCAGGGCCCTACGACGACGTGGCGCCGCTCCTGGAGGCGCTGCAGGACCTGCCCGTCGGAACGGTGGACACGGACGAGCTTTTGCGGCTTCAAGGGTGGTACAGGGCCAAGAGCGGGGCGCAGGACCAGGCGACCGCCGCGGCGCGTCGCAAGGAGCTCGACGCGACCCTCGCGGACGCGCGGGACCTCGTGGTGTCGGGCGCCTACCGACCGGCCCTGAAGGCCTACGCCAAGCTCGACGGCACGGAGCACCAGTCGGTCGCTCGGCGCGAAGCGCGCGAAGCGGCGGAGACCCTGGTCCGCGAGGAGCGGGAGCGGGCCGGCAAGCTCTTCGTGGCGGCGCGCAAGCAGGCGGACGCGGCGCGGCGCGGCAAGGATCTCGAAGCGGTCAGGGCGATACTGGCGGGGCTGCTGGACGAGTTCCCGGGGTCGCAGTACGCCGAGCGCCTGCGCACCAACCTCGCCGCCGTGGTGACGGAGATCGCGGCGCTTCCGCCGGGGTGACCAACGCAGAACGCCCGGCCGGGGCCGGGCGTCGAGTCGGAGCCTTGGTAGCAGGGGGGGGACTCGAACCCCCGACCTCGCGATTATGAGTCGCACGCTCTAACCAGCTGAGCTACCCTGCCGCGCTTTCTCGGGCCGACTTTTAAGGCACGTCTCGGCAGGCGTCAAGGGGCCCACGGCAGGATTGTGGTGAACGTGGAGACCCCCCCAACCGCGCCCTCCGAGGGCGCAGCCTGGCGCCTCGCCTCCTCCGGACCGGCCTGGGGATCGCGGCTGCTGACGGTGCTGTACCGCTTCCTGCCGCTGGCGGTCGGCCAGTACCTGATCTGGGGGATGATCTGGGGCTGGTTCCAGCACTTCAACCGCCCCCGCACCAGCGTCGTGCTGGCCATGCGCCGCATGGGGCAGCCTCGGCCCTACTGGGCCGCCTACCGGGTGTTCCTGAACTACGGCTTCATGCTCGTGGAGCGCTTCTATACCTACAGCGGACGCATCACCCTGCAGATCGACCAGAGCCCCGCCGCGCTGGCCTCGGCGCGGGTGATGGAGGAGGCCTCCCGGGAGCCCGGCCCGCTGGTCGTGCTGAGCGGGCACTGCGGCGCGGTGGAGCACACGGCCTCGGTGCTCGAGGGCCTGGGGCGCAACGTACGGGCGGTGGCGGTGCGGGACCACGGGGCCGAGAGCCTGCTCGCGGGCGTCGGGGATCCCTCGGTCCGGCTCGGGGCGGGGCGCACGATCCTGGCCGACGGCAGCCTGAAGGCCGGGCTGACCATGCTCAAGGCCCTCAAGAAGGGCGACATCCTCGCCTTCAAGGCGGATCGCCCGCTGCCCGGCGCGGCGGACGCGGACGTGCTCGAGGTGTCGCTGTTCGGTTCGCCGGCGATCCTGCCGCTGGGCCCCGCGAAGCTGATCTGTGCGGCCCGGGCCCGAGCAGTCGTGATCTCGGTCTTTCGAACCGGTCGGGCGAGCTACATCGCCCTGGCGGACCACCTGGACACCAGCTCGCGCGACCCGCAGGTCATCGTGCGGCAGTACGCGGCCATCCAGGAGCGGCACCTGCGCGCGCATCCGGACCAGTGGTTCAACTTCTATCCCTTCTGGCCCGAGGACGAAGCCGTGGTCCATGCGATGCCTGAGACCGTGCCCCCCGCGATGCGGGGCGCGGAGCCCGTGTTCGTGTCCACCCTCGCCGCCACGCTGGGGCTCGGGGTGATCGCCTACCTCGCCGCGATCCCCGGGGCGGACGCGCTGCTGACGGGGTGGGGAGCCGTGGGTCTCGGCGCGTTGTTCGCAGCCATCGCCTCGGCCGTGTCGATGTGGGCGGGCGCGAGCGTGGATTCGCGACTGCGCTACAACCACGTCGCCCTGGCGGCCACGGGGGTCTCGGGGCTGCTCGCCGCCGGCGTGCTCGCGCTGCTGGCGCCCGGCGCCTTGACCGCGTCGCTGCTGGGGCTCGCCGCTGCGGCCGGCTCCTTCGGCGCCCTGATGGCGTTCCTGCACCTGCGCAGCCGGCTGATCGGCGCGTGGATGCTGGTCCTGCTGGCCGTCATCTCCTGGACGCTGTAGGGCCCGTCCCGAGTCCGGCGTCGGCGAGGCGCTCGAGCATCGCCCGGTCCAGCCCGGAGTAGTGCAGGAACAGCTCCTCGAGGTCCGCGCCGGGGCGCTCTGCCCGGATCGCGAGTTCCTCGATGGTGCCCACCGCCTGGAGCCGCCCCTCGGCCAGGATGGCCACGCGGTCGCAGGCCTGCTGCACCAGGGGCAGCACGTGGGACGACAGCAGCACCGTGCAGCCATCCCGGCGCAGCTTGTCGATCACCTGGCGGAAGAGGTAGACGGACGGCGGGTCCAGGCCGTTGGTCGGCTCGTCGAGCAGGACGACCTTCGGCTCTGCGATGAGCGCTCCGGCCAGCGCGATCTTGCGCTTCATGCCCTGGGAGAACCCGCCCAGGGCCAGCCGCCGGGCGTCCTGCAGCTCGAACAGCGCGAGCCAGCGCCCGATGCGCTCCTCGGCGATCGCCCCGGGCACCCCCCGCAAGCCCGCCAGGAACAGCAGGAACTCCTCGGCGCTCAGCGACGGGTACAGCGTCGGAAACTCCGCCAGGTACCCGATGGCGGCCCGCACCCCGTCCGGATCGGTGGCCACGTCGCTCCCGGCGACGACGATGCGGCCTTCGTCCGGGCGCAGCAGGGTCGCGATGCAGCGGTTCAGGGTGGTCTTGCCGGACCCGTTCGCGCCGAGCAGGCCCAGCACCTCGCCGCCGTGCACCGAGAACGACACGCCCTGCAGCGCCCGCTTGCTCCCGTAGGACTTGCCCACGTCGATGACGTCGATCACCAGGTCACCTCGATCTCGTCGATCCGTCGGGACGCCTCGCCCAGCAGTCCAACGGTGAACACGAAGTACAGCGGGATGGCCCAGGGCGCCAGCACCCCCGCCAGGGCGACGCCGACCGCCACCACCGGCAGCGCGAAGATCAGCATGCCTTCTCCGATCACCGTGCGTCCCGAGGCCCGGCTCAGGGTGAACACCACGGCGAAGTGGGCCATGGCCAGCTCCAGGCCGAAGACCGGCCCCGCGAGGGCCGGCAGATCCGCCAGGAACCAGCCGTCCCGCGCCAGCCCGATCCACAGCAGCACCCAGCCCGCGTGCAGGGAGGCGAGGCCTCCGGCCCAGATCAGGGCGGACACGAGGCCCCGGCGGGCGGGGTGGGGGGCGGTGCGCACCCAGGGCAGGACCTCGATCCGCAGCCGGTGGATGCCCGGTCCGACGGCGTAGGCGATGGCGCCCCCGCCCATCGCCGCTGCGCTCAGGGACCGCCACAGCAGCTGACCGGAGGTGGGAGTGGGTTCGAGATCGATCATGCCCACCGACAGGAACGACAGGGCGAGCAGGAGCGCGCCGCGCCCGTCCTGCCCCCGAAGCAGGAGCAGCGCGTCCCTCGCCACCCCCGCGCGCAGGGTCGGGGGCAGCGGGAGGAACCGGCTCAGGGCCCGTCCGCCGCGACCC
>CALAGR010000194.1 GCA_937891735.1 uncultured Pseudomonadota bacterium | reverse complement strand
CCCGCCGGTGGAGCCGCCTGGCGAAGCGGCCACCCCGGAGCCCGCGCCCGTGGTGTCCGGGCCGCCGGGCAAGCTCAAGGTGGCCGCGGACAGCCCCTTCGAGCTGTCGATCTCGCACCGGCGTTACAGCCAGTTCGACGCGGGGCGCGGCATCGAGCTGCCGCCGGGCACCTACCGGCTGCGCATCGAGTGCATTCAGTGTCCAGAGGGGGTCAAGACCACCCGCGAAGTGTCCGTTGAGGTGCGCCCGGGGGAGACCACGAAGAAGCTAGTGTCCTTCGGCGAGGAGGGGTGAGTTTGCGAGCAGGCGCACACCTGGCGGTTCTGGCTGTCTGCACGCTGGGCCTCGCGAGCCCCGCGTTGTCGGCCACCGGGGTCACGCTGGCCGACGGCGCCGCCGCATCGGAGCGGGACCTGGCGACCAGCGCGCGCGGGCTCGGCCAGCCGGTGGACACGCTCGCTTCGGTCGCCCTGCCCGCCGCCGGCCCCTCCTGGGCCAGCACCCTGCGGCTCACTCCCTGCTCGGGGGAGCCCCTCGCCGCCGACCTGGCCAGCGCGGTCGCTTCGGCCCGCCAGCAGATCTCGATGCTCGACGCCGAGGTCGCCGAGGTCGCCCTGGAGGAGGCGGTCCGGCAGCTGCCGTGCGCGGCGAACCCGGTGGTGCGGGCCGAGCTCCTGGCCGCCTTCGAGATCCTCGGCGAAGCCGCCCAGGTCGCGGGGCACGAGGGCAACGCCCGCTTTGCCTACGAGGGGCTCCTGGCCGTGGACCCCAGCTACAGCCTCACGTCCCCCCCGGGGACCGGCTTCGACGAGCTCTTCAACGCCGTGCGCCGCGACTTCGTGAACCAGGCGCAGTCCACGGTGGGGATCCACCACCGCATCGAAGGCGTGCTGTGGGACGGAGCGGAGGTCCCGGCCGCGAGCCGCGTGCCCCTGAGCGCCCTCGGGGGACGGCACCTGCTGCAGTGGTCCGAGGCCGGCGTGGTGCACGGAGCGTGGGTCGAGCTGCCGACGGGCGGCGCACCGGCCGGCGTGGTGTGGGCCGCGGATCGTCAGAGCCTGCTCGCCGCGGGCCTCGCCGACGTCGGGACCCGGGCCGCGGTGGAGCCCCTGCTGCGCAGCTACGCCGCGGAGCTCGGGGTGGACGGGCTGGTCGTGCTCGCCCAGACCGGGGCGTCCTCGGGCTACGCGGTCGGGCCGGAGGGGGCCACCCCGTGGGCCGAATCGGCGGTGGCGGCGGGCACCGCCATGGCGTCGGACCTCCTGCGCCTGGCCGTGGGCGCCGGCTACGCCAACCTGCAGCTCACCCACTACGGCGACATCACCGCGGCGGTGGACGTCCGCCTCATCGGCCCCCTGCACGTGCGCGTCGAGGCGGATCTGGCGCTGTCCCAGCCCCTGGACGGGCGGGTGGTCGGCTACGAAGACCAGGGCAAGGTCGCGGTGCTGCCGGGGTTGGGGGCGGGCGTGGTGGTGCGCCCGGAGCGCGGGCTCATCCAGCCCTTCGGCGCCCTGACCGTGGGGCTCTGGTTCGGGGGCCTGGACGAGGACGCCGCGGCCCGGCTCCAGGCAGCCCTGGCCGCCGACGGCGCCGTCATGAGCCAGACGGATCTGGACAGGCTCAACCAGCGGCACGCGGTGGACCTTCGGGGGTTCGTGGACGGCGGGCTGGACCTCGTGCCCCTCGGCGGTCCGCTCGTGGTGCGCGTGTCGACGGGCGTGGGGCTCGGCATGGCCGTGACGCCGACGGCCCCGGTGGGCTTCCAGTTTCGGGCGGGGGCGGCCGTGGGCGTGCGGTTCGCAGGGCCCCGGCGCCGGACCGGTCCTGCCCGGCCGCGCCGATGAAGCGAGGTCTCCTCAGTCTGGTCGCCGTCCTGGCGGCTTGCGCTCCCTCCGACCCGGTGGCGCCCGCCGGGCCGGACGCCGAGGCGTGGCGCGGCCAGATCGGTGTGCAGCTCGCGGCGCTGGAGTATCGGTTCCAGGGCGCCGCGGGTCAGCTCCAGGCGCACAACCGCGCCCAGGGCTACGGGGTCGCGCTGACGGCGGGGGGCGCGCGGGTCTCCGGCCCGGAGCAGGCCTGGTCGGTCACCCTGGGCACCGTCGGTCCCGACGCGCCGCCGCAGCTGGACGGCGACCGGGTGGTGTACCGGCGCGGCGACGTGGTGGAGTGGTTCACCAACGGCTCCGAGGGGCTGCGGCAGGGCTGGACGGTGCAGGCCGGCGGCGACGAGGTCGTGATCGACGTGGCGGTGACGGGTGCGGTGCCCAGGGTCGCGCGGGACGGGCGTTCGGCCACGCTGGGGGTCGGCACCACCCGCCTGCACTACCGCGACCTGCGGGCGTGGGACGCGGCACAGGTGCCCCTCGTTGCGTCCATGCGCAGCAGCGCATCCGGCCTGCAGATCCGCGTCGACACCACCGCCGCGGCCTGGCCCGTGACGGTCGACCCGGTGCTCACGACGCCCTTCTGGACGGTGGCGGGCACGGCCCAGGACCAGCTCCTCGGCGCGGCGGTGCAGGGCGTGGGCGACGTCAACGCCGACGGCTTCGAAGACGTGCTCGTGGGGCTGCCGGGCTCGGGGGCGGGAGGGGCCGTGGCGCTGTACCTGGGCGCCGCCGGCGGCCCGTCCACGACGGCCGCGTGGTCGGCCATCGCCTCGACGGGGTGCGACTTCGGCGGGCGCCTGGGGCGTCTGGGCGACGTTGACGGCGATGGCTTCGGTGACTTCGTGGTGGGCGACGACTGCGCGGGGGCCGGTGGCCGGGTGCACGTCTGGTACGGCCAGGCCAACGTCGGCGCCATGTCCTCGGTGGCCTCGTGGATCTTCAGCGGCACGTCCGGCTCCTCCACGGGGGTCTCGGTGGCGGGCGCGGGGGACGTGGACGGAGACGGCTTCGCGGATCTTCTCGTGGGCGCCTCCAACTACGGCACGGGGGGCGGGGCCCTGCTCTTCCTGGGCAGCGCCACGGGCTTCGGCTCCAACCCCGCGGTGACGCTGGTCGGCACCCAGCCCCAGGCCAGCACGGGCAGCAGCGTGGCCAGCGCGGGGGACGTGAACGGAGACGGCCTGGGCGACGTGCTGGTGGGCTCGCCCAACTACGAAGCGCCCCTGACCGGCCTGTTGGCGGGACGGGTGCAGCTCTTCCTGGGCACCGGCGCCGCGGTGCCGCTCTCCACCACGGCCGACTGGACCGCGTACGGCGAGGCGCCCGGGGACCGGCTCGGGGTCGCCGTGGCGGGCCTCGGGGACGTGGACGGCGACGGCTACGCGGACATCGCGGCGGGGGCCCCGGCCGCGGACGTTGGAAACCTCGCCTCGGTCGGCAGGGTCTTCGTGTGGCGGACGCCCGGCGGCAGCCCCGTGCTGACCCCCGAGACGTACGACGGGCTCCTGGCATTGGACAGCTGGGGCGACGAGCTGGCCGGGGTTGGGGACGTGAACGGCGACGGGTACGCCGACATGGGCGTCGGCGCGCCGGGCGGGGGCCGGGTCGGCGTGTACCTGGGTGGACCGACGGGCCTGGAGGCCCAGCCGTCCTTCGAGTTCCAGGACGCGGACGATTCGGGGGCCGGACCCATCGCCGCGGCCGGGGACGTGGACGGCGACGGCATCGGCGACGTCATCGTGGGAGCGGCGTTCGCGTTCGCGGGCGACGAGGGCAGCGCCACGATCTACCGCGGCGCGCGCACCGGTCCCTCGCCGACGGTCGGTGACGCGATCACCGGCTCGGCGCTGGGCATCAACCTGGGCGTGGACGTGGCGGGGGTCGGCGACGTCAACGCAGACGGCTACGACGACGTGCTGGTGGGGGCGCACAACTGGAGCAACGGCGAAGCGGGCGAGGGGGCTGCGTTCCTGTATCTGGGGACCGCGACCGGGATCGATCCCACCAGCCCCTCCTGGAGCGCGGAGAGCGACGTCGTCCTGGCCAACTTCGGGGAGCGCCTGAGCGGGGCGGGGGACGTGAACGGCGACGGCTTCGCCGACTGGCTCGTGGGAGCGCCGGACTGGAGCAGCGCGACCGTCGGCGGAGCGGGCCGGATCTACCTGTACCTGGGCAGCGCCAACGTCGCGGGCACAACCGCGGCCTGGGAGTTCTCCCCGACGGGGCCCAACACGCGCCTGGGCAGCGACGTGGGCGGCGGCGGCGACGTGAACGGGGACGGATACGCCGACCTCGTGGCGGGCGCGCGGCTGTACAGCGGCGGCGAGTCCAACGAGGGGGCCGTGTACGTCTGGTTCGGCGGCGCCACCGGGCCGGCCTCGGCGCCGGACTGGTCCGCCGAGTCCAACCTCGCGGGCGCCCAGCTCGGCAGGTCCGTCGCGTTCGTGGGGGACGTCAACGGCGACGGCTTCGGCGACATCGCCGCCGGCGCCCCCGAGTACGACGACGGGGTGCTCGCCGACGAGGGCGCGGCGTTCGTGTGGCTGGGCTCGCTCACCGGTCCCGCGGCCACGCCGGACTGGAGCTTCGGCGCCTGGCAGAGCTTCGGCCTGGGCAGCTTCGGGGACAGCGTGGCCGGGGCCGGCGACGTGAACGGCGATGGCTTCGACGACCTCGTGGTGGGCGCGCCCCAGTCCACCTCCACCAACACCAACGACGGCCGGGCGCTGCTGTTCGAGGGATCCTCGGGGGCCCAGCCTCTCGGCTCCACGCCGGCCTGGAGCGTCTACGGAGGTCAGTCGTTCGCGTTCGCGGGCACCTCGGTGGCGGGGACCGGGGACGTCAACGGCGACGGCTACGGGGACGTGGCCGTGGGCGCGCCCGGGACCGGCGGCACGGGGCGCGTGGCGGTGTACCTGGGGGACCCGTTGGGCCTCGGCACCAGCGCGGTCTTCTCGCGCACCGGCAGCCAGGGCGGACAGGAGCTCGGCGCGTCCGTCGCGTCGGCGGGGGACACGAACGGCGACGGGGTCGATGACCTCATCGCCGGCGCCCCGTTCTGGGACGTGACGACGAGCGGAGCCGAGGGCAAGGCCAGCATCTTCCTGGGCAACGCGGCCGACGGGCGGGGTCCCGATCCTCGCCCCCTCGCGGTGCGTCTGATCGACCCCAGCGGCGTGACCGTGGCTCCCTGGGGGCGCGCGAACTCGCCGAGCACCGCCACCGCGACGGCGCCGCAGGCCCGCGGGCCCTGGGGCCGCATGGACGTGGCCCTGGAGCTGGAGGCCAAACCCCTCGGGGTGCCCTTCAACGCGACGGACACGGCCCTGTCGCCCTGGACCGACGTCGGCACCGCCGGCGCGGCGCTGAACGCCCAGATCAACGCCCTGTCGGCCAACACGGCAGGGCACTGGCGCGCGCGGCTGCGGTTCCGCCCCAGCCAGGCGCAGCACCAGCTGTGGGGCCCCTGGGTGCTGGGGGGGCTGCCGGGCCAGGGCCAGGGGGTGCATGCGCGCACCGGCTGCCTGGTCGACACCGACAGCGACGGCGTGTGCGACGAAGACGACGACGACGACGACGACGACGGCTCCCCGGACGCAGCGGACTGCGACGACACCGACCCCGCCATCTACCCCGGCGCCACCGAGCTGTGCGACGGGACCGACTCCGACTGCGACGCGAGCATCGTCGATGAGTTCGACGACTTCGACGGAGACGCGAACCCGGACTGCAACGACCTCGACGACGACGGCGACGGCGATCCCGACATCGACGACTGCGCCCCGTTCGACGCTGGCGCGTTTCACGGCAACACCGAGGTCTGCGACGGCGCCGACAACGACTGCGACGGCGTGGTGCCCCAGGACGAAGCCGACGCAGACGCCGACGGCGCGCGGCCTTGCGCCGGCGACTGCGACGACGCCAACGCCGAGGTGCACGCGGGCCACAGCGAGGTGCTGGACTGCCTGGACAACGACTGCGACGGCGCGATCCCCGCCAACGAGACGGCGGACACGGACCTGGACGGCGCCCCGGCCTGCACGGACTGCGACGACACCAACCCCCTGGCGCGGCCCGGCAACCCCGAGCTGTGCGATGGGGCCGACTCCGACTGCGACGGCGCGTTCGACACGGACGGCCTCCTGACCGGCGAGCAGGACGACGACGGCGACGGCTTCAGCGAGTGCGAGGGCGACTGCGACGACGATCAGGCTGACCAGCACCCCGGCGCGCCGGAGACCGGGACCGCCGCCGAGGACCTGAACTGCGACGGCGTGTGGGGCCAGGGCGAGGACCAGGACGGAGACGGGTCCAGCATCACGGACGCGGTCCCGGACTGCGACGACGGCGACCCGACGCGGTTCCCGGGCAACCCCGAGGTGTGTGACGGCGTCGACAACGACTGCGACGGCCTCGCGCTCAGCGAGACGGCCGACGCGGACGGGGACGGCTACTTCGCCTGCGAGGACTGCAACGAGGCGGATCCGCTGATCCCCAGCACCGACAACCAGGACCCCGAGGTCTGCGACGGCTGGAACTCGGACTGCGACCCCGAGGGCTTCCCGGATCCGGACACGGACGACTTCGACGTGGATGGGGACGGTGTCGCGGCCTGCGAGGGGGACTGCGACGACAACGACGCATCCCGCAGCCCCCAGGCGCCGGAGATCTGCGGCAACGGCCTCGACGAGGACTGCGACGACGCCGTGGACGAAGACGAAGACGCCGACGAGGACGGCGTGACCACCTGCCTGGGCGACTGCGCGGACGCGGACCCGACGGTCTTTCCGGGGGCCGCCGAGGTCTGCGACGGGTTGGATCAGGACTGCGACGGGCTCGTGGACGAGGACTTCGACAACGACGGCGACGGGGTGGCGGATTGCGGCGGCGCCGCTCCGGACTGTGACGACGCGGACCCCACCGTGTTCCCCGGGGCCCCCGAGGACTGCGCCGACGGGCTCGACAACGACTGCGACCCCGCCACGTTCCCGTTCCTGGACCTGGACGGCGACGGCCTCGCCCCGTGTCCGGGGGGCGACTGCGACGACACGAGCGACGCGGTGTCCCCGGCCCACGCCGAGGTGTGCGACGGGATCGACAACGACTGCGACGGCGAGGTGGACGAAGACCTGGACGTGGACAACGACGGGCTGGTCTGGTGCACGGGCGACTGCTCGGAGGGCAACCCCGGTGTGCGCGCGGGCCTGCCCGAGATCTGCGACGACGGCATCGACCAGGACTGCGACCAGCGGATCGACGACGGCTGCGACCCCGACGGCGAGGTCCCGCGGGACATCGTGTTCCCCGCCGGCTGCGTCTGCGACGCCGTGGCGCCGGCCTCCGCACCGGGTGTGCTCGCCCTGCTCCTGCTGCTGGTGGCCGCGGTTCCCCGCCGCCGCGCCCGCTGAGCGACGTGTTTCTTCCTCCCTCCTGCGTCTTCCCGAGGGCCCTGCGCGGGTCTTGAGACCCCGCGAGCGGTATCGTCGCGCTGTGTCGTACACCCCACCCACCGCGATCCTTCGCGCCGTCCCGTTGGCCCTGCCGCGGTGCGAGTTGACGTGGATCGCGCGGGACCCGCTCGACCTCGACCTCGCACGAGCACAGCACCGCGGCTACGCGGCGGCCCTGGAGCAGGCGGGCCTGCACGTCGTGATGCTGCCGCCCGAGAACGACCTGCCGGACTCGTGCTTCGTGGAGGACCTGGTCATCGATCTGGGCGAGGTGCGGGTGCTGACCCGCCCCGGGGCACCCTCCCGGGAGCCCGAGCGCGAGGCCATGAAGCGCGCCTTTGCCCCCGGGGGGCCCCTGGAGGCGTACGGGCCCCTCCTCGAGATGCCACAGGGTCTGCGTCTGGATGGCGGGGACGTGCTGATGGTGCGCGACCGGCTGTTCGTCGGCCTGTCGTCGCGCACCGACATCGACGCGGTGCAGTGGCTCGCGGCCCAGACCAGCCTGCGCGCGGCCGGCGTGCACGTGTGTGGCGCCCTGCACCTGAAGACGGCGGTGTCGGCGCTCACGGAGAACGCCCTCATCGTCAACCCCGAGGCCGTGGACCTGGCCCCGTTCCTCTTCTTCGACCTGCTCAAGGTCCCGCCCGGCGAGGAGTGCGGCGTCAACGTGCTGCGCCTTCCCCCGCGGCTCGATGAGGTCGGGCCCGACGCGCGGGACGAGCGCGTGCTCATGGATCAGCGCTGCGTGAAGTCCATCGCCATCGCGCGGCGCTGGGGTGTGGAGGTGATCCCCGTGGACATCAGCGAGTTCGCCAAGGCCGAAGCGGGCCTGACCTGCCTGTCCGTCCTGCTGAGCGGAGGCTGAGCGTGAGCAAGGGCCACTACGTTCATCTCGACTACCACAAGTGGATGCTCCAGGACGAAGCCCGCATGGTCGCCTTGAAGGCGATGGTGCAGGCCCTGGTCCGGCCGGGGGACGTCGTCGCCGATCTGGGCACGGGCACCGGGATCCTGGCGGTGCTGGCGAGTCAGGCCGGCGCGCGGCGGGTGTTCGGCATCGAGGCGAGCCCCATGGCCCGGCTCAGCCGCCAGATGGTGGAGCGCAACGGCGTGTCCGGGGTCGAGATCCTCGAGGACGACATCACCACGGTGGAGCTGCCGGAGCCGGTGGACGTGGTGTTCAGCGAGTGCCTCGGCAACCTCGCGTTCGGCGACCGGATGTTCCGCAAGGTGCAGGTGTTCGCGGACCGGTGGCTCAAGCCCGGGGGCCGACGCGGGCCCACCGAGGTGCGGATCTTCGTTCAGCCCACCGACTGCCGCCTGTTCGGCGACCCTCGGCCGTTCTGGAAGCGCCCGTACGAGGGACTCGACCTGACCCCATTCCTGCCGGCGGTGGAGAGCCAGGTGTCCGTGGTCGATGTGGTGCCGTCGTTCCTGCACGCCGCCCCCGCCCAGGTGGCCGCCTTCGACCCCTACGACCGCGCGGACCGATACACCTGGAACGCGTCCTGGGACCTGCCGGCGGGCAAGCTCTGCAACGGCATCGCGTTCTGGTTCGACGTGGACTGGGCCCCCGGCGTGACGATGTCCACCTCGCCCAGCGCGGAGGGCACTCACTGGGCCCAGGCGCTGCTGCGGGTGCCCGAGCGCACCATCGCCGCGGGGGACCGGCTGGAGCTGCAGATCGACGTGGACTTCGACGAGGAGGAGACGCCCTGCTACCGGTGGTCTGGGTGCTACCGCACCGCGGACGGGCGGGCCGAGCAGCCCTTCCGACGTTGTCAGGACGACCCCTACGCCCACGACGACGAGTAGCTCTCAGAGCACCGAGTCGGGCGCCTCGCTGCCGCGGATCAGGCGCGCGTTGCGCTGGAAGGTCCCGTAGCTCCAGGCCCACTGGGCGATGACCACCAGCCGGTTGCGGAAGCCCACCAGCGCCATCAGGTGCACGAACAGCCACATGAGCCACGCCAGCAGCCCGCTGATGCGCAGGCCCGCCACGTCCGCGACGGCCTTGCTGCGGCCGATCGTGGCCATGCTGCCCAGGTCCTTGTAGGCGAACCGGGGTCGGGGCCAGCCCGCGCGATCTGCGTTCAGGCAGCGGGCGACGTGCTTGCCCATCTGGATCGCGGTCTGGGCGACGCCGGGCAGGGGGTGGTCCGGCAGCGGCCCGAGGTCCCTGGTGGGGTGGCGGTGGTGGGCGAGGTCGCCGATGACGAACACCTCGGGGTGCCCCGGCAGGCTGCCGTCGGGCTCCACGACGATGCGTCCGGCGCGATCCTGGGGGCCGCCCAGCGACGCGACGAAGGGCGGCGCCTTCACGCCGGCGGCCCAGATCACGGTGCCCGCGTCGATGCGGGTCTGACCGAGCTGCACACCCTCCGCGTCCACGTTGGTGACCCGCTGGCCCGTCACCACCTCCACGCCGACCGCCTCGAGCTGGGCGCGCGCCCGCGCCGGGATCGGATCGCGGAACGAGGCCAGCAGACGGTCGCCGCCCTCCACCAGCACGACCCGCGCGTCGCCGGGATCGATGTGCCGGAAGTCGCGCCGGAGGCTGTGCCGCGCGATCTCGGACAGGGCGCCAGCCAGCTCCACGCCCGTCGCCCCGCCGCCGATGACGGCGAAGGTGAGCAGCCGGCGGCGCTCGTCGGGGTTGCCGCACCACTCGGCCCGCTCGAAGGCCAGCAGGATCCGGCGGCGCAGCTCCAGCGCGTCGTCGAGGGACTTCAGGCCTGGCGCGTGCTCGGCCCAGGAGTCGTGGCCGAAGTAGTCGTGGCCCACCCCCGCGGCGACCACGAGCACGTCGTACTCCATGCTCCGCTCGGCGAAGTGCAGCCGCCGATCCGCGACGTCCACGCGGGTCACCTCGGCGAGCAGCACGTCCACGTTGGCCTGATCGCGCAGCACCCACCGGATCGGGGCGGCGATGTCGCCGGGCGAGAGCACCGCGCTGGCCACCTGGTACAGCAGCGGCTGGAAGAGGTGGTGGTTGCGCCGGTCCACCAGGGTGATGCTGACCTGCGCCCGCGCGAGGGCCCGGGCCGCCGCGAGGCCCCCGAACCCGCCGCCGATGATGACCACATGGGGGCGTCGCTCAGGAGACGCTGCGTCGCTGGTGGTCATCGCGTCCCTCCGTTCCCGGGGTCGCCGGCAACGCGTAGCGCAGCCCCACGAACGCGCACACCAGGGCCAGGGCCAGCCACGCCGCGGCCCAGACGAACCAGGGCACCAGGAGCAGCTCGCCCACGGTCCTGGCGTCCGTCGAGCTCGGCTTGCCGTTCACGAGGTGCGTGGCCCCGAACAGGGTCTGGATCGAGGTCACCGCGTCCAGCGAGGTGACGGCGGCGAGGAAGGTGTACAGCCAGCCCGACAGCTCCCGCGGAAGGGCCCGGCCGGCGGCCAGCAGCGCGACGCCGAGCACCAGGATGGCGGGCGTGCCGAACCCGTTGCGCACCCACACCACCGCGCTGAGCACCATCGCCGCCCCGAGCAGGGACAGCCCGATCTGGCCGGCCCGCTCCTTCTTGCGAAACAGCAGCAGCGCCGCACCCCCGATGGCCGTGCCCGTGTACCCCGCGCTCGCCACCACGGCGTGCTTCAGCCGGCCCCCCGGCGCGGTCCAGGCGAGGCCGCTGGTGTCCGAGAAGATCTCGATGTGATCGACGCGGCCGCCCAGGGCCAGGGCCGCCAGGGCGTGACACAGCTCGTGCACCCAGGTGCCGAACAGGGCGAAGGGATAGAGCACGTAGTTGCCGTAGGGCACGTTGATGAGAAGCACCAACACCGCGACGGCCAGGAGCAGCCGCCCCTCTCCGCGCTCCATCCGGGGCATCAGCTCGGCCAGGCGTCCAGCAGCTTCTGGGCCAGGTCTCCGATGATCGGCAGCTTCAGGGGGGTGCCTTCTCGCGCGTCGTCCCAGGCCCGGTAGATCATGAACACCCACGCCACCAAGGCCCCGAGCGCGATGAACGGAACGAACATCCATCCGATCACGGGCACCGCGCCGGTGATCGCCGAGACCACCGAGATGCCGCCGAACAGCACGACGGACTGGGCCGCGTGAAAGCGCACGTAGGGGTTGTTCTTCTCCAGGAAGAGCATCGCGAGGCCGCTGACCCAGACGAGCAGATAGCTCAGGGGGGCGGCGTAGCAGACCTCGATGCCGAGGTCTGTCTTCTTCAGGTGGTCCAGATCGTTGCTCATGGGTCCTCCGTGGTGGCGGTGCCGGTTCGCGCCACCCTCGTACGGGAAGCGCCGCGGCCCATTGCAGCCGGTGGTGACGGGCGGGGTAGGACCGTCGTCAGCGCATGCCCTTGATGTACGCGCCGTTGGCGACGAAGCGCACCCCTGTCAGCTCGTTCATCTTGAAGTTCGGACAGACCCACTCGGGCGCGCCCCCGCAGGTCCGGCCGGAGTCCCGCTCGGACTCGGGGGTGGGGCGGAAGTCCGGGTCTTCGCCGTCCGCGGCGGTGGGGATCCGCACCTCGCTGCAGCTCGACGTGACGTCGAACGTCAGCACGAGGAAGCCCGGATCGAACCGGTTCCGAGGCGGCGTGGTGCACATGAAGCGGGCCAGCGACCACGCGTCCAGCGGCTCCCCGAGGGTCGCTTCGTGCTCCGCCAGGGCCTCCACGGACGAGAAGAACACCGGCTCGGCGCGCACGTCGGCGCCCTTGCCGTGGTAGCGGGGGTAGGCCCAGGACGCGTAGTTGCCCGTGGGGTCGTAGCCGCTCAGCAGGGCCTGGATGAAGGCGGGGACGGAGCCGCCCCAGGCCTCGGCCGCGGACTTGTCGATCAGGTTGAGGAACCGTTCGTTGACCGGCACCACGATGATCCCGCGCTGCGGGCCGGCGACCTTGGGGCCCTTGAGGCGGTGCAGGGCCAGCGCGTCGGACAGCTTGCGCTGAAAACAGGTCGCGCAGCCGTAGCCGAACTCCGGGGGCGGGCTGCCCTTGTCCACGAAGGCGTGAAAGATCGCCCCCACGTCCGCGCGCGCCAGGCGGGAGTCCGCGGCGAGGTCGATCAGCACGTTCAGGGCTGCGCTCTTCTGGCGTTCGTCGAGCTTCGCCAGGAAGTAGCCGAGGTCTTCGACGGTGGGCAGGGCGTCGATCACGTCCAGGTCCATGTCGGCGGCATCGGCGGGCGCCGTAGGCTCGCCGCGCTTGCCGGCGGTGAGGATCACCAGGGCAAACAGCAGGCAAAACAGCGTGATGGAGCGGCGGCGCATCGAGGGGATCATAGCGCCCTCGGCGGGGCCGCACGCTCAGCGTCGTTTCGATGCATCGACGTGTCGGACCGCAAGGACCCTATGATCGGGACCGTGAACCAGCCGATTCCATTGCATGCGCGGATCCTGCAGGGGGTGCACGAGGTCGAGCCGTCGGCCTGGAACCGGCTCCTGACTGCCGAGGATCCCCCGGTGCTGGACTGGCACTGGCTCGCTGCGCTGGAGTCCAGCGGGAGCGCAGCGCCGCATCGCGACTGGATCCCGGCGCACCTGGGCCTGTTCGTCGGCCCCGAGCTCGTGGCGGTCTGTCCGCTGTACCTGCGGGAGGGCACGGAGGGGGAGTTCGTCTGGAGCGGTCCGATCCTCGCCGCCTTCGAGGAACTGGGACGGCCCGCGTGGCCTCGGGGGGTCAGCACGATCCCCGGCACCCCCGTGCCGTCGCGTCGGTTCCTGACGGGGCCGAAGATCGACCGCGTCGAGGGGATCCGCCTGCTGGCCCAGGGGCTCGTGGAGATCATGGGGGCCGAAGGGCTCGCGTCCCTGGCCCTGCACTTCTGCGCGGACGACGAGGTGCAGACGCTGCAGGCGCTGGGCTGGGTGGTGCGCCACCAGTGGCAGTACCAGTGGCGACGCGAGGGGCTCACCTCGTTCGACGGGTACCTGCAGGGCTTCAGGGCGCGGCGGCGCGCCTCGATCCGGCGGGAGCGGCGGGAGGTCGCGGCGCGGGGCGTGAGCGTGGAGTTCCTGGACGGGGAGGAGGCGCCGGACGCCCTGTTCGAGGAGGCCGGGCGCCTGTACTGCGACACCGCCGCGCGCCACGGCGGCGAGCAGCCCCTGCTGGATCCTTGCTTCTTCGGGCGGGTCGCCGCGAGCCCCCTGCGGGACCGGCTGCTCCTGGGGGTGGCGCGGGACGCGGACGGGGTCTGCGCCCTGACCTTCAACATCCGCGGCGCCGACGCGCTGTACGGGCGGGCCTGGGGGGCCGCGCGGCCAGTGCCGTTCCTGCACTTCGAGCTGGCCTACTACGCGGCCATCAGCTGGTGCATCGAGCACGGGGTGGACCGCTTCGAGCCCGGCCACGGCGGCGAGTACAAGCAGAGTCGGGGCTTCCCCCCGCGGACCGTCAAGAGCCTGCACCTGTTCGCGGATCAGCGGCTGCATGGGGCCGTGCGCGCGTGGGCCACCCGGGAGCGGGCGTCGGTGGATCGCTGGATCGCGGAGCACGGAGGACCCGCCCCGGACGGTGGCTGAGGGGCCTCCTCGCGCGGCGTTACCGTCCCGAGACAGACCGCTTACCGAGCGTTTACGCGGGATCCGCGGGCGGGGGGCCACGCTCTGGAGCGGAGGTTCCCATGATCCGCTTCGCTCTCGCCACGCTCCTGTTCACCCTGACCGCCACCCCGGCCCTCGCCGGACCCGCTGACGACGATGAGGCCATCGGGCCCGAGCCCAACGTCGTGTACGACAAGCGCACCGAGCTCGACATGGGCGAGCTGCGGGTGGACAGCGCGATCCGCAAGCCCCTCGGGGCGAACGTGGCGGGCCGTCGGGCCACCACCTTCAACCCCCTCATCGCCCTCAAGGGGGACTTCGCGCTGGAGATGATCGAGTCGGTGGATCTGATCCGCTGATCGACGGTGCATGCTCCCGGGCGTGCAGTACTTCGTCCTGAACAAGCCCCCGAAGACGATCTGCGCGCGCCGCGACTTCGCGGACCGCCCCACCGTCTACGACCACATCCCCTTCTGGTACCCGGATCTGCCCCACGTGGGCCGGCTGGACTGGGCCACCGAGGGCCTGCTGCTCTTCACCGACGACGGGCGCCTGGCCCAGGGGCTGCTCAACCCCGGCTTCAAGGGCCTGGCCGATCCGGACTCCATCCCGCCCATCGAGAAGGTGTACCGGGTCAAGGTCCGGGACCGCCTCGATCCGCTGGATCCGCGCATCGCCCTCATGGAGCGCCCCCTGTCGTACCCCGGCGGCATCCTGACGCGCCCCGCCACCATCTCGTTCATCGCCCTGCGCACCCGCGCCACCTGGCTCGAGGTGACGATCACCGAGGGGCGCCACCACCAGGTGCGCCACCTGTGCGCCCGCAGCGGCTTCCCCGTGCTCAAGCTGCGCAGGATCCGCCTGGGTCCCATCGAGCTGGGCGATCTGAAGCTGCGCTGGTGTCGGCCCCTGCAGGAGCCCGAGATCGCCGCGCTGTACGCCGCTGCGCTGCCTGAGGATCCCCGGCCCCCCGCGCAGGACATCGCGGAGGCTCGGCCGGGGTAGGGGCGTCCCCGCCGGGCGCCGACGCCTCCCGCCCTGCTGTCACAGGTCGTCACGGCACCCAGACGGCCCTTTCGTGGGGGACGCTGGGGTGCTATCTCGCGTTCCGGTCGCGCCGTCGACCACCGGAGAACGCTCATGGCCCGCTTCCTCGCCGCCGCCCGCATCCTCGTCTGCTTCGCCGCCCTGGCGCTGCCCGCGCTGGCCCAGGCCCAGACCACCACGACGACGTTCAGCTCGACCACCACGACGGGCTCCGGCACGAGTCGGCTCAAGCAGAACCGCTACACCGTGACCCAGGACGCGGTGCTCGACAGCGCCGACTTCTGGTACGGCAACAGCAGCACCATGACCGTCGGGGTGTGGGAGCAGACGAACAGCACCGGGACCTACGTCAACGTCTTCCAGCAGTCCGTGTCCATCGGGAGCACCACCCGGGCGTGGCGCACGATGCCCAACATGAACGTGCCCCTGACCGCGGGCAACTCGTACCTCATCGGCGTGTGGATGGGGTCCAGCACGGGCTACTACGCCTACTCCAACACCGCCGGCTACACCACCGCGCCGTGGGGATCGAACAACGACTGGGGCGACACCTCCGCGTCCAGCTTCCCGTCCACGCAGGCCTCCACGATCACCAGCGGCCAGAGCGCGGGGGGCTACTACCAGCGCCTGACCGTCAGCCTCGCCGGGGACGCCGACGGGGACGGCTTCACCGTGGCCCAGGGTGACTGCGACGACACGAGCGGGAGCGTCTTTCCCGGCGCCCCGGAGATCTGTGACGACGGCATCGACCAGGACTGCGCTTCGGGCGACCTCGTCTCGGACGTCGACGGCGACACCTACGCCTCCCTTGTCTGCGGGGGCACCGACTGCGACGACAACGACGCGACGCTGAGCCCCGGCATCGACGTGGACCTGGACGGCTTCAACTCCTGCGTGGACTGCGACGACAACAACGTCGCCATCAACCCCACCGTCGATGGGGACGGGGACGGCGCGAACGTGTGCGAGGACTGCGACGACGCCGTCAACACGACCTACCCCGGCGCCACCGAGCTGTGCGATGGGATCGACAACGACTGCGACGGCACCGCCGGCAACGCCGGCACCTACGAGTCACCGGCGGACACCAACTCC
This sequence comes from uncultured Pseudomonadota bacterium, assembly GCA_937891735.1. Taxonomy (GTDB): domain Bacteria; phylum Myxococcota_A; class UBA796; order UBA9615; family UBA9615; genus JAGSHC01. The sequence goes on along the minus strand of CALAGR010000194.1, from coordinate 13,034 downwards.
CAGAGCGGCAGCGGCTACTTCCGGGGCGGCAAGTTCCAGGTGAGCACCACCACCACGCTGGCCAGCATCGAGTCCGACCTGACCATCGCCGCCGGATCCGCCCTCACCTGGGGGATCTACGAGGCCACGAGCCAGACCGGCACCTACACGCTGATCACCTCGAACAGCACGGTCGCGTCTACGTCGGCGCGGGCCTGGCACGCCTCCGATCCGCTGGGCGTCACCCTGGTGGCGGGCAAGTGGTACGTCATGGGCGTCATCTGGGGCGCGGGCACCTCGGCGACCGTGTACTACCGCTCCAGCGCGAACGCCGTGTTCCCCTACACCACCGCCTGGGGCACGCACGAGGGCGGCGCCAGCTCCAACTCCTTCTCCGGCGTGCTGCCCGCGAGCAGCTCGTTCAGCACCAGCGCCACGTCCTACGCCATCCGGGTCAACGCCGGCTCCGTCAACGAGAGCGACGCGGACGGCGACTCGGTCCTGGCCTGCAACGGCGACTGCGACGACAGCAACGCGCTGACCTACCCCACCGCCACCGAGTCCTGCGACGGGCTGGACAACAACTGCGACGGCGTCGTGCCCGCCACCGAGGTGGACGGCGACGGCGACGGCTCCCTGGGCTGCATCGACTGCAACGACAACAACGCGACGGTCTACCCGGGCGCGCCGGAGCTCTGCGACAACCTCGACAACGACTGCGACGGGCTCGGCGACGGCGTGGACGTGGACAACGACACGTACCTGGCGTGCAACGACTGCGACGACAACAACGCCCTGACCTTCCCCGGGGCCACCGAGCAGTGCGACGGCGAGGACAACGACTGCGACGGCAACCTGGGAACCGGCGGCGGCACCGGCGTGCCGGTGACCTACGAGTTCAACGGCAGCTCGCCCTTCTCCAACAGCAACCTGTACCGCGGCGGCATGTTCCTGGCCTCCCAGGACGTCACGGTGACCCAGGTGGGTTCGGAGCTGTCCACCAACTCGATGACCTTCCGGGTGTTCGAGGGCACCACCACCTCGGGGACGTTCACGGAGATCGGCTCGGCGGGGTACGGCAGCACGAGCGGGGGCTGGAAGCTCTCGACGGCGATGAGCGTGCCCCTGCAGAGCGGCAAGTACTACGCGATCTTCGCGCAGTGGACCTCCACCTCCACCTACTACAACGGCACGCTGTCGGCGTCCCAGAACCCCACCTGGGGGGACCAGCTTGGCTACGCAGCGGGCAGCGGGGCGCCGGCCACGACCTCCACGATCAGCAACAGCACCGGCAGCAGCTACTCCATCCGGGTGACCACCGTCGACGGCGGCGGCAACGACGAGGTGGACGTGGACGGCGACGGCTTCCTGGCCTGCGCCGAGTGCGACGACGGCGACGCCACCGTCATGCCCGGTGGCCCGGAGCTGTGCAACGGCCTGGACGACAACTGCGACAACGTCGTGCCCGCCAACGAGTTCGACGGCGACGGCGACGGCATGACGGAGTGCGCGGGCGACTGCGACGACAGCGACGCCACCAGCTACGCCGGGGCCCCCGAGCTCTGCGACCTCGTGGACAACAACTGCGACGGCGTGGTCCCGGGCACGGAGTCCGACGGCGACGGCGACGGCGAGCCGGGGTGCACGGACTGCGACGACAACGCAGCCACCGTCTACACCGGCGCCCCGGAGCTGTGCGACGGGCTCGACAACAACTGCGACTCCACGGTGCCTGCGAACGAGATCGACAACGACGGCGACGGCTACGACGAGTGCGGCGGCGGCGACTGCGACGACGCCAGCGTCGGCACCTACCCCGGCGCGCCGGAGCTGTGCGACGGGCTCGACAACGACTGCAACCTGTCGGTGCCCGCCAACGAGGACGACGACGACAACGACGGCCAGCTGGTCTGCGCCGGCGACTGCGACGACAACGATCCGCTGACCTACCCCGGCGCCCAGGAGCAGTGCGACGGCCTGGACAACGACTGCAACAACAACGTGCCCGCCACGGAGAACGACAACGACTCCGACGGCTACCGGATCTGCGACAACGACTGCAACGACAACACCGCCACCATCAACCCGGGCGCCGCCGAGGCCTGCAACGGCCTGGACGACGACTGCAACGGCAGCCCCGACGCCGACTCAGCCGGCGAGGTGGATCTGGACGCCGACGGCTCCCGCTCGTGTGACGACTGCGACGACTTCGACGCCAACGCCTTCCCCGGCAACAACGAGGTCTGCGACGGCGAGGACAACGACTGCAACGGCAGCGCCGACTACGACGCGGCCGGCGAGGTGGACGCGGACTCGGACGGCTGGCTGTCCTGCAACGAGTGCGACGACGACAACAACAACACCTGGCCGGGGGCCGCCGAGATCTGCGACCAGGAAGACAACGACTGCGACGGCAACCTGCCCTTCGACGAAGAGGACGACGACGGGGACGGCATGGCCTCCTGCGAGGGCGACTGCGACGACTCCGACGCGGACACGTACGACGGCGCCCCGGAGCTGTGCGACGACGTCGACAACGACTGCGACGGCACCACCGAGGACGAGAACGAGGACTCCGACGGCGACAGCTACACGCCCTGCGACGGCGACTGCGACGACACCAACGACGTGACCCACCCCTTCGCGGACGAGATCTGCGACGGCGAGGACAACGACTGCAACGAGCAGATCGAAGACGACGAGCTCGACGTGGACGCGGACGGCTGGATGGAGTGCGAGGGCGACTGCGAGGACGACAACGCCGAGGTGAACCCCGACGCGTCCGAGGACACCGAGGAGCTGTGCAACGACAACCTGGACAACGACTGCGACGGCGACCGTGACCGCCGGGAGGCGGACTGCGACGGGCTGTACAACGCCGGTGACGACGACGACTCGACGGCCGACGGCGGCGGGCGGGGCACCTGCGCCTGCGACAACGCCGCCCCGGCGGGCCGGAGCGCGCTGGGCTGGCTGGCGTTCCTGGCGCTGTTCGGGGGCATCGCCCGCCGCCGACGGGTCTGAGCCTCAGCCGCCGGTGTTCGGATCCAGCGCCTCGGCTCGGCGGGTGGCGTCCTTCAGATCGCGCTCGGCGGTCTGGACCTTGCCCAGCTCCTTGTTGACGATCCGGGCCTGCTTGGCCAGCCGGACCTGCGCGCGGCCGCCCTCCGCCCGGGCCTCGTTGGCCTGCTCGATGTTGGCCTCGATGGCCGCGGCGTAGACGTCCAGCCGCGCCAGCTCCAGGGCGATCTCGAGCCGCGCCACTTCGGCCTTCGCCCAGGCGAGCCGGGCCTGCTGCAGGTCGAGCCCCTGCTTCGCCGCTTCGTGCCTGGCGTCGCGCCACTCCTGGGTCTTGCCGGCCCGCGCCTGGCGCGCCCCGATGTCCTCCAGCTCCGAGGTGCGGTTGGCTGCATCCGCCCCCTTGCGGCTCGCATCCAGCGCCTTGCTGACCCCGTCGGAGGCGTCCACCCAGGCCTTCGCGGCGGCCTGATCCAGCCGCGCCACGGCCAGCTCCTGGCCGATCAGCTCCTCCTGCCGCTGACCCGCCTCCAGCGCGGCCTCGGCGTCGCGCACCGGCTGCAACGCGTCCTGCGACACGGCGAGCAGGGCCTGGTCGATCTCCTTGCGGGTGGGCGGGTTGCCGAAGGCCGCCCCGGACGCTGCCAGGAGCAGCAGGCCGGAGAGGGCGGCGACGGCGCGGCGAAGTGGAGGGCGTGTGTCCATGGGGTGACCCTAACCATCAGTCAGACCGTGGGAAGCGGGATCCGGGGTCGCGGTTCCGGATGCCCCCGACCCCGGCGGCGCTCCAGATCTCCACCGGCGCCGGCGCACGGATGGTGCCGGGGCATGTGGAGCTGAAGCTGCCGTAGTATCCCCGCCATGTCTCGCCACCTGATGTCCCTGTCTGCCGCTGTCGCCGTCCTGTCGGCGTCCACCCCTGCGTTCGCGGGCTCCGTCTGCATCGCGAAGGACGACACCCCCATCGCCCCGGCCACGGTCGTGGGGCAGGCGGTGAGCTCGGTCGGCTTCCTGTCCGCCGGGCGCTGCTACGGAGTCCTGGAGCGTCTGGACAGCCGCACCCGGGTCTTCGTCAAGGCTCCCGGGTTCGCGGGCGAAGTCGAGGTCCGGGACGACGACCTGCTCCAGGTCCTGGCCGAGGACATCCCCCTGACCCTGGGTCCGAAGGAGGAGCCCTGGGGACTCGCGCTGGCGGGCACCGCGGTGGCGATCGAGGGGTCTGGAGCGGACGGCGGCAAGATCGTGCGCACCGTCGATGGGCGCGTGCAGGTGCGGTTCTGGGTGGAGGAGGGCGCGATGCTGCCGGCCGAGGTGTGGCCGGCGCTGGAGCCCGACGAGGTGTTCCCTGGCGGCGACTGGCCCACCGGCATGTTCGCGCTGCCGCCGGCCTCCACGGTGCTCAGCGGCACCACGGGCACCCGCGCGTCCGTCGGTCAGCCCCTGTTCGACGTGCCCTCCGTCATCAAGGACGCCGCCCTGGGGGCGCTTCGCTACAACGTCGTGCAGGAGACCGAGTTCGACGCCCTGGTGCAGATCGTGGGGCCGACGGTGTGGGTCCAGGGGGGCACCACGGACCTGGACTGGCGCCGCCGCAGCATCGCTGACGAAGAGGATCCGGAGGTGCGCACCGACCGCGCGGACTGGGACGGGTGGAACGAGCGCACCGGCTACCGGATCACCGCCCCCACGGCCCCCCAGAGCCGCGAGATCGGCAACAAGGAGGCGCCCCTGTCCCTGGAGGCGAAGGGCGACCGGTTCGCCCAGCTCACCGCCTTCGCGCGGGTGGACATCACCGACACGGACGGGTCCTGGCACAAGGTGACCCACGTGTGGCCCGGGGGCGTCGTGTCCGGGTGGATCGACAAGCGCCGCCTGACCAAGGAGGGCAAGGAGCAGGCCCCGCCGCCCGTGGTGATCCCCCCCGCCGCGGTCGTGACCGTGGCCGAGCCCGTGATCGCCTGGTTCGACAAGGGCCCGGAGTTCGCGGTGGACGACGAGGGCAACCCCAAGCTCGACAAGGAGGGCAACCAGGTCATCGATCCCGACATGACCCACCTGGTCGAGCCCGAGTACACCGCGCCGTGGCTCCGCCGCGCGATCCGCGAGCACGTGGCGCGGCTGCGGTTCCTGTACGGACGCCGGGTGGCGCGGGACCTCAAGCAGAGCGGGACCCTGGTCGTGCGGGTGCTCGTGGCGGAGGACGGCACGGTCGAGGAGTCCGAGCTGATCGACGTGACCTTCGAGGACGACGACCTGCTGGCGCTGATCGGCGCGAGTCTGCAGGGCCTGGAGCTCCCCGAGCGCACGATCAAGAAGTCCCGCAAGGACAAGAAGGACTACCGCGTCGAGGTGAAGATGGGGATCAGCTTCACGCCCTACGCGCAGTGATCCGCCGGATCCTCAGACCACGAGCCGAACGCCGCCGTCCGGCGAGTTCGTGATCACCACCCGTCGGGCGCGGCGGGGGGCCTCCACGCTGCACTCCTGATCGCCCATGATCGCGGTGACGAGCACGATCTCGTTGGGGGGCGTGTCCCAGTGCAGCCGCGTGGTGACGCCGGACAGGGCAGGGCGGTCGCCCATGTGCCAGGTGCCGTGCTTGAAGTCCACGCGGATGGCGATCTGCGAGTAGAGCTGGTGGGAGCTCTGGTTGACGATCTCCAGGCTCTTGGAGCTGGCCAGGGGGGCGAACCGCATCCACGCGGCGCCGTCTTCGCCCGGTCGCCGCTCGTAGTAGCGGGCCGTCATGTCCTCCCAGGTCCACTCCCAGGCGTTGTCGTCCGCGCGGCCGTCAGGCTTGCCGAGCCAGTCCAGGACGGACAGCCAGTTGCCCCGCGGGCTCTCGTCCTCGAAGGCCAGGTTGGCGGCGCGAAGCTGCTGCTCCAGGCGCACGCGGGTGCCGTCGCGTCGCGCGTACACCGCCCCCGGAACGGCCGGCAGCCAGACCTGGGGGTTCAAGCAGATCCCCTGGGCGAACTCCAGCGTGGCGCGGATCGTCTTGTCGCCGCGGCGGATGCGCGCGGTGGGGAACCCGTTGACGTCCTGGGACGCCGCCTTCTGCTGCGCGAGGATCCGCCGGGTCTGGGATGTCGTGCTGTGCCACGGCACCTCGCCGTCCCTGCCGACAGGCAGGGCGAACATCATTGGACGCCGACTGTGACGCCATCGTCGGATGAGCTTCTGGAACACGGGGGGGATCCTAGATCGTTCCGATTCGCGACGGCAGATCGCGCCGTCGTGGTCAGTCCAGCTTCAGGTGGGAGATCTCGACGTAGCCCGCCCCCTGCAGCAGCAGGCCCACGAAGCCCTGCACCGGCTCCGGCGCGGCGAAGGTGCTGGTGTGGCCGCGCGCGGTGACGCTGACCGTGGCTCCGCGGACCTTGACCACCACGTCCAGGGGCGCGTCGGGGCCACCCCGGGCCGGCTTCGGCACAGGGCCGTCGCCGCGTCGGGTGAGCGCGAACGCGTCCTTGCGGTCGTAGGAGCCGCGCTCCGACTCGACGAAGGTGCTGAACTCCAACCGCGCCTCCGGGGTCAGCTGGACGAGGGCGCCCTGGGTGGGTCGGACCAGCTCGTCCACCTCGGTGTGCGGGTTCTTCTGCTTCTTGTTGTCCACATCGACCAGCCCCAGCAGGACCCCCACCGTGGGGTGGCCCGAGGGCACGTCCCCCGGCAGCAGACCGCCCGTGCGGTCGCGGGCGTTGGCGCCGGAGGGCCAGAAGTCAGCGGCCGGCGCGAAGTCGAGGGTGAAGCGGAGCGTCAGATCCTGCTTCGGCGTGCCCCCCAGGAGCAGCAGCGTGGGGGTCTGGGCGTCGGGCTTTGCCTCGGTGTAGCGGATGGCCTCGGCGCGGCGCAGATCCGTGCGGGGCCCCGAGCGCAGCCGCCAGTGGGCCTGGTGCGTCCACACCGGCACGCCGCCCACGAGCAGGTAGTCGTCGGTGTCGAGCTCCCGCGCCCGGTTGATGGCGTACAGCCCGTCCGCGTCGGGGTGCGGCCCCATCAGGTGCTCTTGGGCGAGCCGCAGCAGGGGGCCCTGGGAGAACCCGGAGTCGGGTCCGATCAGCAGCCACTCGCGCACCAGCTCCGGGCTCTTGGACGTCGTCAGCACCTCGGCGAGCTGCCGGTTCCGCTCCACCTCGTCGGCGAGCCCCTTCATGCGCCACTCGTTGGTCTCGCCCCGGGCCCGGGCCGCCAGCCGGCGCGTGCTCTCGTCGAGGCGAAGGACGGCGCGCAGCTCCTCGGTGAGGGCCTCGTCCACGTCGTCCAGCCAGTACTTGGGCGCGTCCAGCTCCCGGGCCCGGCGCTCCATCTCCTCGAGCAGCTCCACCTCCGCCGCCCGGTCCTTGTGCAGCATGCGGGCTGTGGTGCGGGGGGACTTCATGTCCATCAGGAAGTAGTGCACGCGGTTCTCAGGGTGGTCCGCCCCGTACTCGAAGAGGTGATCGACGGCTTCGGCGAAGTCCTGCTCGAAGGTCGGCGCCTCGGGCAGGCCGCGCCAGAACCGGTCCGTGATGACCGGCGGGAGCGCAGGCCATGCCGCCACCGCCTCGGTCCGGTAGGCGAGGGCGAGGGCGTCCGCGGTGCGCTGCAGGGCGAAGCGGTCCTCCACCTGCCGCAGCTCGAGCAGCTTGCCCCGGTTGGTGCCGACGTTTCCGTAGGCGATCGCCAGCAGGTACAGGGCCGTCACCCGCCGCCGGTGCGCCGCCGCGCCGGGGCGCTCCGCCTCCTCCCACAGCCGCGCGAGCACGGAGGTCAGCTCCGCACGCTCCTGGTCGGCCTCCAGCCGCTCCCGCTCCTTGCGCCCGGTCTCGAGCTGGGCCGTGCGGGCGCGCAGGCGGCCGACGATCCGTTCGTAGTCAGCCAGCGTGAGGCGGGCGAGGTCGAAGTCCTCGTCCTGGGCGGTGGCGGCCCGCAAGCGGTCCAGGGCGGCGTCGTAGTCGGCCCGGTCGAACGCCGCGAGCCCCTCGGAGAAGGTGCGGAACGCGCCGAAGTCCGCGGTGTGGATGGTCGCCAGCCGCGCCCGGGCCTTGGGCGCCAGGGCGATGCCCCCCGCGTCCGCGAGCTTCTTGGCCAGGGCCCCGGCGAGGTCCTTCTCCAGCTCGAAGAACGCGTCCTTGTCGCCGGCCACGTCGGTGGCGAGCAGGATCTCGCCCTGCAGGGCCACCAGCCGCGCGTCCAGGCGCATCGTCTCGCCCTGCACCACGAAGGATCCGGTCAGCAGGTGGGTGATGCCCAGGACCTCGCCGAGCTTGTTCGCGGTGTTGCGGTCGATGTAGTCCGACTGCTGGAAGTCCAGCTCGTTGAGGACCTCCTGGAGACGCTCGCGCTCGACCAGCGTGACGTTCTGCACCGCCGACAGGTCCGTGATGAGCATGGACTGAAGGCCCTTGCCGAGGGGGTCCAGCTCCGGGGCTCCGGCGGCGCCGTTGGTGAAGTCGAGCACGGCCACCCGCAACGTCGCCTGGGCCCGCACCTGGCCGGGCAGCACGGCGAGCAGCAGGAGCACGAGCAGGGATGCCCTGCGATTCGGCGAACTCGGCATTGGCACGGAGCGATGGTAGCGAGAGAATCGCGTACGCCCCCGGAGGACCCATGACTCGTCAGAACCAGCTCCACTTCGCCCTCGCCCTGCTGCTCGGCCTCGCAGGGTGTGACTCGGGGCCGACCGGGCACCTGCTCGAGGGCACTGGCGACGACGACGACGCGGCGGGTGACGACGACGACTCGGTGGGCGACGACGACGACTCGGTTGGCGACGACGACGACTCGGTGGGCGACGACGACGACTCGGTGGGCGACGACGACGACGACGACAACCCGTGGGCCGGCTGGTGGGAGGGCGAGTCGTCCCTGAGCCGGTTCACCGGGGGCGGCGGCGAGCAGCCGATCTGCGACGGCCAGGCGGGCTTCGAGATCACCGGCCAGGGCGACGTGGAAGGCTTCGGCGACTGCGCGCTGCCCGAGAACGCCGAGGCCACCTTCGAGTTCGTCGGCTGGATGAGCCCCCAGGGCGAGCTGATGGATGGCGGGGTCGTGATGACCACGCCCAACACCGGCACCACGGACTGGCTCCTCGAGGGTGGGATCTACGAAGAGGAGGGCGAGGTGTACATCTACGTGTGGTGGGAGCCCCAGTTCGGGGGCGGCGGCGGCGGCGGTGGTGGTGGCTTCTACGGCGACGCCTGGGGCGTTCGCTGACTTGCGCCTCGCCCCCCAGGGGCTAGGCTCCCGCGTTCGGCGCAGCCAGGGGGCTGCTGAAGCCACTGGGAGGTCTGATGAACATCTTCAAGAAGGCGACGGACGCGAGTCAGTTGCCAGAGGTAGAGCACCTGACCCCGGAGGAGCTGATGACGCTCCAGCACCTCCTCATCGACCGCAAGGAGGGGATCGCGGCAGGCACGGGCGCCACGGTGGCGAGCCTGACCAGTCAGCAGATCATCCAGCCCGACGAGATGGATCAGGCCAGCTCGGAGTCGGACCGCGAGTTCGGGCTCCGGATCGCCCAGCGCGAGCAGAAGCTCATCACCAAGATCGAAGAGGTCCTGGAGCGGATGGCGGCCGGCGAGTACGGCGAGTGCGTGTCGTGCGGCGAAGCCATCGGCTACCGGCGGCTGCTGGCCCGGCCCGTCGCGGGGATGTGCATCGACTGCAAGACCGAGGCGGAGACCGCCGAGCGGATCAGCGGCTTCCGGTAGTTCCTACTCCGCAGCGGCCTTCGGCGAGATGCGCAGGACCTCGTCGTTCTCGGCGTCGACGAGCCACAGGTTGCCCTCGCCGTCGAAGGCCATGCCCATGACCGAGCCGTCGTCCAGGCCCGTGTCCACGTAGTCGAGCAGGTTGCCCTCGAGGTCGAAGGCCCAGATCCGCGCGGTGCGGTTGTCGCTCACGAAGAGCATGTCGTCGTGCAGCTCGAGGCCCGACGGGCGGCCCATCTCGGCCACCGCCTCGCCGTCGATGAGCGTCGTGCAGTCGCCGCCGACGATCTCGTACTGCATGTCGCTGCCCACGTCGTAGCTGGGACCGTGGTTGTTTCCGCGGTCGCCCGAGGTGGTGTCGTGCACCGCGATGCGGTTGTTGCCCGTGTCGGCGACGTAGAGCAGGTCCGACTCCGGGTCGAACACCAGGTGTGACGGGATGTCCTCGCGCCAGCGCACATCGCCCGCCACGTGACGCTGGATCTCGGCGTCGCCGTGAAAGGCCCCGCCGGGGCCGTGGTCGTCCGCGAAGTCGTAGCGGGTGAGGCTGTCGTTGAAGCCGTCGAAGACCCAGAAGATCCGGTCCCGCTCCAGGGCGATGCCCATGCCATTGGGGCTGTTGTGCAGCATGTCGAGGTGGCCACCGTGGCCGCCGTCGTAGATGTCGAGGTCCGACGTCCACAGCGTGGGACCCATGAAGTCCTCGGGCGTGCCGTTGGGGCCCTGGGTCAGATCGTCCGTCTCGTGGATCGTGGCGAAGGTGCCGTCGTCGGCGAACGCCAGGGCCGAGGGCTGGGCCAGGAAGTGCGCCGATCCGCCCGTGTTCCCGCGGTGCACCGAGGCCTGGTCGTCGGTGCCCGCGTCGAGCAGCGTGACCGTGCTGTCGTCGCCGCGGTTCACGATCCACAGCTCGTCGGGGCGCTGGGAGTGGAACTCGAGATCCCGGGGCGTGAACAGGCCGTCGTCCTCGGTCGCCATGACCTCCATCTGCAGGCTGTCGATCGAGTGGCTGCCGTCGCCGAGGATCGGGACTCCCGCGTCGTCGTCGTCACCGTTGCCGCCGGTGGTGCAGCCGGCGAGGGCGAGACCCAGGCCGAGGATGAGGGCGCTGCGGCCGATGAAGTGCGAGTCGAGCATTCAGTCTCCAGAGTCGGGGTCGTGGGGCTGAGGTCCGGGTACACGCGAGGTGCCAACGCTCTGCCGCAGGGACTCTATTTGGCGGATTGGTTGAGGCAAGTCAAGGATTTGTCAGTCTTCGCAAGAGGCTGCCCGAACCGTCTGCGTGGCCTCTCAGCCCGCGCGCGCCCGACTCATGCGGGTGCCGATGCGCAGGATGTCCCAGGGGGGCAGCTCCCCGCTTCGGATGAACCCGAGGTCGTGCTGGAGCAGGAACAGGCGCTGGTACAGCGCGTCCCCGGGGCCGTCCAACGCCCGGGCCACCAGGCCCGCCAGGGCCGGGGCGCGACCCGCATGGGGCACGAGCCACGCCAGGCGCCGCAGCTCGGGGGTGCTCGCAGATCCGGGCTCGTCCGCCACGGTGAAGCAGAACGCGTGGTCCGGCCGCAGGCGCGCCACCAGCTCCACCGTGCGCATCGCGGTCTCGCGCGTCTCACCCGGGAGGCCCAGCCAGCCGACGGTGTGCACGCGGATCCCATGGCTGCGCAGGCGCTCCACCACCGCCTCGATCTCGGGGTCGGACACCGTCGTGCCCATGGCGGCGCGGCGCAGCTGCGGATCCCCCGACTCGATGCCGAGCCGCACGCAGTCGCAGCCCGCGGCGGCGAGGCCGTCGATGATCTTCGGGGCCAGCTGGTCCGGCCGCGCCATGATCCCGAAGGGCAGCTCCACCTCGCGGCGGTACCGGTCCAGGAACAACGCGAGCCAGTCCGGGTCCAGGGTGAGGCTGTCGTCCCGGAACCCGAAGCGGCGGTAGCGGCGACGGTTCCGCAGCATGTTGGCCCGGCTGATGGCCTGCCCCACGGACATCCGGCGCGCGGGACGGAAGCGCCGTCCGACCTCGGCGAGGCTGATCCGGACCCCCGCGTGCAGGTTCTCGATGGTGCCGCGGCCGACGCACATCGGCGCCGTGCGCTGGCCGGCGACGAAGCCGTACCGCTGGTAGATCTCGAAGTCTGCGGCGGGCGTCTCATCGAGATCCGCGATCTGCTCCCGAGGCGGGCCCCACAGGAGCGCGCCGTCGGGGCCGCGGCACACCGTGCCCATCGTGCCCTCCAGGGTCTTCTCCATGCTGATGCGCCACAGCAGCTCGGGGATCGTCTCGTCCGGGTCGCCCGGGAGCACGTAGTCGATGCCGTCCCGCAGCGCGAGCTCGGGGTGATCGGTGCCGTAGCTGCCGATGACGCACACCGGCGGGCCGCCCAGGGCCGTACGCAGCCGCAGACCCACGCGATCCGCCCAGTCCTCGAAGCCGCCTGCCACGTGGAACACCAGCGCCCCCGGGGCGAAGCGGCGGACGCTGCCCTCGAGATCGCGCTCCGCGCCGGGGAGGAACACGCGCGCCTGGTGGCCGCGGTACACCGCCTGGGCGGCGACGACGGCGACGAACGGATCCGGCAGCGGATCCTTCTGGATGAACGCGACGCGCACGGTCAGTCGCCGGCGGGCTTGAGTCGGCCGGGGGCGGTCCGCCGGGAGAGGAGCCGCGCCGCGGGGTTCAAGAACGCGGGGCGGAACTGATCGGCCAGCGTCAGGGCCGCGCGGGTGATGTTCTTCGCCTTGACGGGGTCCGAGAACATGCGCTGGGCGGCCCGCCGGATGTAGCCGGGGTTCAGATAGAAGGCCTTGTAGGCCTCCGAGTAGGTGGCCTCCACGTGCTCCTTGTCGCGGTACGTGGGCGGCACGTGCACCGCCTGCTTCTGCAGCTTGAAGCAGTCGATGTAGTCGTTGGGGGTCCAGCCGAGTTCCTCGTACACCGGAGACATGGGCGGCGGGCGGTACAGCGAGAACACCGCGACATCGAGCTCGTGGGCCAGGGCGTTGCGCACCGTGTTGCGCACGCTGGCCGGAGTGGTGCCCGGAACGCCGACCATGAACAGGCCGATGACCTCGATGTCCGCCTTGTGGGCGGCCCGCACGCAGGCCCCCGCGGAGGCGACGGTGAGGTCCTTGTTCAGCATGCGGAGCATGTCGTTGTCGAGCACCTCCATGCCCACGAGGACCTGGTGGCAGCCGGCGGCCTTCATGGCGTTGAAGATCCCCTCGTCCACCTGGGACGCCCGCACGTAGCAGGACCAGGTCACGGGGTTGCCTCGCTTGCGCAGCTCGCCGCAGAAGTCGTAGATCCAGTCCTTGCCCACCACGAAGTCGTCGTCGACGAAGGCG
>CALAGR010000193.1 GCA_937891735.1 uncultured Pseudomonadota bacterium | reverse complement strand
ACGACGACGACTCGGCCGGAGACGACGACGACTCGGCCGGAGACGACGACGACTCGGCCGGAGACGACGACGACTCCACAGCCGCCTTCTCCTTCAGCGCGGGTCTGTGGAGCGTGGACTTCTCACAGGGGCCCCCGTCCTACAGCCTGGACGAGTGCACCATGGCCACGGGGGTCCCTGGGGTCCCCATGGGCTGGGAGCTCACGCACACGGGCGTTGGTTCGAACGGTGAGCTGACCGACTTCCAGATCATGGCGGCGTTCACGAGCATCACCCCTGCCCTGCAGTGTTCGCTGGCCGGCGACCAGAGTTGGGCGTGCGTGCAGGGCGCCTGGAACGAGGGCATCGGCGTCGGCGCCAACGAGGCCATCATCGCCCACACCTGGGGCCTGCAGGGCACGTTCCTGGACAGCACGTCGTCCAACTTCTCCGCCTCGGTGACGTTGGCTTGCGTCTCCGGGAACTGCGCGGCCGTCGAGCAGCAGTTCAACACGACCTTCCCGTGCGCCAGCAACTACGGCGCGGCGCTCGAGTTCGCAGTCGCGCTGCCGTAGGGGCAATGTCGGTCACTTGGGCCCTTCCTGGGCCTCGTCCCCCTCACTCCTCGGGTAGTTGCTCCTGTTGACCTTCACCTGTCTGACGAGGCTGGCCACCACCGGCTCCGGGAGGACGGAGCCCAAGCTCAGCGCGAGATCCCGACCCAGTCAGGAGAGCGAATGGCTCCCGTACCCAGCAAGCAACTGCCGACCTGTCTCAGGCTCACAGGCCTTCGCCTGGGGCTATTGGTCAACTTCGGAGCCCCGGTCTTCCGCGAGGGCGTGAAGCGCATCGCAAACGGGATGCCTTGACTCTCTTGGCGGCTTCGCGCCTTTGCGTGAGACAAGGATCTCCGAAGCCCGTTCTGGCCATGTGATCCTGAACGCATCGCGACTCGACCATCAGCCGAGGGCGCCGCCGTTTACCTCCACAGGATCCAGATGCCCCTCGCGGCACGAAAACGCTTATCTGACCGGCATTGGCCTTGGGGGCCCGGAGCGCAGCGGCGGGAGCGCCGGTCTGCCCGGGGGTCAGCAGCCGTCGTCGTTGGCGTACGACACGATGCCGCACTCCGGGCAGGCGGCGATGAGGGCGTTCACGGCGCTCTGGCACAGGGCCGGATTGGCGTAGATGTTGGAGCCCCCAGCGACAAGGGTCAGCTGGGACAGCCCCTGGATGTCGCCCAGGGCGTTGTTGCCGTACAGCTGAAGGGCTCCGCCGATGGATGTCAGGCCGGAGAGGCCATCGACCTCCGTCAGGCTCGCGACCCCGTACAGGAAGACGCTGCCTTCGGTGATGGTGCAGTCACCGATGTCGGCCGAAGAGAAGTCTCCTGCGCATGTCACGGGGGCGTCGGTCACGTCGTCGTCGTCGGCAACATCGTCGTCGTCGGCAACGTCGTCGTCGTCGGAGACTCCTTCCGGGGCGCAGCCGACCAGCGCGAAGGTGAACAGGATCGACAGCGCGAGTCGGTGGGCGGTCATTGATCGGTCGGGCTCCGGGGTGCCGTGGGAAGGCCAGGGCTTCACGGTGCCGGGTACCGGACCATCGAAGGCCTCGTCCTGATCGGGCGCGAACGGGTGGCCTTCACGCGCCCCCTCAGTGCCCCGTGGCGAGGTCCTCGTCCAGCGCCGCCAGCGCGTCCTCGTCGCCGGCCATCCGCCACATCGTGCGGGCCAGATCCAGCGCCTGCTTCGCCCGCTCGGCGTCCCCGGAGTCCGCGGCCCGGCGCCCCGCCACCTCCGCCGCCCGACCCACGTCCGTCGGGCTCGGGGGACGGGAGCTCAGGGCCGCGACCACCTCGGCGTGGTGCTCGTCCCAGGCCGCCCAGTCGCTCCGGGCCGCGTCGCACGCCAGCTGGTACACGAGGTACTGCGCCCGCCACGTCAGGAACGCCGGCTGCCGCACCGCCTGCTCGATGGCCTGCAGCACGAGCTCCGCCTCCCGGAAGTCCCGCTGCAGCAGCAGCACCAGCACGTAGTTCAGCGCCGAGATGAAGGCCGCGGGGCTGCCCGTCTCCTCCATCATGGTCCACGCCCGCAGGTGGCCGGCGCCCGCCTCGACCAGGTCCCCCGCCGCCATGCGTGCCTCCGCCAGCCCGTCGATGGTGGCCGCCAGCGCGATCCGCTCCCCCAGCTCCTCCAGGATCGGCAGCAGCGACTCGAAGATCCGGCGGGCCGCCCTGTGATCCCCCCGGTCGTTGGCGATGAACCCGAGCCCCTGCTCACAGCGCGCCGCCCCCAGCCGGTCCCCCGCGAGCAGGTAGCACGCCCCCGCGTCCCCGTAGTACAGCGCGGCGGGGGCATGCTGACCCGTGCGTCGCTCGATCATCGCCAGGTTGTGCAGCACCCGGGCCCGCAGCAGGGGGTGCTCCACGGAGATCCCGAGCAGCGCTTCCTCGAGCAGCAGCCGCGCCTCGTCCCACCGGGATCGCAGCCGCGCCACCGATCCCATCACCCCGGTCGCCTCGGCCTGGATCAGATCCCACCGGGGATCGTCCACCCCCAGCGCTTCGTGCAGGAGTTCCTCGCAGCCATCCAGATCCCCCTGCATCTGGTTGAGCCGCGCGCGCATCACCAGGGTGCGCCCCACCCGCGGGCACGTGGGCTCCAGCGCACCCCGGCGGATCGTGGCCTCCACCACCTCGAGCAGCTCCCCCACCCGCTGGTAGGCGCTCTCCGCGGCCCGGGCCTCGGCGGCGGCCAGCAGCGCGTCGACCCCCGGCTCCCAGCGCTCGCCGGTGATCAGCAGCAGCCCCGCGCGCTCGACCGCCTCGGCGC
>CALAGR010000192.1 GCA_937891735.1 uncultured Pseudomonadota bacterium | reverse complement strand
CCAGCAGCGCGGCCGCCGAGACGGCGCCGAGCACGCCGTTGCGCAGCGCCCGATCCCCGGGCGAGGAGTCCGGAGCCACGGAGCCATCGCGCCGCGCGAAGGCCCGCTCCATCCACTCCACCCCGGCGAACACCGCCACCGCCATCACGGCCACGCCGGCGGCGACGAGCCCCCAGGACGCGTTGAGCAGGCCGGGCAGGGTGAGCACGCCGAGATCTGCGGCGAGGTACGGGCCTTCCATCAGCGGCCACGCCAGGGCGAAGGTCACCGCCCCCACCATGACGCCGCCGATCGACCACAGCCCGTCCACGTTGCCCGATCCGGTGGCCACCAGGGCCGTGCCGGGGCAGTAGCCGGAGGTGACGAACCCCGCTCCGAGGAGCAGGCCACCGCCCACGCTGGCCACGAGCCAAGTGCCGGGAACGGTCAGGGCGCCGAGCTCCACCAGGCCCAGGCCGCCGAGCAGGCCGAGCCCCACGGTGCAGGTGACGATGGCCGAGAACATCACCTTGAGCACGCGGTTGTCGCGCCCGTAGAACTGGGACGCGAGGACCGCCGCCCGCCCGAAGCCGGCTCGCTCCAGGACGAAGCCGAAGCCGACGCCGAGCACGGTCGCCAGGGCCATCGCGGTGGGGTAGCCGAAGGAGTCGAATGCGTACAGGGGGGTCATCGCCACTGCCTCCTGACGAGGGGTGCGGTCACGTAGCCGCCGGCGAACACCGACAGCATGAAGATCCACGAGCCGAGGCCGAGCACGGCGCCGCCGGTGAGGGCCTGCCCGGAGGTGCATCCCCGGGCCCACCGGGCCGCGAAGCCCATCAGGATCCCGCCCAGGAACGCCAGGGCGATGCGCTGGTTGCGGCTGATCCGCGGCCCCTTGCTCACGGCGCCCCGGCGCATGCGGCCTGCGGTATAGGAGCCCAGCACGCCGCCCAGCAGCACGCCGATCACCTCGAACACCATCCAGTCGCTGAAGATGCTGGCCCCCCCGGTGAAGTAGGAGCCCATGTAGCCGTTGGCCTCGGTGGCCGCCGGCGCCACGAGGTGGGCGATGGCGAAGGCCAGCCGGGTCGGGCCGCTGGACGAGCCCAGGCCCCAACCCATCGTCAGGAAGGTGGCCAGGAGCATCAACCCCAGGGCGACGCCGGCCACGTAGGGGTTCCAGAAGGGCCGCTCCTGGGCGGCGGTCAGTGCGGTCGACGAGGTCATGGGATCAGCCCTCCGAGGGAGCTCTGTTGGCCTGCCGCGACGAGCACCCAGCGCAGGGCGAGGCCGCCGATCAGGACCAGGACGGGGGAATAAAGGGTCGCTGGCAGCCGCCGACGAAGCTCGACGGTGTCGAGGAGGAGGGGCACGGCGAGCCCGCCGACGACCACCAGCGCCCAGAACGTGGGTGTGTAGGCACCACCGAGCAGCGCGCTGCCGGCAGCCGAGGAGGACGCGCCGCCACCGGCGAGATCGACCAGGAGCAGGGCCAGCAGGGCCAGCTCGGTCGTGATGGCCACGACGTCCCAGCGAGTCAGGGTCCGATGCTCCTCGGCGCTCATCGGCGTCAGCAGCAGCAGCGCTGCGCCCGTCGAGATGCCGGACACCAGGAACAGCGGGCCCAGAAGGGCCGAGTTCCACAGGGGGCGCGCGACCAGCGTGCCGAGCAGCAGCCCGGTGTAGGCACCAAGGGCCAGGCCCGTCGCGCCGGTGGTCCACAGCACCGCCGTCCGTGCCCGGTCCGCCGCGTCGAACGCCCGCTGGAGCAGCCCCGTGAGCGGCGCCGGCACGTGCTCCTTGAGCCACTGACGCTGGGAGCTGGCCATCGACCCCAGCCCCAGCAGGAGCAGCGCGGGGTAGACCAGCAGGAGGATCCACGAGCCCCAGGACATCGGCGAGGTCGGCTTGAAGGCGAGATAGAAGCGGAAGACATGGAGCTTGTTCTCCAGGTCCAGGAACAGCGCCCCCATGCCCAGGGACACCAGGCCCACCGCGGCGAAGGGCATGAGCCGGGAGAGGCCCCGGCCCGGACGCCGCCCACCTCGCAGCTCGAGCGCGGGCAGCAGGACCATCAGCCCGGCCACCAGTCCACCCAGGAACAGGTACACGGGCACCTCCCAGCCCCAGATGTGCATCGTGGGGTCGATGCCAGGGTTGCCGCGGCCGGAGACGATCTCGAGGATCTCGGGTTGCATCACGGGCTCCTCAGGACAGGAAGAAGATGTTGGGGAGGGTTCCGGCTTCGGCCTTGTCGATGCGCCACTGCCGGGTGCTGAGGAGCTGGCCGATGGCGGAGTCCGGGTCGTCCAGGTCGCCGAAGGTCAAGCTGTTGGTGGGGCAGACCTCGGTGCAGGCGGGCTGCTCGCCCCGCTCCACGCGGTGAAAGCAGAAGCTGCATTTGTCCACGTGGCCGTCGGGGTGCACGAAGCGCGCGTCGTAGGGGCACGAGGCGATGCAGGCCTTGCAGCCGGTGCAGCGCTCGGGGTCCACCAGCACGATCCCGCCGTCCACCCGGAAGGTGGCGCCCGTGGGGCACACCCGCAGGCACGGCGCGGCGTCGCAGTGGTTGCAGCGCTCGGTGCGCAGCTCGGCGGACAGGTTTGGGAAGGTGCCCTTCACCTCGCTGACCACCCAGCTTCGGTTGTACCCCTCGGGCACGTTGTTCTCGGCCTTGCAGGCGAGCACGCAGGCGCTGCAGCCGACGCACTTGCGGGTGTCCATGGCCATCGCGTAGCGGGTCATGCCTGCTCCTGGGCGCTCGTGACGCGCACGAAGTTGACGTTCAAGCCGGTGCCGCCCATGGCCGGGTCGATGTTGGTCCGGCTCAGCAGCGCAGCGTCGTCCGCGCCCTTGCCCCGGGCGAAGGTCAGGTGGCGGGAGGTGTGGCCGAAGCCGTGCACCATGTAGACGCAGTCGGGGCGGATCCGTTGGGTCGCCTTGAGCCGCAGCGGGCCTTCCTTGACGCCGTCGCGGTTCTCCAGGAGCACCTGCTGGCCGTCGGTCAGGCCCATCTCGGCGGCGGTCTGGGCGTTGAGCCACAGCTCGTTGGTGGCCATGATCTCGCCGAGCAGGCGGTTGTTGGTCGTGCGGCCGAACGTGTGGGTCGGCGCGCGGCCGAACAGCAGGCGGAACCAGCCAGGATCGGGCTCCTCGGGGGGCGTGTAGTCGGGCAGGGGGCGCAGGCCCGCGTCCGCCATCTGCTGGGAGAACAGCTCGATCTTCCCGGACGGGGTGTCGAAGGTCGGCTCCAGGCCATCGTCGATGTAGATGGGCTCGGCGGGCGCTTCGATGACGCCGGTGGGCGCCAGGTCATCCAGCGACAGACCCGCGAGATCCAGGCGCTGCTCCAGGTAGTCCCTGGCGTCGGTCCAGGGGAAGAAGGCCCCCAGGCCCATGCGATTGCCCAGCTCCTTCGCGATCCACCAGCCCGGCTTGCTCTGGCCCAGGGGCTCGACCACGGGCTGCCGCAGCGCCACGTAGCCCTGCCGGAATGGCGGGTTGTGCAGGTCGTCGTAGCGCTCGAGGTAGGTCGCCTCGGGCAGCACCACGTCCGCCCAGCCCGTGATCTCTGCCGGCAGCACGTCGATGGCGACGACCGTCTCCAGGGCCTTGAGCGCCTCGATGGTGCGCTCCCGCTGGGGCAGGGCCTGCAGCAGGTTCGTGCCGTAGACCATCCAGGCCTTGATGTCGTAGTCGTGGCCGGAGCCGGGGATGCTCGCGTCGCGCAGGCCGTGGGACAGGGTCTCGTTGGCGAAGGGGTACACGACGCCTTGCGGCATGTCCGGCGCGGGCCGCGGCGTGTGCTCGTAGGACGGATGTCCGAGCTTCGGCAGCGCCAGGTTGGTGGGCATGTAGAAGCCGCCCGGGCGTCCCCAGCTGCCGAGCAGGGCGCCGAGGATGGCGATGGCGCGGCTGCGCTGGGTGTCGTCGCCGTCCCAGGAGGTGCGGCGGCCAGGGTGCACCAGGGAGGCGGGGCGCGCGCCCGCGATGAAGCGCGCCGTCTGCACGATCACCTCGGGGGCGATGCCCGTTCGGGTCCAGGCCCAGTGGGGATCCTTGCCCTGGACATGGGCCTTGAGCTCGTCCAGCCCCACGGCGTACTTGTCCAGGTACGCCGCGTCGTACAGGCCCTCGGCCAGGATGACGTTGATCCAGGCGAGCAGCAGCGCCGCGTCCGTGCCCGGCTTGATGGGCAGCCAGTAGCGGGCCTTGCCGGCGGCGGTGGAGTAGCGCGGGTCCACGACGACGAGCTGCGCGCCCTTGTCGATGGCCTGGGCCAGCTCCTGGACCTGGGTGTTGTGCATGTTCTCGCCCAGGTGGGACCCGATGAGGGTCAGGACCCGCGCGTTGGCGATGTCGGTCACTTCGGGCGATCCGACGGGGCTTCCGTAGGTGAGCTGGAACGCGGTCTCGCGCGCGCCCCGGCACTGAGCGTAGGAGGGGGCAGTGACGCAGCCCGTCCCATATGCGCGGACGAGGGTCTTGAACCAGGAGCCGCCGAACCCGTGGGAGAACAGGGCCAGCGCCTCCGGACCGTGACGCTCCTTGATGAGGAGCATGCGTTCGGCGACCTCGTCGAGGGCCGCATCCCAGCTCACCGTGCGGAAGACCTGCTCACCTCGCTCCTCGGTCCGGAGGAGGGGCTCGGTGAGCCGGTCGGGGTCGTACAGCAGCCCGGCGCCCGCGGTGCCTCGGGGGCACAGGCGCCCTCGGGACAGCGGGTGGGCCGGGTTGCCCGTGATCTTGGTGACGCGCCCGTCCTTGACGTGGGCGAGCACCCCGCACTTCCAGAAGCACAGCTCGCAGAAGGTCGGCACCACCCGGTCACCGTCGGTGTCCGGGGAGGGCGATGTGGGCGGGGTCAGACCGAACAGGTCGGTGCTCAGGCCGGCCGTGAGGGCCACGCCGCCCGCGGCCCCTGCGCCGATCTGGATGAACTGTCGTCGATTGAAGGCCATGTGCGTCTCCTGGCCCGGGAGAGAGCAACGCCCGTGCCAGGAGACGACCCAGGGCCTGAACGCGTGACGTCAAGCCATCCGCGACGACATGTCTCGCGGACTGAGCCGTTTGTGAAACGTCACGTTGAAACGGAACGACGCAACGTTGAAACGAAACGGGCGCCGCACCAGCGTGGGACCCTGCGGCCGACCTGGGAGGCGGTGTGTGCGAGGGAGACCAGGCCGACTCTCAGTTTTGTTGAAAAGGACAAATCTCTGAGGAGTTGTCCAATACGACAAATCTGAGAAGGCCCGATTCATCCCTCAACCGCTCCGAGGACCAGGCCGGATCGTCGGCCTCCCCGTGGCAGCGCAGGCAGTGCGCCACGGCGCGCACACGGCCGATCTCGGCCGCGCTCAGCGACCTCAGTCCCACCCGGGTGCCCTCGCCGGGCTGCTCGGGGGTCCAGGCCCGCGGATCCTGCCGGGCGTGGTGGCAGGACGCGCAGCTCCGGCCCGCGCGGCTGGTGGTGTGGGGAGCGGCGGGCGCGAAGAGCCGGCGGGTGATGGGGCCGGAGGGTCCTGGGTCGAAGGTGGCGTGCATGCCCGGGACCACCGGGACGATCCGGTCCCCTGCGGTCACCCCAAGCAGGGGCTCGGCCCACCCGAACGGCGCCGGCGCCTCGACCCAGCGCCCGGGCCGCGGGCCGCCGGCGCCGAAGTCCCACTGCTCGCCGTCGGGCGCGAAGCTGGTGTGGCACTCGGGGCACATCGGCGCCCACGCCGCGTGACACGCGGAGCAGGACAGGCGGTCGTGCTCGCCGGACCGGTGGTTGGCGTCCGCCGGCGTCTGGGGCACGGGCAGGACCCGGCCGTCGGCCTTGCGGGTGAGGGACCACGGGCCATCGGCGGTGGGCCGCAGCGACCACAGCGGGGTGCCCGCGAGCCCCCGGCGCACGCGCTCGGACGGCGATCTGCGCTCCCCCCGGCGGGCCAACAGGGTGGCCGTGATCGGGTCGTCCACGTCGGCCCAGGTGGCCTCGTTGGCGCGGTCCGGGGGGCCATGGCAGGACGCGCAGGTCACCTCCACGGCCTGCTCCTGGTGGGAGTGGGTCCGCCCGTCCCCCATCAGCTCGGTGTGCAGGTGGCAGTCGGTGCAGGCCATCCCGGCGGCCTGGTGCACGTCGGCGCTCACGCGGCAGCCCGGTCGTCCATCGAACAGCCGCACCGGCTCGGCGCACGCCGCGCCTTCGTGGACCTCCGCGAGGCCCGTGTAGGCCAACGAGATCCGGGCGCTGCGGCTGTGGCACCCCAGGCAGCGGGCGTCGGGGATCACGGAGTCGATGGGGGGGTGCGGCCCCCCCGGAGCCCTGCTCGCGGAGTGGCAGGCGGAGCAGCCCGAGCCGGCCCCTCGCACCGCGTCGTCCCGGTTGTCGCGCCGCGTGCCCAGGTGGCAGCCGGCGCAGAGCCGACGGAGGTGGTCCTCCGCAGGGCTGGGGTGCTCTGCAGCCAGGACGTCGCCGATGCTCTGGGCGCCGTCGGGGGAGGGGAGCTCGCCGAACGCCCAGCGGTCCACCGCCACCAGCCCGACTCCCGTGGCCATCAAGGAGGTCGCCACGCGCTCGGCCTCCCGCGCGTGACACCCGGACTGACCGCAGGTGTGCGCGACCGTGTCCAGGGCCCCGGGCTCCCGCTCCAGCCCGAGGTGGGCGACCTCGGCGGTGCGCGCCTGGACGTCGCCCAGATGACACACCGCGCAGCCCAGGGCGCCGTGCAGGTCGGGGGGCGCCTCCGAGGCGGCAGAGTGGCAGGCCGCGCAGCCCACCGACGCCACGGGCGGGG
>CALAGR010000191.1 GCA_937891735.1 uncultured Pseudomonadota bacterium | reverse complement strand
GCCGCAGCCATCGACGCCGCAGCCGAGCCATCGCGGCTTCGGGATCTGCTCGCGGCCAGGGCCGGGGAGCCCACCGACGGCACCACGGAGCGGCTGCTGCGACGCGCCCGCCGCGCCGACATCGACGCGCAGGAGCGCACCAACCCCATCTTCCGCAACGAGGCCTTCGTCTGCGCCCACTGCGCAGCGCAGGTGTCGGCCGCGCCGGGCGGCTCGATCCGGAACCACTGCCCTCGCTGCCTGCGCTCGTTGCATGTGGACGGCTCCGTGCCCGGCGACCGGGCGAGCGGGTGCGGCGGTGTGATGGACCCCGTGAGCCTGGACACGACCGGAGGGCTCACGGTCCTGCAGCGGTGCCGCCGATGCGGACACGAGCGAAGGAACCGGCTGCACCCGGAGTGGTCGGTGGAGCCCGACCGGACATCCCTGCCCTCCTCGTCTACGGGCTGAGCCGCGCCCGCACCTTGCGCTCCAGACGCTCGCGGCGCCGGTGCAACGCGTTCATGTCCCCGGTGGGTACGACGCTGACCTGCGAGCCGCGGTCCAACCTGGCGAGCAGCTCGCCCACCAGCCCCAGCGCATCCCCGGCCCGCCCCAATCGATGCTCCAGGGCGATGACCTCACACAGCCAGGGCCGCAGGTCCGCCGTGCCGGCCGCCTGCCGCATGCGCGTCCACAGCGGCAACGCCTCGGCGTGGCGCTCCTGCTTGCGGTAGTGCTCCGCGAGCACGTGAAGAGAGCCGTACACGACGGGATCGGCGGCGTCCCCGCAGATCAGGAGCTGCAGGATGTGCTCACCCCGGTCCGCCGCTCCACGCTCGATCAGCAAGCGTCCCGCGGCCGCGAGGGCTGCGGGATCCGGCAACGCGGCGCCCGGGGCCCGGACGCACCGGTCGAGATCCGCGCACAGCGCGATGAGGCTCAACAGGTCCAGGGCGTTGTGGTCGAGCACACGCCGCACCGGCGCGCTGTCCCCGGTGCGCAGCCACGCGAACCACGCGGCGGGGGCTTCGCTGCCGGGCAGATCGTCCTGGCGGAACACGGACAGCCGCCGCTCCTCGAGCCGACCCAGGGAGCAGCTCGACAGCGATCCCTTGAAGAGGCGCCGGGCCGGGTGGATCAGATCGAGATGCGGCGTATCGAGCACGGGATCCGGATCCATGCGGTTCATCACGAAACGATCTGCGAGCACGTGGCGGTCGAAGGACTTGCCGTTGAAGGAGACCAGGAAGTCGGCCTGCTCGATCAGCGGCAGCACCGCCTGCAGCATGGCGGGCTCGTCGCCGGGCTCCCGGAGCTGGAACTGCATCAGATCCACCTCGCCCCGTGCATCGATGCTCGCGACCCCCACGATGAACGCCAGGTTGCCGCCGCCCCCCATCAGCCCGGTGGTCTCCAGATCGAAGAACAGGGCCCGCGTGGGGTCGAACGCCGTGAGGGTGGGATCTCCGCTCAGCAGGAGCGCCCCGTGGCCATCCACGTCGAGCACCCGATCCAGCGCGACCGAGCCATGTCGGTGTCCCGCGGGCAGGACGGTGTGGCCGAAGAGCCAGGCGCGGCGGGCGTCCCCCTGCAGCTCCTGGGGAACCACCGGGGGGGGCGTGGGCGGCCGACGCGGGTCCGTCGGAGGTGGGCTGGTGGGAGGAGCAAACGCGTGGGCGCCGGATCGGGTGGCGTCGCCATCCACCTCCGAGGGCTCCGGCCGCCGTCGCCCGGTCCCCAGGATCGTGTGCCGCGCGGCGGGGCTCTGATCAAACATGCGCGACAGGCGCCGGCCCACGGATCCCTCGTCCGGCGTCGCCGGGGTGGTTGTGGGCTCGGCGACCGCAGCGGCTTCGCTCGGATCCGCCGGACGCAAGGTGCTCGGTTCGCCCAGGTGGCGCCGCAGGCGCTCGTGCAGGGAGCTCACCTCACGCCCTCACGCCCGGGTCCCGAACCACAGGTCGTCGGGGATCGGCGGCAGGTCCATGGGGTCGCGCGGCTCCAGGAGGTCCGATGGGTCGACGGGATGTTGCGCCGCCGGACGTGACGGCTCCTCCATGACCTCGGGCCCGCGGGGCCGGGGGATCCGGCCCGTGAGCCAGTCCACCAGATCCGTCGCCACGGCGCGGGCGCCCTGTTCGACCTCGCCGATGGGCCCCACGCAGCTCGGACACCCGTTCTGGCAGGCGCACCCGCGGATGAGCTGCCCCGCCTCCTCCAGGAGCAGGTCGCACAGGGCATACAGCTTCTCGGCGAACCCGACGCCGCCGGGCAGGTTGTCGTAGATGAAGACCGTGGGCTGCTCCAGGTCCACCGTCTTGACGGGCTCCCCCTCGCGCCCATCGGGCTCGATGCGCCGCACCGTGCGCACTCCGCCGCGCCCCAGGCCAGCCACCCAGGAGTCCTCGGGGTCCGCCAGGGCCACGCCGAGATCGCTGCCGGCGCACATGAGGTGCAGGGCCGCGAGGCTCTTCATGGCGCACCCCAGGCCGAGCAGGCCGTCCACCACGTCGAGCCCGGTGTAGCCCGCCTCGCGCAGGGGCGCGCCGGGCAGCGTGAGCCAGAACGACATGGTGTGCATCTCGAGATCCGGCAGGTGCACGTCGCCGTAGCCCACGTTCTCGCTGGTGTAGAGCTTGATCTTCTTGTAGCCGACGGTCTTGTGGGCCACGTGCACCTCGCCGTGAGCCTTGATGGCGCCGAACTCACGCTGCTCCTCTTCGAAGCGGTCGAGCACCCGCACCCGGGAGTAGCTCTGGGCGGTGGTGTAGTGGTCAACGGAGACCTTGCGCACGTAGGCCTTGCACTGCTCCCAGTCCAGCCGGTCCACCTGGTAGGGCTGGCTCTCGACCATGTAGATCGCGCCCTCGTGCACGATGGTCTGCGCCGAGAGCCGGTCGGTCTCGGCGATCACGCGGTTGTTTGCGGTCTTGTCGATGATCACGACGTTCTCGGAGTCCGCGGACCGCAGGCTCACGCCGTCCGCCGGGTAGCTCTCGTCGGCCCAGTGCCAGGTCTCGTCCCGCCGGTGGGCGAGCCCCGCCTCCTCCAGGAAGCCGAGCATCTCGGGCAGGTCCTCGCCGCCGAACTCCTCCTCGGACCGGAACGGCAGCTCGTACAGCGAGCACTTCACGTGGGAGATCAGGACCATGAGGTTGTCCGGATCGATGCGCGCGTGCTCGGGCGGAGCGTCGAACAGGAACTGCGGGTTGCGGATCACGTACTGGTCCAGCGGCGAGTTGCGCGCGATGAGCACCACCACGGAGCGCGCCTGGCTGCGTCCGGCCCGGCCCGCCTGCTGCCACAGCGAGGCCACCGACCCCGGGTAGCCGGCGATGATCGCCACGTCCAGGCGGCCGATGTCGATGCCCAGCTCCAGGGCGTTGGTGGACACCACGCAGGTGATGGCGCCGTCTCGCAGGCCGCGCTCGATCTCCCGGCGCAGCCCGGGCAGGTAGCCCCCGCGGTAGCTGGCGATCCGGCGCTCAGAGCCGGGCTTCCTGGCGAACCGCTCCCGCAGGTAGCGCGACAGCACCTCGGTGTGCAGCCGCGAGCCCGTGAAGCAGATGGTGGCGATGCCCTGCTCGATGAACGGGGTCGCGATCCGGCGGGCCTGGCTCAAGACCCCGGCCCGGATCCCCAGTTCCTCGTTGATGACCGGAGGGTTGTACAGGATCACCTCCTTCGGGCCGGAGGGTGCGCCGTTGTCGGACCGGTCCACCAGCGTCACCGACTGGCCCAGCAGCCGCTCGGCGTGCTCCACGGGGTTGGCGATGGTGGCGGAGCAGCAGATGAAGACGGGGTTCGATCCATAGAACGCGCACAGGCGCTGCAGGCGACGCAGCACGTTCGCGACGTGGCTGCCGAAGACCCCCCGGTAGGTGTGCATCTCGTCGATGACTACGTACTCGAGGTCCTGCAGCACCTTCCGCCACCGGGGGTGGTTGGGGAGGATCCCGGCGTGCAGCATGTCCGGGTTGGTGACCACCACATGGCCCCGGGACCGGACCGCGGTGCGGGCGTCCGCGGGCGTGTCCCCGTCGAAGGTGAAGGTGCGCACCGGCACGCCGAGGCTGTCGATCACCTCCTGCAGACCGCTGACCTGGTCCTGGCTCAGGGCCTTGGTCGGGAAGAGGTAGAACGCCCGCGTCTGGGGCCGCTCCAGGATCTTCTGAAGGACGGGCAGGTTGTAACAGAGGGTCTTGCCCGAGGCGGTGGGGGTCACCACCACGGTGTGCTCGCCCCGCCGCACCGCGTCGGCGGCGAGGCGCTGGTGCCGATACAGCGCGTGGATGCCGTTCGCCTCCAGGGCGTCCCTGAGATCGGAGCTGACCCAGTCGGGGAACTCCTCGAAGCGGGCGGCCTGGCTCGGCAGCGTCACGTGATGGGTCACGCACCGCCCCGTGTAGGGCGCATCGACGAGGTCGTTGACGATGGTCTCGATGGTGCGGCGACGCGGGATCTGCGGCATTCGGGTGCTCCACGCGGTGTGCTACGTTGCTCGCCGGCTGATCAAACCCTGAACAGGTGTTCAATGTCAAGCGATGTGTCTGCCTGCCAGGGCTTCGCCAGGACCGATGACGGAGTCGAACTCTTCTGGCGCAAACTGGGCCAGGGAGAGCCGGCGATCGTCTGCTGCAACGGCATCGGGGTGGGGGTGTCCTTCTGGGACTACCTCGTCGAGCGGTTCGCCCGAACCCACTCCATCGTGCTGTGGGACTACCGGGGCCACGGGCGATCCACCCCCCACCGCCCCGGGATGATCGTGGACATTCCGCGCCTCGCCACCGACCTCGGCGTGGTGTGCGCAGCCGCGGGGGTGTCCCAGGCCGTGTTCGCGGGCCACTCCATGGGCTCCCAGGTGATCCTGGAGCGGTATCGACAGGCGCCGACGCAGATCCTTGGCCTCGTGTCCGTCCTGGGGACCTTCGGGCACCCCCTGGACACGTTCATGGACATGCCCGGATCGCGGCAGATCTTCGACCTCATCATCCAGATCGCGCGCAGCTGGCCCCGGGCCTTCGACTGGTTCGCATCCACGGTGGTGGCCGCCCCCTACGCGTTCGACGCGGGGAAGCTCCTCAAGCTCGTGGACCGCACCCGGCTTCGGCGCGACGATCTGCGCCCCTACCTGCATCACCTCGCCAGCGACATCACGTTCGGGTTCTTCTTCGCCATGGCCGAGTCCATGGGCGAGCACAGCGCGCGGGACCTGCTCGCGCGCATCAAGGCCCCGGTCCTCGTGATCGCCGGCGAGTTCGACGGGTTCACCCCGCCACGCCTCGCCCGGGAGCTGCACGACAGCCTGCCGCGCTCGACGATGGTGATGCTGGAGGGGGCCAGCCACGCGGGCCTCATCGAGCAGCCCGCCCGCATGAACGACGCGATCGCGGGGTTCCTCGACAGGCTGGAAGCGGCTACTCCCCGGCCGGAGACAGCTGCGGCACGGGCGCCGGTGGCGCCGCGGTCAGCCTCGGCCACGGGCTGACGGGGACCCCCGGAGCCAGCGCTTCGGCCCACGTCAAGGCCACCCAG
>CALAGR010000190.1 GCA_937891735.1 uncultured Pseudomonadota bacterium | reverse complement strand
CGCCGACCCCGGCGCGCCGCCCCCGCGAACGCAGTCCCCGGCGGGTTCGAGGACGAGCCCCCGACGAGCTGGCCACCCCTGCGTCCCCCTGCGCCCAAGGAGTGCATGGATCCCTTCGCGGGCCTGGACGGCGGCGGCGACCGGGCCTTCGGGCGCAGCGAGGGCCTGTCCGGCGCCCAGGTCAAGGCAGGGATCGCCGCCTTTCAGGGGCAGACGCTGCGGTGCGCGGACGGCCACGACAGCATCGCCGGCCGGGTCCTGCTGGAGCTGGCGATCGGCTGCGACGGGCGGGTGCTCAGGGCCGAGGTGCTGCAGGACGGCACGCCGGCGGAAGGCTTCGCCGCGTGCGTCGCGGAGGTGATGACGTTCGCTTCGTTCCCGGCCCACGCGCGGGACGAGCTGGTCGTTCAGGTCCCCCTCGCCTACGTCGATTGAGGGCACGCGCTACCCTTGGTGCATGGCCGAGCTCCAGTCCATGCGCCCGACGTTCCGCGTCGCCAACCTCGAGGAGGCCATCTCCTTCTACGTGGACCTGTTCGGCTTCCGGGTGGACGTGGTGCTGCAGGCCGGTGCGCTGCTTCGCGCCGGGTCGGCCGAGCTGGAGCTGGTGCTCGGACAGGTCTCGGACCCCGCGCACGCCTATCTGTACGTGTCCGGGGTGGACGAGCTGCACGACCGGGCCGTAGCCGCGGGGCACCGGATCGCCAGCGAGCTGACCAACCGGCCGTGGGGGCTGCGCGACTTCGTGCTGGTCGATCCGTTCGGCAACCGGGTCTCTGTCGGAGAGTGGATCAGCTGAGGGTTCGTCAGAGAACAACCCCGCAAGGAACATGTTCGTGGACCGCATGTCGTGGCTTCATGAGACGCTGGGTCCAGCCGGGGAGATCACATGTCCAGGGGAACGCGCATCGCAATCGTCGTCGCACTGGCGGCGCTCATCGGGGGCTGGTTCCTGCTGTCCGCCGGGAACAAGGTGGGCGCGCTCTTCGAGACCGCGGACACCGAGATCGACACCACCGACTACGCCGTGGAGGGACGTCCGGCCCCCGCGAGCCTGCCCGCAGCCTCCCAGCGGCCGGCGGATGGCGAGCGGAAGCGGATCCGGGAGAAGATCCGCGCCCAGGTCGCCAAGGGCAAGTCCGACAACGATCCCTCGGACCTGGGCCTCGCCCTCGACTCCAGCTTCGACATGTCCGGGGACGCGAGCGACGCGGTGGGGCTCTCGATCCTCACGCCGGGTTCGGGACGCGGCGGCCCGATGGGCCTCGCCGCGTCGCCCCCGCCCATCAAGAAGTCCGGCTACCTGTCCAGCGACTACGTCGGGGGAAGCGGCCAGCTCGACCGCATGGCGAAGCTCGTGGACGAGGGCATCGTGCTGGACGGCCGCACGGTCAAGCTCGGCGCCCTGACCGCCAGCTACCACCAGCCCATCGCGGTGCCCGCCGACCATGCGCTCGTCGCGTTCGCCAACACCGAGCACGCCAGCGTCAGCGTCGAGGGGGGGCGCACCCACCTGCAGGTCGGGATCCAGGCCGCGAACCGGGAGCTGCCCATGCGCCCTGCCGTCCAGATCGTGCTGGTCATCGACACGTCGGGCTCCATGGAGTCCGAGCACAAGATGGAGTTCGCCCGACAGGCCGCCCACAAGCTCGTGGACAAGCTGCTGCCCACGGACCAGATCGCCCTCCTCACCTATTCGGATCAGCCCACCATCGTGCTGCCCCTGCAGGCGCGAGGGGACGGCCGCCAGGCCAACCTGGTGATCGGCGACATGCAGGCGGGGGGCTCGACCAACATCAGCGGCGCCCTGGACATGGCCTACGCCCACCTGGGCCCGAAGCGCGACAAGGACGCGATCTCCCGCATCGTTCTGCTCTCGGACGGCAACCCCACGGCGGGCATCACCGATCCGTCCCACATCCGCAAGCAGGCGTTCGACGCGTTCCAGGAGGGGCTGCAGACCACCACCCTGGGCGTGGGCCTGGACTTCAACAGCGAGCTGATGATGAGCGTCGCTCGCGAGGGCAAGGGCAACTACCACTTCGTCAAGGACGGAGACGCCATCGTCGGCGTGCTCGACGAGGAACTCGACCAGCTGACCCACGTCGTGGCCCAGGCGGTGCGGCTGCGCATCCAGCTGCCCGACAACGTCACCCTCGTGCGCGTGCTCGGCGCCCAGGTGCTCGACGAGGAGCAGAGCGCGCAGGTCCGGCAGGAGGAGCGGGGCCTGGACAAGCGCATCGCGGACGAGCTGGGCATCGCCGAGGACCGCCAGAACGACGCCGACGAGGGCCTGAAGCTGGTCGTGCCCGCCTTCCACATGGGCAAGCACCACATCGTCATGCTCGAGATCGAGGTGCCAGCGGGGGCGGCGCCCATCGACGTCGCCACCGTCGAGGTCAAGTACAAGGACCTGCTCGCCCGGGTGAACCGCGAGGAGACGGTCACCGCCACGGTGCAGCGCGTCCCGAGCAGGGCCGAGGCCCTGGCCTCCCTGGATCGCACGGTCAAGAAGAACCTGCTCGGCTTCCAGACCGGAGAGGCGCTGATCCGCGCCGGCAGCTTCGTGGAGCGGGGCCAGGTGGACTCCGCGGTCAAGGAGATAGACGACCAGATGGCGCTCCTGGGCGTCGCCGCCGAGCGCTGGCGCGACTCGGATCTGGAGAAGGACGTCGAGCTGCTGGGGGCCTACAAGGAGGTCCTCGCCGCCCAGCGCGGCGGCGGGCTCGGACCCGAGGCGCGCAACTACCTCAGCCGTGCGCTGTCCTACAACGGCTACAAGCTGACCCTCTGAGCGCTCCGCGCTGCGCAGGTCTGCTCATGGGGCTTTCCGCCTGGAATCGCGGCCCTATACTCCGCGAATGTCTGGACACCGCTACCCCCGAATCAAGATCGACGAAGCCTTCGTGAAGGCCATGCCGAAGGCCGATCTGCACTGCCACCTCGACGGCTCCCTGCGCATCGAGACCATCCTCGAGCTCGCCCGTGACCAGGGGGTGGAGCTGCCGTCCACCGATCCGGTGAAGCTCAAGAAGGCGATGGGCGCCGGCAAGATCTGCGACGACCTCGTGGACTACCTCAAGGCCTTCGACATCACCTGCAAGGTGCTGCAGACCCGCTCCGCGCTCGAGCGGGCGGCCTTCGAGCTCGCCGAGGACTCCGCCGCCGAGAACGTCAGGTACCTCGAGGTGCGCTACGCGCCCATGCTGCACACCGTCAAGGGCCTGCGGCTGGACCGGGTGGTGCAGGCGGTGCTGGACGGCCTGCACCGCGCCGAGCGCACCTACGACATCAAGACCGGGCTGATCATCTGCGGGATCCGCAACATGGACCCGGAGATCTCGCTGCGCATGGCCGAGGTCGCCATCGCGTTCAAGAACCGCGGCGTGGTCGGCTTCGATCTGGCCGGGGCGGAGGTGGACAACCCCGCCAAGCACCACCGCGCGGCCTTCTATCTGATCCGGAACAACAACATCAACGTGACGATCCACGCCGGCGAGGCCTACGGCCCCGAGTCGATCTCGCAGGCCATCCACTACTGCGGCGCCCACCGGATCGGGCACGGCACCCGCCTGCGCGAGAACGGCGACCTCCTCAACTACGTCAACGACCACCGGATCCCGGTGGAGGCGTGTCTTCGGAGCAACATCCAGACCCGCTCCGCGAAGTCCATGAACTCGCACCCCTTCAAGTTCTATCTGGACCTGGGCCTGCGGGTGACGCTCAACACGGACAACCGGCTCATCACGGACACGACCGTGTCCGCCGAGTACCTGCTCGCGCAGACCCAGTGGGACCTGCAGGCGGAGGAGATGGGCTGGATCATGGAGAACGGCTTCCAGTCGGCCTTCCTGCCGTTCCGGGACAAGCTCCAGCTGACGTCGCGGGTGCGTCGGGAGTACGGAGAGCTCGTGGAGCGCTACGCCCAGGAGCAGGGGCTGCGCAGCGAGCAGCGGCGCGAGGCGGATCCCGCGACCAGCCCGAAGCCCGCTGCGCCTCCGGCCTGATCCAGGTCGTGTCTTTTTGATGGAGATCCGGCACTCGCCCTTGTTGATGGGGAGGGGTCCGGGGTAGATCGCGGCGCCCCCGGCTCGTGGATGATCACAGACTTATCCACAGGGCCTGTGGGCAACCGGCGCGTCCCAAAACAAACAGCCACTTAGCCGGATCCACTCGACTTAGAGCGGTGATCTGGTTATGCACACCGCCCTGTGGATAACCCCGGGGGCGAGGCTGGGAGACGACAAGGCGATTGACAGTCGCCAATTATCGACTAAATTACTCCACGATTCTGCGGGACACCGTCCCGTGGCGCAACATGCTGTGATTCCAGGGGATTTTCCGTGAGCATCGCGTCCGAGCTGCCCTTCCAGACCCCGGTCTACCTCGACAACTCGTCCACCACTCGGACCGATCCGCGGGTGCTCGACGAGATGATCCCCTACTTCAGCGTGCAGTACGGCAACGCGCACAGCCGCTCCCATGCCTACGGCTGGGGTGCCGAGAAGGCCGTGGATCAGGCCCGCGAGCGGGTCGCGGCGCTGATCGGGTGCCGCGACAGCGAGATCATCTTCACCAGCGGTGGCACCGAGTCCTGCAACCTCGCGATCTTCGGCGTCGCCCGGATGTACGAGGAAAAGGGCAAGCACATCGTCACCACGGCGGTCGAGCACCGCGCGTGCATGGACCCGATCCGCGCCCTCGAGCGCGAGGGCTTCACCGTGACGTACCTGCCGGTGGACACCGACGGGCTGGTCGAGCCGAGCGCCGTCGAGGCCGCCATCCAGGACGACACGATCCTGGTCAGCGTGATCTTCGGCAACAACGAGGTCGGTACGCTCATGCCGGCCAGGGAGATCGGGGCCATCTGCAAGGCCCGGGACGTCATCTTCCACCTGGACGCGTGCCTGGGTCTGGACACCGAGCACATCGACGTCGACGACTTCGGCATCGACCTGATGTCCATGTCGGGCCACAAGATGTACGGCCCTCCGGGCATCGGCGCGCTGTACGTACGGCGGCGTCGGCCGCGGGTGCGTCTGCGGGCCCAGATGCTCGGCGGCGGGCAGGAGCGCGGCTTCCGCCACGGAACGCTCAACGTGCCCGGCATCGTGGGCCTGGGGAAGGCCGCGGAGCTCTGCATGGAGGAGCGGGCCGACGAGAAGGTCCGGCTCACGGCCCTGGCCACGCGGATGAAGGACAAGTTCTTCGCCGAGCTCGACCACCTGTACCTCAACGGGCACGAGAGCAAGCGCCTGCCCGGCTTGCTGAACATCTCCTTCAACTTCATCGAGGGCGAGAGCCTCATGATGGGCATGTCCAAGGTGGCGGTCGCCTCGGGATCGGCCTGCACATCCGCCACGCTGGAGCCATCGCACGTCATGCGCGCCCTGGGCGTGGGTGAGGACCTCGTGCACACCTCCATCCGCTTCTCGCTCGGACGCTTCACCACGGAGGCCGAGGCAGACTTCGCCGTCGAGCAGTGCCTCGTGGCCGCCCGGAAGCTGCGCGAGATGAGCCCCCTGTACGAGATGGTCAAGGAAGGCATCGATCTATCCACCATCGAATGGAAGCACGACTGAGAGCTTGTCCCGGACGCGGGTGGCGGCGTTGCTGCGTCGCTTGCGTGGCTCACCACGCGGCGCTCCTTGCGCCTTGCCACCCACGCCCGGTCCTGCGCTCTTCCGTTCTTGCTCGCTCGCTTTCGCTTTCGCGCTTCTGCTCGCTCTCGCTTCTGCTCGCTCTCGCTTTCGCTCGCTCTTGCGCCGTGCCCGGTCCTTTGCTCTTTCGGTCCATATGACCGATGCCGGTTGCCGGTCCGAAAATAAGTGGACAAGATTGGTCCATGAATAGTAGTCAGCCGCTCTGTCTCACACGCGCTGACCGGAGAAACGACAGATGGCCTACAGCGACAAGCTGATCGACCACTTCGAGAACCCGCGCAACCTGGGTTCGCTGGACAAGAACGACGACAACGTCGGCACCGGCATCGTGGGGGCCCCCGAGTGTGGGGACGTCATGAAGCTGCAGATCCAGGTCGATGGCGACCGGATCGTGGACGCGAAGTTCAAGACGTTCGGCTGCGGCTCCGCCATCGCGTCGAGCTCCCTGGCGACCGAGTGGGTCAAGGGGCGCACCCTGGACGAGGCCTACGAGATCAAGAACACCGAGATCGTCGAGGAGCTGGCGCTGCCGCCGGTCAAGATCCACTGCTCCGTGCTCGCGGAGGAGGCGATCAAGTCGGCCATCGAGGACTTCCAGGCCAAGAAGAAGGCCCGGACGAGCCAGGCCTGAGAGGGACGGCACCATGGCAACCGCTGCAGTCACTGTGACCACCCACGCCGCCGACAAGATCCGCGGGATCTTCTCGACCAAGGACCTGTCCTGGGAGGAGTGCGGCCTGCGCATCGCGGTCAAGGGTGGCGGCTGCAGCGGGCTGTCCTACAACATCTCGATCGACGACGAGCCGACCAAGCACGACCGCGTGTTCGACAGCAACGGCATCAAGCTCATCGTGGACAAGAAGTCCTTCCTGTACACCATGGGCCTCGAGCTCGACTTCGACGTCGACGACTTCAACGGTGGCTTCGTGTTCCACAACCCGAAGGCGAAGGCCACCTGCGGCTGTGGAACCTCGTTCTCCGTCTAGACATCGAATGAGCAGTCAGTACAGCAAGACGTCGGACGGCTTCCGCTGCGACGAGTGTGGCAAGGACATGGCGGTGCCGTTGTTCTGCGACCACTGCGGCGTCAACTACCCCGAGCGCCGAGCGATGGGCCCCTTCGCGGTGCTGGGCCTGCCGGCGCGCTGGGATCTGGACGTCGCGGTGCTGGAAGCCCGGGAGGTGGCGCTGGCCCAGCGGCTGCACCCGGACAAGTGGCAGAGCCGGGGGGAGCGGCAGCACAAGCACGCGCTGCTCGCCTGGTCGGCGGTCAACGGCGCGCTCGAGGCGGTCACCGATCCCTTCGTGCGGGCCACGACCCTCATCGAGGCGACGGACGAGCACGCGGACGGCCTCCTCGGAGACGGAAAGAACGACGTGCCGCAGGACTTCCTGATCGAGCAGCTCGATCTGCAGGAAGAGCTGGAGAGTCCCCTGGACGAGGCACGGCGCAAGGCACTCAACGCGCAGATCCGGCGGGCTCTCAAGGAGCTCGAGCGCCAGCTGGCCGGCCACTTCGTGATCGTGGATGCCAGTGTCCACGCCGGCGACGCCGCCGGTGACGCCCGCCTCGCAGCCCTGATGGGTGCGCGGGCGGTGGTCAGCCAGAGCCGCTACTGGCGAAACGCACGACAGGCACTGCGCGCCCAGTCCGCGCGCTAGGAGACCGAATGCAGATCCCGCTGCAGGTAAAGGGCCAGACGACCGACGCGGTCGTCGGCATCGACCTGGGCACCACGAACACGCTGATCGCCCGGATGGTGGATGGCGTGCCCCACGTGATCGCAGACCGCCACGGGCGCGTCATCACTCCGTCGGTCATCTCCATCGACGAAGAGGGCGTCGCCGTGGTGGGTGACGAAGCCAAGCACCGTGCGCTGATCAACCCGTCCGGCACGCTGCACAGCATCAAGCGCTTCATGGGGCGTGGCCTGGCCGACGTCACCGACGTGGCGCACCTGCCCTACAAGGTGGTGCGCGCGGACATGGGGGAGCAGGCGGCGTTCCTGGTGCACGGGCGCAAGTTCCTGCCCCAGGAGCTGTCCGGCATGGTGCTGGCCGAGGCCAAGAAGCGCGCCGAGCGCAGCGAGCGGCTGCGGATCCGTCGTGCGGTGATCACCGTGCCGGCGTACTTCGACGACGCCCAGCGCCAGGCCACCCGCGACGCGGGCCGCATCGCCGGGATCGACGTGCTGCGCATCATCAACGAGCCCACCGCGGCGGCCCTCGCCTACGGCCTCGACAAGAAGAAGCGCGGCACCGTGCTGGTGTACGACCTGGGGGGCGGGACGTTCGACGTGTCGCTGCTGAAGCTGTCCGACGGTGTCTTCAAGGTCATCGCCACCACGGGCAACACGCGCCTGGGTGGGGACGACTTCGACGACGCGCTGTCCACCCTGCTGCTCGACGCGAGCCAGCGCGCCCTGGTCGCGGGGCACGCCCAGGCCTTGCGGGCGCTCAAGACCGCGTCCGAGACGGCCAAGATCGCCCTGTCCGACGCGGACGAGACCACGGTGCGCATCGACCTGGCGGAGCTGGGGCTGCACGTCGACAAGACCGTCACCCGCGCCGAATACGAGGCGGCGATCACGCCGCTGCTCGACCAGACGATGAAGGCCATCGACTTCGTGCTGGAGGAGGCTGACCTCGACCACGACGACGTGGACGAGATCGTGTGCGTGGGCGGATCGACCCGCACGCCCTCCGTACGGGCCCGGCTGGCGGAGGCGTTCGGCAAGCCGCCCCACACCTCCCTCGATCCGGACCAGGTGGTGGCCATGGGCGCCGCGATCCAGGCCTCCGTGGTGGCCGGTGACTCCGAAGGCGCCGCGGTGCTGCTCGACGTCACGCCCCTGTCCATCGGGATCGAGACCTACGGGGGCGGCGTCACCAAGCTCATCTGGCGCAACTCGCCGATCCCCATCCGGGCCACCGAGGGCTTCACCACCTACGTCGATGACCAGACGGCGGTGGCGATCCACGTGCTGCAGGGCGAGCGCGAGATGGCCGCCGATCTGCGCAGCCTGGGGCGCTTCGTGCTCCGGGGGATCCCGCCCATGTCCGCGGGCATGCCCCGGGTGCTGGTGGAGTTCTTCATCGACGCGAACGGGATCCTGAAGGTCACGGCCAAGGAGATGACCTCGAACACCGAGGCCTCCATCGAGGTCCGGCCGACCTACGGCCTCAACGACGAGCAGGTCGAGGACATGATCCTGGACAGCATCGAGCACGCCGAAGAGGACATCAACGCGCACATCGTGGCCGACCTGAAGACGGACGCCGGGTCCACCATCCGGTTCTCCCGCAAGGCCCTGAAGGAACAGGCCCACCTGGTCCCGCCGGCCATGCGCGCGGCCGTCGAGGCCGCCATCGCGGGGCTCGAAGCGGTGCTCCAGACGAACGACAAGGAGCTCATCGAGGCGGCCGCCGAGGTCCTCAACGAGAACACCGCGCCCATCGCCAACGCCCTCATGGACGAGGTCCTGCGGGTGACCGTGAAGGGCCGTACCATCGGCGACGTGGTCGGCACCGACGGCCAGCGCACGTCCGCCAGAGACATCCAGCTCGGTTAGGTTCCAACAGATGCCCAGCATTCGATTCATGCCCATGGACATCGTGGTGACGTCCGAGACGGGCGCCTCGATCCTCGAGACCGCGCTCGCGCACGACATCGACCTCGAGCACGCGTGCGGCGGGTTCTGCGCCTGCACCACCTGCCACGTGGTGGTGGCGGAGGGCGTGGACAGCCTCACCGAGATGGACTTCGACGAGGAGGACAAGCTCGACGAGGTCGAAGGCGTCACGCTGCGCAGCCGGCTGGGCTGCCAGGCGCGCCTGGGCACCGAGGACATCGTCGTGAACGTGCCCCCGAAGCCGTACTAGGAGGAGATCCCATGGCCGAGCAGCTGATGTGGCGCGACGCGCAGGAGATCGGGATCCGGCTCTACGAGGAGCACGAGGACGTCGACCCGCTCACGGTCTCGTTCGTGCAGCTGCACAAGTGGGTCACCGAGCTGGACGGCTTCTCCGACGATCCCAAGGGGAGCAGCGAGAAGACCCTGGAGTCGATCCAGATGGTCTGGCTCGAGGAGTGGAAGGTCGACAATGAGTGATCCGGCGGTCCGCAAGCTCTACATCCTCGCCAAGGGCGACCACTACGAGCAGCTGCACACGATGGTGGGCCTGGTGGCCACCGCCGCGAGCATGGGCTGGGAGGCCCACGTGTTCCTGACCTACGGCGCGCTGTGGCGCTTCGCCCACGGCGACATGTCCGAAGCCGAGGTCGGGTTCTCCACCCCCGAGGTGAAGAAGAAGTACGAAAAGGGCATCGAGAACGGGAAGATCCCGGATCTCGACGAGCTCCTGGAAGAGGCGCGCGACCTCGGCGGCGACCGGATCCGACTCTACGGATGCACGACGTCAGTCAAGCTGCTGCACCTGGAGCCCGACACCCTGAGCGGCGTGGACACGCTGCTCGCCCACGCCAGCTTCCTGCACATGGTCGGCGACGGGCACCTCGTCATCACCTGAGCGCCTTGGCCGGACCCTACTCCCGGGTGGCTTCGCCCTCGCCGAACATCGGCAGGAGGGTGCCGTCCCCGCCGTCCACTTCCGCCTCGAAGGCCACGTTGGCGATGCCGCCAGCGATGTCGCCGGTCAGATCCGCCTCCGTGTTGGGGACTTCGGCCTGGCTCATGTCGATGTAGGCCGTCCCGGTGATGTCGCCCTGGCTGTTGACCGCTCCATTCAGGTTCACTTCGATGAGGAGCCCGAAGTCACAGAAGACCGTGCTCTGGAGCGTGCTCGACTGGACCTCGATCCACAGGTCGCTCGAACACAACACCGTCGGACCGCCGCCATCCAGGGCCACCGAAAGCTCCATCTGCCCGTAGTAGTCGCCGTCGTAGCCCGCGCCCGTGGCGTCGTCGTCGTCGGCGTCGGTGGTGGCGTCGTCGTCGTCGCTGGTGGGCTCGTCGCCGCCGTTGTTGTTGCCGCGGGACCGGCCGCCCCGTGGCGTGCAGCCCAGGCCGAGGGCGAGCAGGAGCAAGAGGATCAAGAGGGGCGTTCGCTTCATCGTCAACATCCTCCGCCGGGGCAGTTCTCGTCCTTTTCGACCTGCAGGGTCACATGTCGGATCCCGAACTGCTCGGCGAGCAGATCCGTCAGCTGGGTGGTGACGAGGTCGCGTTCGCTGTCGCAGTCGACCCGCACGTGAGCGCTGAGCAGGGCCTTGTTCCCGTCCAGGGACCAGACGTGCAGATCATGCACCCCCAGGACCCCGGGGGAGCCGGTGATCGAGGCGAGCACCTTGTGCACGTCCAGGCCCCGGGGAGCGAACTCGAGCAGGACCGCGGCGGAGTCGCGCAGCAGCGCCCAGGTGGCGACGAGCACCAGCACCGCGATCAGGAGCGAGACCACGACGTCCGCTGCGCCGACCCCGTACATCACCATGACCGCCGCGATGATGGCGCCCACCGAGCCCAGCGCGTCCGACAGCATGTGCAGCAGCGCGCCGCGTACGTTGAGGTTGTCACGATCGGATCGGGCGAGGAACCAGGCGCTGCCGAGGTTGATGGCGAGGCCGATGATGCCGACGATGAGGATCGGCAGCCCCGCGACCTCCGGCACTCCCGAGATGAGCCGCTGGATGGCCTCGTAGATGATCCAGCCGATGGCCAGCAGCATCGCCAGTCCGTTGACGAAGGCGCCGAGGGGCTCGGCCCGTCGGAAGCCGAAGCTCGACCGGTGGGTCGCCTCCATGGTCGCCACCTGGGCTGCTCCGATGGCCAACACGAGCGCGCCCACGTCCCCGAGCATGTGGGCCGCGTCGGACAGCAGGGCCAGCGAGTTCGTCCACCAGCCGACGCCGGCCTCGACGAACAGGAAGATGCCGTTGAGGACCAGGGCCGCGATCAGCGCGCGGCGCACCGCCCGGTCCGTCTCGGGATCGCCGGTGAAGGCCGGCCCGTGGTGGTGCCCGTGGCCGCCATGGTCGTGGTCGTCATGGTCGTGGTCGTGGTCGTGGTCGTGGCTCACTCAGAAGTCCGTCGTGTGTTCCAGCACCGCGGCCACCTCGTCGGTGAGCACGGTGCCGTCGTCGAGCTCGACCGTGACGCCGAGGGTGCCGCTGACGCCGTCGAACTCGCCCGGCTGCGTGCCCGGCGGCAGGATCGTGTCGAGCCAGTCGGCGGCGACGTTGTCGTTGTCGTCGCAGGGCAGCATCCAGTTGCGGTTGTTCCGGGCTGCGATCTCGTCGCCCGCGTCGGACAGGAAGCGCAGGTCGATCTCCGCCACGATCTCGCCGCCCGGCAGGCCCCCGAACCAGACTGGGCTCATGATGACCGTGTACCCCTGGGGCATCGGGCGCACCACGTAGACCGCGCCGTCCTGGACCGGGCGGTGCTCCTCCGAGCCGTCGCACAGCTGCACGCGCGGGGCGCCGGTGGAGGCCGGGCAATCGAAGGCGCTGCCCGACTCCGTCGAGGCGGGGGCGGTGGCCAACGGCGCCGCCAGGCCGTCGCAGGCGACGAGCGGCAGGGCGATGGCGAGGAGAACGGAGCGCGACATCCCGACCATTGTGCGGCCGCCACCCGCGAACGTCGATGTGCGAGTCTTGGCCCATGCTGACCCCCTCCCCGTTCGATCAGGACCGTTGGGTCGCCGCCTGGCGCTTCGCCGCCGCGGCTCATGCCCCCCAGCGCTTCCCCGGCACCGACCTGCCGTACCTCCTGCACCTGGGCATGGTGGCCATGGAGGTCAAGGCGGCCATCGCGGCGGAGCCCGGCAGGAACGGCGACCTCGCTGTCCTGTGCGCCCTGCTTCACGACACCGTCGAAGACACCCCGGTGACGCAGGACGATCTCGCGGTGCGCTTCGGACCGGCGGTCGCGGCCGGCGTGGGGGCACTGACCAAGAACGCGGAGCTGCCGAAGGCCGAGCGCATGCCGGACTCGCTGCGCCGGATCCGCGATCAGCCTCACGAGATCTGGATGGTGAAGCTCGCCGACCGGATCACCAACCTGCAGACGCCGCCCACCGGCTGGTCCGTGGACAAGGTCCGGCGCTACCGGCACGAAGCGGTGGCGATCCGAGACGCGCTGGGCGCCGCCAGCCCCTTCCTGCTCACGCGGATCGAGCTGAAGATCACCGCCTACGAGGAGCACTGCCGCTGATCACAGCTGCGGGGGGCGCCCCGTCAGGGAGTTCACCACCACCGCGGCGCAGGCGAGGCCGAAGGCCCCTGTCACGAAGCCCAGCGTGCCCTCGATCTGCAGCCGGTCGTCGCACGAGTGCCCCCGGTCCTCCTTCGGCGGGCACACGCACTGGAAGCCCCCCGCGGCCTGGTCGTAGTACAGCGCCGTGGGCTTGATGGGACGTTCCACGCTGAACACCACCGGCACGCCGGTGCCCGCGCTGATGTCCCAGCCGTACTTGCGCCGCAGGATCCCGCGGATGTCCCGGGCGAAGGGGTCGTTGAAGCTGTCCTTCAGGTCCGCGACCCGGATCTTGGTCGGGTCCGTCTTGGCCGCCGCGCCCATCGACGACACGCAGGGGATCCCCCGTCGCCGGAGCCGGTCGAGCAGGTGCACCTTGGCGGTGATGTTGTCGATCGCGTCCACCACGAAGTCCGGGTGCAGGTCGTCGGGCAGCAGGTCGTCGGCGGTCTCGGCGTTGTAGAAGGCCTCCCGCGTCTCCACGAGGACGTGGGGGTTGATGAGCCGCGCCCGCTCCGCCATCACCTCCACCTTCGTGCGGCCCACCGTGCCCTTGAGGGTGTGCAGCTGCCGGTTGGTGTTGGTCACGCACACATCGTCGAAGTCCACGATGGTCAGCCGGCCGACGCCGCTGCGCACCAGGCCCTCGATGCAGAACGAGCCCACGCCGCCTACGCCGAACACCATGACGTGGGCGCGCAGGAGCCGAGCCATGGCCTCGTCGCCCACCAGGCGGGCGGTGCGGTCGAAGCGGCGCTGCTGTTTGGGCAGCGTCTCGTCGGGATCGAGGTCCGCCGGCACGGGCCGGGGCTCCTGTCCCTTGCGGATCTTGCCGGTGTCCCCGGGGAGGGCGGAGCGCATGACGCGGGAGGGGGCGATGCTCATGGGCGCGAGTATGTGCAACAGCCCGGGGATGTCGAGTCGTTTGTCACACAAGCCTGAAGAGGCGCCGCGCGTTCCGGGCGGTCTGGGCGGCGACGTCGGGCACGGGCCAGTCCAGGGCGCGGGATACGGCGTCGATCACCACGGGCAGCCGGTCGATGCCGAACTCGTCCGTCTCCACCAGGAGCATGTCCCGGGGGATCCGGGCCAGCATGGCGATCCGGTCGGGGCGGATGACCCCTGCAGCCGCGTCGCGATCGACGAACGAGCGGGGCGAGATCGACAGCATGAAGCCCGCCGCGATCCACTCCGCGACGACCTCCGCGGACCCGCCGAAGTCGTGGACCATGCCCCCCACTTCCTCGGGAAACCCCACCTCCCGCAGCACCTCCAGGCAGGCCCCGTGCCGTCCCACGACGTGCAGGATCAGCGGGCACCCGCGGTGCGCGGCGAGCGCCACCTGGGCTCGGAACGCCGCCGCCTGGACGTCCGGGGGCCCCGCCCGGGACAGGGTGTCCAGGCCCGTCTCGCCGATGGCCACCGCCCCCGCCGCGCGGATCTCCAGCGCGTCCAGGGCGGCGGGCAGCGCGTCCAGGGCGGGCAGGAACCAGGGGTGCAGCCCCACCGCGCGGTGCACCCGCGGGTCCGACGCGAGGGGAGCGTTGGCGGCGTCCTGGGCGGCGTCGAGGCCCGGCAGGATCCAGCCGGAGCAGGGGTGATCCGCCGGGGGCTGAGCGGAGAGGTGGGCGTGCGCGTCGAACACCGCCCGAGCATAGGGGCTCGTGTCACCGATTCGCGCGCTGCGAGCGTTGTACAACCCGACGGATGAGCGCGCATCGTGCCAATCACGCCCCCGGGCCGCGCCCGACTCGACCGCACCGCGCCCTCCGTGGGCTGGGGTGCCTCGTAGCGCTGTGGGCCACGGGGGGCTGCGTGGTTCCGTCCGAGCCGCCTCAGGACGACGACGACACGACCGCCGCGGCGCCGCGCTGCGACGTGCCGCCGGACGGCCGCACGGTCGGTCTGATCCAGTGTGATCCGCGCAGCGAGCCGGGGTACACGCTCTTCGCGCCGGTCCTGTCGGACACCACCTGGCTCATCGACGAGACCGGCCAGATCGTGCACTCCTGGACGTTCCCGGGGGGCCCCGGGCTGTCGGTCTACCTGCTGCCGTCGGGCAACCTGCTGCACACCTCGGCCCACGGGCTCGACGAGTCGCTGCCGGCCCCGGGCAACCAGGGCGGCCACGTCGAGGAGGTGACCTGGGACGGCGAGAAGGTGCGCGGCTTCACCTACGCCGGTCCGGGCTACGAGGGGCACCACGACGTGGAGCCGCTGCCCGACGGGAACGTGCTGCTGGTGGCCTGGGAGCGTCGGAGCGCCCAGGAGGCCATCGCGCAGGGCCGGGACCCGGGGCCCGAGTCCATCTCGGAGCACGGGATGTGGTTCGACCACATCGTCGAGGTGGATCCGGCCGGCGAGATCGTCTGGACCTGGCGCCTGTTCGATCACCTCGTGCAGGACCTCGATCCCGGGCTGCCCCACTACGGCGATCCCGCCGCGTTCCCGGGGCGCCTGGACGTGAACGCGCCCGGAAGTCCGGGCTACGCAGGGCCGGGGGTGGACTGGAACCACATGAACGCCGTGTCCTACGACGCCGAGCGCGACGAGATCGTGCTCACCGTCCTGACCCAGGGCGAGGTCTGGATCATCGACCACGGCACCACCACGGCCGAAGCCGCGTCCAGCGAGGGCGGCCCCCGCGGTCACGGCGGGGACTTCCTGTACCGCTGGGGCAACCCGAGGGTCTGGGGGCACGGCGAGACGCCTCGCGTGCTCAACGGGCAGCACGACGGCCACATCATCCCCCCCGGCCTGCCCGGCGCGGGCAACCTGCTCGTGTTCAACGACGAAGCCGTGTTCGACACCGCGTCCGCCGCCATCGAGATCGAGCTGCCGCGCGACGACGACGGCGCGTATGTGCTTGACGAGGACGCCGTCTACGGGCCGGAGGCTCCCTCCTGGTCGTTCCTGGGGGACGACGCAGCGCCCCTGTACGCCGCGTTCATGGGGGGCGCGCAGCGCCTGCCCGGCGGCAACACGCTGATCTGCGAGGGCGGGCCGGGGCGCGTCATCGAGGTGACCCCGGACGGCGACATGGTATGGGAGTACGTCAACCCGGATGTGGACGGGGTGCGGCTCCGGCAGGGGGACGACGTGGGGCGCACGGGTGCGTTTGACCCGCGCGCCGCGATCTACCGGGCGGTGCGGAT
Source organism: uncultured Pseudomonadota bacterium (assembly GCA_937891735.1). Classification (GTDB taxonomy): domain Bacteria; phylum Myxococcota_A; class UBA796; order UBA9615; family UBA9615; genus JAGSHC01. The sequence goes on along the minus strand of CALAGR010000190.1, from coordinate 8,989 downwards.
CCCCCGCGACCATCCCGGGCTCGAGGGCCGCGATCTCAGCCCGCAGGGCTCGATCGAGCGCCCGTAGGGGCGAGATGAAGACCTTCCGCGCACTGATCTCCCTCGTCCGCGCCTTCGGCTTCAAGCCGAAGTACCTGCTGCTGTTCGGGTTCCGCGTGGCGATCCAGTGCTCGATGGTGGTGTTCCTGGCGCTGGACCGGCTGCTCCTCCCGGGGGTGACCAGCACGCCGCTCGATCGGCCCGTCTTCCTCATCGGCCACCTCCGCAGCGGCACCACGTTCCTGCACCGGTTCCTCCTGGCCAGCTGCCCCGAGCTGCGCGGCCTGCAGATGTGGGAGATGCTCTGCCCGTCCGTGACGGCCCGCTGGCTGATGCGCCCGTTTCGGGGGTTGCTCGGGCGGATCTCGCTGGACGCGGTCTACGACCCGAAGATCCACCGGACCGGTCTGCTGACGGCCGAGACCGACGACATCGCCATCGCGTTCCGCTACTCCGATGGGCTGCTGTCCTGGATCTACAACGACGCCTGGGCAGCGGAGGAGTCCGACGCCGTCGTCAGCGAGGCCGTGCACGCCTCGAGCCGCAGCCGCGCCTTCCCGGTCTACATGCGCGGCCTCTACCAGCGGGTGGTCCGGCGGGGCGGCAGCCGGATCCTGTCGAAGTCCTTCTACGGGCTGTTCTGCGTGGACCACATCCGGGAGGTCTTCCCCGACGCGCGGCTCCTGCTGCTGATCCGCGACCCGGCCGAGGCGGTGCCCTCGATGATGTCGATGCAGCGCAGCGTCCAGGGCGCGCTGCACGACCACGAGCGCGACCCCGATCTGGCCGCCCGGTACTACCGCAACCTGTACCGGGCGAGCCTCGCCTACTACACCGAGTTCCACCGGATCGCGGTGGCCCACCCCGACGCGGTGGTGGTCGTCACCCACCGGCAGCTCATCGAGCGGTTCGAGGAAACGTTCACCAGGATCTGCGGCGGGGTCGATATCGAGCTGACGGATGCGTTGAAGGGAAAAATCGCCCAACAAATTTCCTCGCAAAAGGCGCACCATTCCGGTCATGAGTACGGATCCGATCAGTTCGAAATCTCTCCCGAACAGATCACCCGGGACTTCGCTTTCATCTACGAAAACTACGAGGTCTGACCCGCCCATGCCCCGAAACCGCCTCGCGCAGGTCGTTCTCCTGGACACCCTGGCCTTCCTGGCCCAGGCCTGCGGCAGCTCCCCGCGGCCCGACTACAGCGACGTTCCCTCTGTTCACGCCACGTACGACACTCTCGGGGACGACGACGACTCCGACGCCGTGCCGACCCTGCTGGGCGTTCATCCGCTGGACGGCGCCACCGATCAGGGCGTGCACGAGCGCCTGTGGGTCGACTTCGCCTTCGTCGCCCCGAGCCCCACGGTCACCCTCGAGACCATCGATGGAGCCTGGGTCCAGGGGTCGGGGGTCTGGCTGACCCAGACCCGCTTCAGCTTCGAGCCCGCCGACGGCCTGGAGCCCGACTCGACCTACGTCGCCGTCGTGTCGTGGGGGCGCGGGCAGGACGCCCAGGAGTTCAGCTGGGAGTTCGCCACCTCGGCCGTCGGCACGGTGCCCACCGGCGCCCCTCCGGCGGGGGACGCCTTCGTCCTGGACCTGGCGAGCGGTACGGTGGTGGCCCCGGTGGGCGGACAGAGCCTGCTCGACTCCTTCGGGCTGGTCCTGCTGCACTCCATCCAGGCCGTGTCCGACACCCAGATCGACTTCCTGAGCGCCATGGCGGGCCCCGGGGCGACGCCCCCGACGCAGGATCTGTGCAGCCCGTCCATCGACCTCGACGTGGCGCAGCAGAGCACCTAGACCGACCCGTCGTTCCACTCCGGTCCCGCCGACGTGATCCACACCATGGTGCTGCCCTTCCTGGGCCGCTCCGAGGTGACCTTCCGGGACTTCGAGCTCTGGGGCACGTTCGCCCCGTCGGCGCCGGACGGCTCCACCGACCGGATGACCGACACGAGCTTCTCCACGGTGGTCGATGTCCGTGACCTGGGCATCTCCTGTCCGACGCTGCGACTGCTCTTCTCGGACGCGCAGTGCTCCACGTGCCCCCACGACAGCGAGTCGTCCGAGTGCCTGGTCTTCTACGTCACGGGGCTGCAGGCAGAGCCCGTCGAAGGAGTCTCCGTGGTCGAGTGGACCGACGAGCAGGTGGCCGGCAACCCCGATTGCCCGCAGTAGGTGGCGTCTCCTCGCGTCTTCCTGCAGGCCTCGGGCACCGCGGTCCCAGACACGTTGCTCATGACCGAGGATCTGCTCTCCGAGCACGCGAGCATCCTGTCGGCGGAGCTGGTGGACACGATCCGCCGCATGGGGATCGACAGCCGCTACATCACGTTCTCGAACGCCCCCGCGTTCCTGACGGGACGGGAGCGGACCATGGTCCTGGACGGGACCGCGACGACGTTGGCGGTCACCGCGCTGAGGCGCTGTCTGGAGTCGGCCCCGACCGGCCGCGGCGAGCTGGGCCTGCTCATCGGCGTGACCAACACCCAGGCCCGGCTGCTCCCCGGACTCGCGCCGGAGATGGTGGCGGAGGCTGCAGATCTGCTGCCCTCGTCGGTCCTGGCGGTGAACATGCAGGGTCAGGGCTGCTCGGCGATGCAGAAGGCCGTCGAGGTCGCCGGCTGGTACCTGGCCTGCAACCCCGACAAGCTCGTCGCCGTCGTCGCCTCCGAGGCCAACAGCGTGTACGCGCCGCGGGTGGACCAGGAGCACTACGCGAGCTTCCGCGAGATCGGGGAGGGTCACATCGGCGGCGACTGGATGGCCGAGCTCCAGAAGACCGGCGCCATGCTTCAGAACTTCCTGTTCGGGGATGGCGCGTCCTGCCTGCTCCTCGGGTGCGAGGAGACCGCGACCGAGTTCGGCGCCATGCGCCACCTGACCAACCTGCAGCCCGACGATCAGGAGCTGGTACGGATCGACGGCGGCGGCTCGCTGGCGCCCCAGGTCGGGGCCGACGGGCGTCCGAGCTTCTTCATGGAGCCGGCGACGCTGCTGTCGGGCCCCTCGTACGTCGTGGGTGTGGCCCAGGAGCTCGTGACCGGCGGGCTGCTCGATGGCCGCGCGCTGGACGAACTCTCCCCCCTCCTGATGCACACGGGCAGCAGGAAGCTGCTGGACGCGGTGTGCCGCGAGCTGGGGATCCCCCGGGAGTCTGCCGCGGTGCGCCCCGCGTACGACACGCTCAGGAAGTACGGAAACCTGTCATCGGCCTCCATCGGCTTCATGCTGAGCGAGGGCCGCTTCGAGCCCGGAGTGGGGCTCATGGCCGGGTTCGGGGGCGGCTTCAGCGCCACGGCGGGCGTGCTCCGCTTTCACTGATCCCGGTTCGACTGTCGTTCGAGCGCCGCTTCGGCGCGTCTGGAAGTGAGGTCCGGTATGGGTCGTCGTTCGCTTCTGTGTTTGTCCCTCGCGCACCTGCTCCTCGCCGGGTGCGGCCCTGAGCGGTCGATCGCTCCGGGCATCACCTTGAACGGGCCCGCGCCCACCAACGTGCTCTTCCTGTCCGTGGATACGCTCCGACACGACGTGATCGGCAGGTACTCGGGCGGCGAGGAGTCTCCGTTCCTGGACAGCCTCCTCGCCAGCGGCGTCGCCCTGGACGACCTGACGGCGTGCTCGACCTGGACCGGCTCGACCTTCCCGTGCCTGTTCAACGGCGCATCGGGCAGCGATCTGGGCCTGCACGGGCAGCTCGGGGACATCGGCGGGTCGATCCCGGACGACTTCCGGTGGGGGATCCGCCGGTTCACCGCGCGGGGCTACGCCAGCGGGCTGGTCAACGCCAACCACATCTTCAACACCGGCCTCGGGGGCTTCGAGGCGTCCTTCCACGACGTGGTGTCGGGCACGATGGAGGCCTCGTCGGTGACGGACGCGGCGCTGGTGATGGCCGAGGATCTCGACCAGGCCGGCGCCCCGTGGCTCCTGGCGGTGCACTACTTCGATCCGCACACCCCCCTGACGCCCCCCCAGAGCTACCTCGGGGGGCTCGAGGACCTGGCCCCGTCTCCCGCGGACGTGACCGCCGGTTGGCTGGACTACTCCGGGGAGTGGGAAGGCTGGTCCCAGGACCTGCGGGACGCGTTCCTGGCCGAGGTCTGGCTCCGGTACCGCGCCGAGGTGCGCTACTTCGATGATCAGGTCCAGCGGCTGTGGGAGGAGCTCGACGCGCTCGGCATCCTGGACGACACCCTGGTCGTGCTGTGGGCGGACCACGGAGAGCAGTTCGGTGAGCACCGTGGGTGGAACCACGCGCAGACGGTGCACGTGGAGGAGCGCGCCGTGCTGGGGGGCTTGTGGGCGCGCACCCTCGTCCCGGGCGCCTGGACCGGGCCGACCACCCAGACCGATCTGCTGCCCACGGCCCTGGCGATCCTCGGGATCGATCCGTACGACGAGGCGGACTCCTCAGAGCCGGAGATCACGGGCTTCGTGCTCGGCGAGGCGCCCGCGGACAGGATCCGGCTGACGACCCTGGCCAAGGAGAACGCGAACGACTTGCCCTCCGCAGCCATCTCCGCCGAGCGCGGCTCCCGCGTCCTGATCTACGACGGCGTGGGGAACGTCGAGCTGTACGACCGGGCCGCCGATCCCCGGGAGGCGACGGATCTGTTCGACGCCGCGACCTCCGGCGCCGATCCCGAGGTCCAGGCGCTGTGGCAGGCGATCCGCGCGGAGGGCCAGACCCTCATCGACGCGGGGCTGGCTCGGCCGGGCCAGGTCCCCCCGGGGCTGTAGCGCCCACGGCGGCGCGCCCTACAGCACGATCTCCAGGTCATCGAGCAGATCGCGACGGGCCGTGTCCCGCCCGAAGGTGGGCAGGATCCGCGTGCCCCCGGGACGGTCGAAGATGACGATCTCCTGGTCGAGCCGGGTGATCTCCAGGAGCTTCCGATGGAAGCTGTTGGCGCACACGATCGCGAAGCGCCGCCCGACGTTGAGCGACTTGCGGTGCCACTTCAGCCACAGGGTCAGCCCCGCCGAGTCCACCGACTGCACGCCGGACACGTCGAGCCAGATCGCGTCCATCTTGCCGTCGTCGAAGTGCATGGCGAGGGCCTTGTCCAGGTCCCCCGCGTTCGTCCGGTCCAGCGATCGGTCGATCGACAGGACGATGCCGTGGGTGTTTCGCTTCTCGATGATGTCCATGTGATCTCCCGTGCCGCGCTCAGCCCATGCTGACGCGCAGCACCTCCTCGAGCGTGGTCTCGCCGGCTTCGACCTTCTCGAGCCCGTCGGTGCGCAGCGTGCGGTGGTTGCGGGACTCGATGATCGCGCGCTCCAGGTCCTTGCCCGAGATCCGCCGGATGATCATCGACTCGACCTCCGCGTTCACGCTGATGAACTCGAAGATGCCCATGCGGCCGTGGTAGCCGAGGTTGTTGCAGTACATGCAGCCCACGGCCTTGTAGAGCTCCGCCTCCTTCTGGCCCGAGGGCCACTCGAAGCCGAGGGACGTGCGCTCCTCGTCGGTGAGCGTGTACGGCACCTTGCAGTTGGCGCACAGCCGGCGCACCAGGCGCTGGGCGAGGATCCCCGAGATCGAGGTCGCCATCAGGAACGGCTCCAGCCCCATGTCCAGCAGCCGCGCCACGGCGGCGCTGGCGGAGTTGGTGTGCAGCGTGGACATCACCAGGTGGCCGGTGAGGGAGGCCTGGATGGCGATCTGCGCGGTCTCGGCGTCCCGCACCTCGCCCACCATGATCACGTCCGGGTCCTGCCGCAGGATCGAGCGCAGCCCCCGCGCGAAGGTGAAGCCCGCCTTCGTGTTCAGCTGGCCCTGGGTGATGTCCTTGAGCTCGTACTCGACCGGATCCTCCAGGGTGATGATCTTCTTGGTCGCCGAGTCCAGCTCCTTGAGCAGGGCGTACAGCGTGGACGTCTTGCCCGAGCCGGTGGGGCCGGTGACCAGCAGGATCCCGTTGGGCTGGTTGACCACCGTGCGCATCTCGGTCGCCAGGGCATGGGGGAAGCCCAGGTTGCTCAGCTCGAGCTTGAGCCCCGCCCGGTCCAGGATCCGGACGACGATGACCTCGCCGTGGCCGGTGGGGAAGGTGCTGACCCGGAAGTCCACCCGGCGCCCCTTGAACCGCATGGAGAACGCGCCGTCCTGGGGCACGCGCCGCTCCGCGATGTCCATGTCCGACATGATCTTGCAGCGCGACAGGACCGCGGCCTTGTAGCCGTTGGGGATCGAGGGTCGGTCCGTGAGGATGCCGTCGATGCGAAAGCGCACGCGCAGGTGCCGGGCCTTCGGCTCCAGGTGGATGTCGCTGGCCCGGACCTGCAGCGCCTCGACCACGAGGTTGTCGATGAGATCGACGACCACCGTGCTGCGGCTGAGCTCGGTCGGATCCGCTTCGTCCTCGCGCCCCCAGCCGTACAGCTCCTCCTGGGTCTGGTCGGCGTGGGCGGACAGCTCGCCGGAGGAGCGCAGCCCCGCCACCTTGATGAGGTTGCCGGTGCGCGCCTCGATGGCCGCTTCGATGGCGTCCTTCGTCGTGAACACCCCGTGCACCTGGCAGCCCGTGGCGAACGACAGCTCCTTGATCCGCTCCAGGTCGGTGGGGTCGTCCATCGCCGCAGTGACGGTCTTGTCCACCTTGAACAGCGGGATCGCCCGCAGCCGGCTGATCATCGCGAAGGGCAGGATCCCCGAGACCATCGGGTCCTGGTAGCGCGGCTCCAGGCGCACGAAGGGCAGCCCCGCCTGGTCGGCGAGCACCGAGTACAGCGTGGTCTGATCGAGGCACTCCATGTCGACGAGGATGTCGCCCAGGTAGCGGCTCTCGATCGCCTGGGCGGCCAGGGCGGCCTCCAGATCCTCGTGGGTGACGATCCCCCGGGACACGAGCAGATCGCCCAGCTTGAGCGAGCGCGCGTCGGGGGCCGCGCCGGCCACGGCGGGACGGGCCTGGTTGGGAGAGGCGCGGCGGGGCGCTCCGGGGGGCGGCGCGGACAGGCGCGAGGTCTTGGACATCAATGGCTCCGTCGCCGCGGGCGGGCGTCCAGACCCTATCGGTCACGCTCCCCGGGGACTTTAGGTCCGTCCGACCCTCTCGCGCCGAACGAGGCGAGCAGCCCGCTGACCGGCTATTGGGGCTGGATCTCCAGCAGCTTGATCTCGAGCCAGCTGCGCAGCAGCGCGTCCCCCCGCTGGTTGGCCTGACAGGGGACCTGCACCAGCGCGTGCACCGCCCCGCGCGCGGTCTTCGGCAGCATCTGCCCCGGTCCGGCGCGCACGCGGCCGGGGCTCACGTACACATGCTCCGTCGCCGTGATGCTGCCGATCACCTCGGCCCCCGCTGGGACGTCGAGGTCGCCGTAGTAGGAGCCGAAGTCGGCCTCCGCGAAGCACGCGCCGCCCCCCACCACCCACACCGCGTGGCCGCCGGCGGGAGGCGTGGGGACCGTCTGGCGCTCCACCTCGGCGCCGTCGCTCGTGGCCACGAGGGGGCTGGGGATGGAGCGCAGCCCGGTGACCCGCGCGGTGTCGCCCGGCGCCACCAGGAGGGGCGCGTCGAGCCCCCCGATCTGCACGGGCCGGTCTGTGCCGTTGTGCACATTGAGGGTCACGGAGGTGGAGCACGCCGTCAGGAGCAGCGCGCCCGCCAGGAGGAAGAAGCGAGACACGGACGGGATCGTACCCCCTCTCTCAACGCCGTCGACGGGGCCGGTCCTCGGCGACCGCCGTGCTCGGGTCCTCGGGCCACGCGTGCTTTGGGTAGCGGCCCCGCAGATCCTTGCGCACGGCGGGGTAGGTGGTGGCCCAGAAGCTCGCCAGATCCGACGTGACCTGGGCGGGCCGGTTGTTGGGCGCCAGCAGGTGCACGAGCACCCCGAGCCGCCCGTTGGCGATGCGCGGGGTGGTGTGCATTCCGAAGAGCTGCTGGATCCGGGCCGGCAGGACCGGGGGATCCACACCGCGGGGGTCGTACTGCAGCCGGATCGACGAGCCGCTCGGCACCCGCAGGTGCTCCGGCGCGAGCTCGTCCAGCTTCGTCCGCTGGGTCCAGCTCAAGGTGGCGCGCACCGCGTCGTGCACGCTGGCCTTGCGGAGCTGGGCGAAGCTCCGGCGCTGCACGCACAGCCCCGGCAGCAGCAGGTCGGGGTCCGCCGGATCCGGCAGGTCCAGCTCCGGGAACAGCGGCCGCAGGGTGGCGATCCGGCCCAACAGCTCCTGCGCGTCCCGGTCGAAGTCCAGGAGCCGCGCCGCGCCGTGCTTGTGCGCCGCGTCCTCCAGACACGCGCTGACCGCGTCGGGATCCGGCTTGCCGTCCAGGGGCTGGTCGTCCAGGAGCAGCGCGCCGTAGCGACGCACCCGGCGCTGCACCACCGCCTCGCGCTCCGGGTCGAAGGCGAGCTCGTCGTGCTCTTCGACGTCGAGCTGCTCGGGGAGCAGCGGCACCGCGAGGCGGATCAGCGGCTCCCCACCCCGCGGGCCCACCTCCAGCGCCAGCGCCAGGACCAGCTCCGCGGTCCGGGCCACCGAGTTGGGGGCCAGCCGCGCCCCCGTGCCCGAGGCCAGCAGGAACCGCTCGCCCCCCGCTCGCCGCAGCGCCACCCGGTCCGGGAAGCCCTCCAGCAGCGCCGCGACCAGGGGGTCGGCACCCGAGGACGCAGCTGCCGTCGATGCCGCCGGGGTCACGTCGAGCCGCTGCACGGCGGTCATCAGCTGATCGCGCACCCTGCGCACCTTGTCCAGGGCGCCCCCGTCCACGCCCCTCGGCGGTCGCTGACCGCGCTCGCGCGCCGCCACCAGCCGCAGGCGCAGGGCCAGATCGTCGTCCTCGAGCTCGTCTGCCAGCTCGCCGCGGAGCACGTCGCGGGACGCGAGCAGGGCCGCTGCGGTCGCCGCCGTCGCGAGCACCCCCGCCGCCGCCCCGGCCAGCAGCACGCACCCCAGGCGTGGATGCAGGGGCAGGGTGGCCAGGGCCCG